>JAYWFM010000509.1:0-37619 GCA_043778825.1 Planctomycetota bacterium | reverse complement strand
GGATGGCAAAGCCGGGCCGCGGATGAGGAGCGACTCGCGGGTCCGTTCATGCGCGAGCGGGGCCAGACTGGGGGACACAGCACATTGCCGCAAGGAGTTGCCGCTCCCCCAGGGACGAGTGACTTGGTCGGCTTCAGTCGGGATGTTCATGTGGGCCAGCTCGAAGGCCAGAGGTTGCCCCCACGAACGAGAGGCCATGTTCTATCTGGAGGTCGCGGCTTCTCGGTCCAGCATCCACTGCTTGGTCCGCACTCCGCCCGCAGCACTGAAGCCCCCCAGCCCGCCCGCTGTCCCGACGACGCGGTGGCAGGGCACGATGATTGGGACGGGGTTGTTGGCCATCACCGTCCCGACCGCGCGGGCCGCTCCGGGTGAGCCGACCAGCGCGGCGACCTCACCATAGGTCCGCGTCTCCCCGCGCGGGATCGCGCGGACGGTGTCCACGACTCGCTGCTGAAAGTCGGTCAGCGGGCGGGGGCGGAGTATTTCGACATCATCGAAGTCGACCGCACTCCCGGCGGCGTACCGTTCCAGTCGCAGGCGGAGCTGCGCGGACCAGTCGGCCTCGGCGACATCGTCCGCGCCCGTGTGGAGTGCCACGCGAACGGCAAGGAGCGAAGCGTGTCCAAGCGTCACGCGGCAGACACCCTCCGTGTTTCCCAGTAACCCGAACCAGCCGATCTCGGTCGGGAAGACCGAGAGGGAGACCGGCGTCGACTCTCGCTGGGGTGTTGTCGTGCGGGGCGTTTTCGCGGGCATATTGACCTCGTCTCTCGGGTGATCGGTCAGGCTTCTCAGACACGTGGGATAGGCTTCCAGCCTGTCAGTCTATACCCAAGACGACAGGCTGGAAGCCAATTCCACGGGAAGTGATTACTGACCGCCCGTCTGGTGATCCACTCTCTTGAAATGCCATCGATGATGGTTGTCCAATCCATGTCTCGGATGCCTGCTCCTTCCGGCGGAAGTCTGCTCGCCGTACCGCCCTCACCCCCAGCCCCTCTCCCGGGGGGAGAGGGGAGCAGCAGGCCGTTCGGCAAGTCCCGCACTGCCGCGGAAGGCTTCCCATCAATCGCACAACCAGCGCATCCACGATTCTATCCCATACGTGCGATCCGGCCCCAGCCAGCGCAAGAGCCCATAGCAGCAGGCCAGAAAGAGCAGGGCCAGCGGGATCGAGACCGAGATCGGCATGGCCTTCATCCAGAATTCGGTCGGATCGTTTCCGGTGACCAAACCATAAATCCACAGCGGCCACAGATGCACCACATGATGCAGCACGTAAATCGTCAGCGAATAGCGGCTGAACGTCTTGGCAATGCTCAGGAGCCCCCCGTACCGCAACGCTCGTGGATTGAAATCCACACCGTGATGGGCCAATCCAATCAGCATCAGGGTCATGCCCAGGGTGCCCAGCACATACACCGTCGTGGACGGATACATCGTCCAGCCTCCCAGCAAGGTGTTCGAGAGCACTGCGGGCAGGTAGGGGCGTGACAGCAGAACCAGTAACGCTGTGGCGCTGAACGCTGCACCCGTGAGTACCGTCGGCCACGGGGAGGGGCGTGTCCCGGACGGTTCCGCAGGCTCCACAAACAAGATCGAAGATGTCACGAACCCGGCCAGCGAATACGCGATCCACGGGAACATCGGGAAATACCCGGTGGACAGAAAACCGATCAGCACATCGGACAGCGTCATGTCGTACTCAAAGTACAGGTTCTCCCAGTACGCGCCATAGTCGGCCATCTCTCGCAGAAGCGGACTCACCAGCAGCACCATGACGGCCGCCAGTACGGAGAGGACGAGCGGGACGCGACGGGCTCCATTGAGCAACAGCAGCGCCGCGCCCACAAAGGTCAGCACGTCCCAGTTGAAGGTGTCCTCCGGCATCCACACCAGGATGTTGAACGCGAAGCCGACGCCGAACACGAACAGCCCGCGCCGCACCGACACCTTGGAAATGTCCTGCTCGCTGATCCCCCGCGCTTGCTGGCCCGTCACCCACAGCCGGTAGCTGACTCCGGACAGGAACGCGAACAGCGGGGCTCCAAATCCCGTAAAGGGCAGCTTGTAGCCGGAGAGGTTCTCGCTGAAATGAACCAGCACCATCACAAAAATGGCGAAGGTTCTCAGGATATCAATCGAGGGGTATCGCATCGCCTACGGCCCCACCTTCGTGAGAATCTCGAAACCGGAGAGCAGAAACTGGATGAACAAAAACACAATGATGATCCACTCCAGGATGTGGCCCGTGCGGGCGAGCTTGTAGTCGCTGGCGCGTTGGCCGCACATCTCGTACACCCCCTCGAAGACCTCGATCTGCTCGTCGAGAAACTCGTAGCGATGCGCCATACGGGTGCGGTCCCGGAGTCGCTCGCCCATCTGGCTCGCCAGCGTCGGGGGATGCAGATGCGGGCTGTGGACATACGGACCGAGACGGGTCAGTCTCGCTCGCAGCAGGAACACCTGTCCAAAGCGCTGTCGCAGTTGCTTCTGCTGACTCATCGAGGTCTCTTCGAACTCGAAGGCCAGCGGCAGGTCGGCTTCCAGCTGAGGCCAGGTTTCGCCCAGAGTCCGCTCGATCTGGCTCAGTTCCGCGTCATAGAACGCAGCCTCGATCACGGCCTTGCGGACGGCCTCCAGCCGGTCGGACTGCGCCAGGATCGCGCTGCGTCCGGGAGCCCAGCAGAGCTGGACACCCTGGAACATCATGACGAGGGACTGCGGAGCCTCCGCAGGAGCGGCGGCATCGACCCAGTGCCGCAGGCGGGTGAACAGCTCGCCTTCGGATTCGATCGTGGCCTCCCCGACTTGAGCCGGGACGGTGAGAATCGTCAGGGTGCCCGCCGCGACGGACTGCGGAGTGGCATCGCCCTGGACGAGGACCGCCCGGCGCTGCAGCAGGGGAGGGAACTCCATGACGGGCGTCTGACCGGCAGTACGTTCCGCGACGAAGGCGATGTGTTGAATCGCGGATCCCGGCGGCAGCGTCGAGGCGAAACTCGAATGGCTCGGCATCCCGGTGTTCCGGGTGCCTGGTTCGGCGTCGGTCATCGTGCGTCTTTCTGGGGAGTGTCGGCCAGTTGTGCGGCGATCCAGGCGGCCACGTATTCCGCGGAGTCCAGAACGCCATTGAGTGTGGAGTCGTACAGGTAATCGCCGACCAGGAACAGATTCGGATGTTCCAGCGGCTCGGGCTGATGTCGTCGGTCGTGGCTCTGCGGCACGATCCCGCCGGGGAGGGCATTCACGGCCCCGATCCAGCGATGCACGCGACCTTCGATGAAGTCGTGACGGCCATGAGTCAGGAAGTGCGGCAGCGAATCGAGCGCTTCGGCGATCAACTCACCATCACTCAGGGAACTCTTCTGCTCCGCCACCTCTCCGGCCAACAACCAACCCAGCACACCATGAGTGCTGCCCGGCACCCGCGACGATTCGTCATACAGACAACAGCCGCCGAATCGGTCCAGCATCCAGTACGAATCGGTGAAGGCATCCCGCCAGAAGGGCTGCTCGAACAGGATGGTGATGCGCAGATAGTGGGCTGGGAAGTTGTACTGCGCGTGATGCCTTCGCAGCGCCTCGGACAGTCGGTCGCCCTGGTATTCGACAGACAGCAGGTGGCTGTGGGGCAGGGCGATGACCACGAAATCGAATTCGTCCTGCCGCGTCTCTCCCTGGTGGACGGAACTGACACGGAGTTTCTGTCCGGCTTTGGTCACGCTGGTGACCTGCTGCTCCAGCCGAATCGTGGCGGCAATTCGGGCAGCGAGTTCTTGCGGGAGCCGTTCGTTGCCGCCCTCAATGCCGTACAGGTCCATGTAGGCGGGGTCGTTCATCAGGTAATTTTGCAGACCATACGCCACACTGGTTCGAGCGGGTTCGGTAGCCAGATCGCTGTGGATCAGGTTCTCGACGTAGCCCCGCGCGTGCGGCTCGGCAATGTCCGCGATGAGTGCATCGAATCGGTGGCGCTCGGGCGGCGCAGTGGCCCCCTCCGGGTAGTCGGAGTTGTAGAACTCCTGGGGGGTCATGCGGTCCTTGGCCAGCCGGTCGAACTCCTGGACAGCCTGGTATGCCTGCGGGCCGAGCTGATCCCGGATGTCATCCATGTTGGAGAGGATCTGGTGATTCATGATCACCGCCGGACCTCCCATCTTCCGGATCGGGAGTCCCAGCTCCGCGATCAATTCCTTCAGCGGGTCTTCGTCGAACATCGAGTAGTCATAGAACTCCGCAGCCCCGGCTTCGTAGTGTACGGGAATGGCACTGAACTGCGGCGTCAGGATCTTGCCCCCCAGTCGAGGGCTGGCCTCGTACAGGGTGATCTGCACCGGACAATGAGCCATCTTCTGCAGCGCATAGGCCGTCATCAGACCACCCGGCCCTCCGCCGACAATGGCCACATTCCACGCAGACATCAGTGAATCCGATTGGATGAATGACTCGAAGCGCTCGCACTATTACACGACCCGATCCCTTCCGTTGAATCAACGAGGTCTGTTCTCTGGCCCCAGAATGCGGGTGAAACACCGCGAATCGGAAAAGGTTTCGAACAATCTGCCCCGCAGTCACAGGAGCCCGCCCCATCAGTCGGGCTGACCGCTGATGAGTTGGGGCGATGCAGACCGGCAGGCCGCCTTGCCCTCGGTCCACCATATCGGTGTCGTTCGCGGACCATCGTGTGGTCCACGGCCAGTGGCCACCGGGCCAGACACTCATAAATTCCAAAGAGCAGTGTCTCATCAGGCCCGAAGGGTCGGTCGTTCCTCTAGCCAGGGCTGAAGGCCCTGGTTCCCGGCCACGGCGAGGTCAAAAGGCCCAACGGGCTGGCCATTCGGGCTGTCACCGAGCGTCAGGCTCCAGCGAATGGCCGGGCCTTCAGCCCTCCCATCACGGAGGACGACAATGTCCAGGGCCTTCAGCCCTGGCTATGAGAACGGATGGCCTTTCAGGCCGGAAGAGCCAGAAGACCCAACGTTTGCCACAGGGGAAGCCAGGGGCACAGAACCGCAAGCACGGCCATGCACTGGGTGAGGTTGGGCAACTCATCTCGGACTGAAAACTGAAAACTGACGACTGAACACCAATGCACCGGAAAGCAGTGCGTGGCCCCGCTTGACGACCGGGGAACCCCCGGATAACGTACAGATGTATGCAGGCCAAGGAGTTCCATCATGTCTGATCGCCCCGCGCTGTCCCGTGCCGAGATGGAGGTCGCACGCATTGTGTGGACCCTCCGCGACGCCACCGTGCGGCAGGTTCTTGATAACCTGCCCGAAACCCGCAACATCAATTACAAGACCGTCCAGACCTTCCTGCGCAGACTCGAAGCCAAGGGCTATCTGGTCTCCAAACGCGACGGTCGCAGCCTGGTCTACACCGCCGACGCCCGCCCCAAGCAGGTGATCCGCGACACCGTCAAGAACTTCCTCAACAACCTGTTCAACGGCGAGCCGCTGCCGCTGGTCGAGCATCTGATCCGCGATCAGGGCTTGAGCAAGAGCGACCTGGGCCAGCTGCGGACGCTGCTCGACGAACTCGAATCCGGCAACGGCGGCAAGTAGCCCGCTCCCTCACCGACAGACGGGGCGGGTGGCACGCCCTGACGCTTTGGGAAGGGCGTGGGGGTCGCTCGCTGATTGGGTTTTCACGCTCAGTGGCTGCCCGCCAAACCCTTCGAGGACTCCGGGACGTGCCACCCCGCCGTGGTAAATTTCTACCGACGATTGTGACGCCTGACCGGCGGCGCATTCTGGGGCGTCGCTCGAACGACAACGCCGCCCCTCCCCGCTACCATGACGGGCTTGAAGTCACTGTCTGGGGGAGGGGTCTGCGGAGACCCCCTCCGTGGGAAGTCTGAGGAACCACATCCATGAATGAACGCTCGACCGCCATTCTGTTTGCCGTGCTGACGGCGATCTTCTGGGGCGTCTATGGCCCGGCCTTGGGGAACGCCCGCAGTTCCGCGAAGCCACCGGATTGGAGCGCCTTCAAGCCGTACCTGTTCATTGGAGTCGCTTATCTGGTCTGGGCCTGCATCGGTGGCGCGGTTGCGATGAAGGGGATGAAGGATAATTTCTCGTTCAGCGGGATTTATTACCCGGCAATGAAGTGGGGGTTTCTGGCGGGGTCGCTGGGAGCCTTTGGCGCGCTGACGCTAACCTTTGCCGTCATGAACGCAGGCAAGTCGGGGGCTGGTCCTGGTCTGGTGATGCCGATTGTCTTTGGAGGGGCTGTCTGCGTCACAGCAATTACTCAGTATCTGATGACCAGAAAAAGCGGAGGACACTTTGATCCCCTGCTTGGCGTGGGGATGCTCTTGGTTGCTGTGGGAATAGTCATCGTAGCGTCTCGAGGTCATGCCCCCGCGAAGCCGACCACTCCACCAACGGCCACGACACCTGCTGAGTCCAATTCCGGGAAGTAATCTCCTCCACGACTCGCCGTACGCTGGCGGTTCCTCCCCCGGCTCACGCCGGGGGCTCGCCAGCTTCCCTTTCTCACTCAATTCTCAACTCTCAACCTCCCCACCATGTCGAACAACATCGAAAGCACGCTCCACGAAACCCGCCGGTTCCCGCCACCTGCGGAGTTCACCGCCCTCGCGAACATCAGCAGCGAGGAGCAGTACCAACAGATGTGGACGCGGGCCAAGGACGACCCCGCCGGGTTCTGGGGCGACCTGGCCAAGGAGCACCTGCACTGGTTCAAGCCGTTCGACCAGGCGATGGTCGGCACCATGCCGAACACGAAATGGTTCGTCGGGGGCGAGACGAACGCCTGCTACAACTGCGTCGACAAGCATCTCTCGACATGGCGGAAGAACAAGGCAGCGATCATCTGGGAAGGGGAACCCGGCGACACCCGCGTCCTGACCTACCAGGATCTGCACCGCGAAGTCTGCAAGTTCGCCAACGTCCTGATCAAGCTGGGAGTGAAGACCGGCGACCGCGTCACGCTCTACATGCCGATGATCCCCGAGCTGACGATTGCCATGCTGGCCTGTGCCCGCATCGGGGCCACGCACTCGATCATCTTCGGTGGGTTCTCGGCCGATGCCGTCGCCGACCGGAACAACGATGCCCAAGCGAAAGTCGTCGTCACTGCGGACGGCGGCTGGCGTCGCGGTAAGGAGGTGGTCCTCAAGAAGGCGGTCGACGAGAGCCTGGCCAAGTCGCCGAGCGTGCAGAAGGTCGTCGTCGTCCGTCGCACCGGCGGCGAGGTCCAGATGACCCCCGACCGCGACTACTGGTGGCACGAACTGATGGACGGAGTCAGCAGTGATTGCGACGCGGTCCCCGTCGACTCGGAACACCCGCTGTTCATCCTCTACACCAGCGGATCGACCGGCAAGCCCAAGGGGGTCATGCACACCACTGCCGGGTACACCCTCGGCACAATGATGACCACGAAATGGGTCTTCGACCTCAAGGACGAGGACACCTACTGGTGTACCGCCGACATCGGCTGGATCACCGGTCACAGCTACATCTGCTACGGTCCGCTCGCCAACGGGGCCAGCGTGGTAATGTTCGAGGGTGCCCCGAATTGGCCCGACAACGGCCGGTTCTGGGAGATCATCGAGAAGTACAAGGTCAGCATCTTCTACACCGCCCCGACGGCGATCCGGGCCTTCATCAAGTGGGGTGACGAGTGGCCGAACAAGTACGACTTGTCGTCGCTGCGACTGCTGGGTTCGGTCGGTGAGCCGATCAATCCCGAGGCGTGGATGTGGTATCACCGCGTGATCGGAGGCGAGCGTTGCCCGATCGTCGATACCTGGTGGCAGACCGAAACCGGGGCGATCATGCTTAGCCCGCTGCCGGGAATTACCTCGACCAAGCCGGGTTCGTGTACCCGTCCGCTGCCGGGCGTGGTGGCTGAGATCGTCAACGAAAAGGGCGAGCCAGTTCCGACCAACAACGGCGGTCTGCTGGTCATCAAGCAGTCGTGGCCGAGCATGCTGCGGACGCTGTACGGCGATCACAAGCGGTACGAAGAGGTCTACTTCGGCAAGCTGCCGGGCCTGTACTTCGCGGGCGACGGAGCCAGAAAAGACGAGGACGGGTTCTACTGGGTCATGGGCCGCATCGACGATGTGCTGAACGTCTCGGGCCACCGGCTGAGTACGATGGAAGTCGAGTCGGCTCTCGTCTCGCATCCGCTCGTCGCCGAAGCCGCCGTCGTCGGTTTCCCGCACGAGATCAAGGGCGAGGGGATCTGCTGCTTCGTGATCCCCAAGGGCGATATCCCGCCCGATGAGGCCAAGAAGGAACTGATCGCCCACGTCCGCAAACAGATCGGAGCCCTGGCGACCCCCGACCAAATCCGGTTCACCACCGCCCTCCCCAAGACCCGCAGCGGCAAAATCATGCGCCGGCTGCTCAGAGACATCGCCGCTGGCCGCGAGTCCGCCGGAGACACGAGTACGCTGGATGACATCAGCGTGCTGGCCAAGCTGCGGGATGATGAGGAGTAGGGGTGGGGGAACGGCTTTGTGATTCGAATGGCAGTAGGTTCTTTTCGAAGTGCGGGCGATCAGTATGCTTAAGGGGCTCAAACCGGTTTCTTGGATTCAGCGGTTCATGGCTGCCGACCTCCCGTACGACATGGGGATCGCAGCTGTCAGCCTGATTGGAGGCGTCGCCGCCGGATGGAGATTCTGGATCGCGAAACCGCCTGACACCTTGGCCGCCCAGGTCGCATGGGCACTGGCTGTCGTGGCCTTTTTGATCGTGACATTCAAGGCGGTCAAGAACTACCGGATCACAGCCAACCGGCACGACGATTCTCCCCTCGAAGGCTTGCTGCATGTGATCCATTCCATCCTTGAGTCGTTGGGAAATAATCATGACGAGAACATGCGAATTGCCCTCTACACTCGGGACGAAACAGGCCCCATTCAGCGTACGAACTACATCGGACCGTTGAAACCCGAGGGGAAGGATCAACGTGTCACCATCAGTGAAGGTGTCGTGGGGGCAGCCTTTCGGACCGGTGAAGAGTCTCATTCGTCACTCCCTTCGGGTACGAACGTCGTCGATTTCTTGACGAGCAACCAGGGATTCACAAGAGAAGAGGCAGCCCGGCGCACCCCCGACCGAAAATCATGGATCGCTGTTCCGGTCGGCAAACCCGGAAAAGTATTCGCTGCCGTTTACTGTGACTCTGCCATGGCGGGTTACTTCGGGAATAAGAGTTCTCAGCGACGGAAAGTGTTGGGGGCTGCAATTCTCGGCGTTGCCGACTTTCTGACCCGCCGATATAGTTGACCAAGGAGACATGCCATGAGTCAGTCTTTGAAGAACAAACGGAAACAGCGTCGTCCGCAGCTTCAGGCTACGAAGTCTGGACCGACAGTGGAAGCGGGCGTTCCTGTCAATCAGCCATTGGCACGTGATTCGCGGGTGCCAAGTGGCATCGAATTGACACCGATTCCACCGCATATCGTACAAAGCGTCATGGAACTCTTGGCAGCACGGCGGGTCGATGTGGAATCGTTGATTCATTGAGTCTCTCATTCCCGAGCGGTATCTTGCAATCGAGTGAAATGACTACAATCGAAAGCGTTCCGTACACTACTCATGCTTGAAGAGCCACTCATGACGTTGAGAATTCTCGCAGTGGTTTTCATCGTGGTGGCTTTGTTCGCCACAGTCATTCGCGGAGACGAATCGCCATCGCCCGGCGAGCCGGGGTGTGCGGCAGCGGTGGATCGGTTCTTTGCGGATGAGGTGTGGGCCAAGGTGGGCTCGCAGTCGTGTCTCCAGTGTCACAAGACCGGCGGCGATGCGGAGGAGAGTGCGTTTGTCCTCGTCGATCCGCTGCGGGTCGGGCTGGGTGTGGGGTTGCTGCAGAATCGGGAGTCGTTCGCGCGGATGGCCCGCGTCAAGGAGGGGGAGCAGTCGCGGCTGTTGCTCAAGGCCAGCGGGGGGTTGGAGCATGGCGGCGTGGCGGTGCTGAAGGCCGACTCGACGGGGTATCGCGTCCTCACCGAGTTCGTACGCCGGGCGAATGTGCCGCCGGGTCAGCCGACGGAAGTAGCCACTGACGACAAGCCCGCGAAACCATTCTTCGATGGCGTCGCCATGCTGGACGACCGCCGGTTGCTGCGGCGGGCCACGTTGTCGCTGGTGGGTCGACTACCAACAAAGCCGGAGTTGGAGGCCGTAGCCAGCCAGGGACTCAAGGCCCTGCCGTCGATCCTCGACGCAGTCATGAAAGAGGAGGCGTTCTACGACCGGCTGCGCGAGGGGTTCAATGACATCTTTCTGACGGTCGGGTACGACGACGGGGCGGAATCGGCCCTGACATATACGCACTTCGAGAAGACGCGGCACTGGACGCAGAATCACGATCTGAGCCACATCGCCGATGAAAATGCCCGCCAGAAGGCCCGCTACAAGCTGGCGGACGACTATCGCGCAGCCCTGCTCGGCGAGCCGATGAAACTGATCGAACACATCGTGCGGAACGACCGCCCGTTCACCGAGATCGTGACAGCGGACTACATCATGGTCACGCCGTATACCTCGCGCGGGTACGGGATTTATGAGGAACTGAAGCCGCAGTTCAAGAACCCGGACGACCCGTTCGAGTACATCCCGGTGAAGCTCAAGGCCCTCGTCGGTCGCGAGCGCGAGGACGATCAGGAGTCAGCCACCGGGTTTTATCCACACGCCGGACTGTTGAGCACGTTTCAATACATGAGGCGTTATCCGACGACCGAGACCAACCGCAACCGCCAGCGAGCGCGGGTCTTTTACCTGCACTTCCTGGGGATCGATGCCCTCGAACTGGCTGCGCGAGTTTCGGATGCGGCAGCTGTGACCGCCAAGTACGAGATCCCGACGATGCAGGCGTCGGAGTGTGTCGTCTGTCACAAGACGATCGACCCGGTTGCGGGGCTGTTCCAGGACTACTACCGGTTTGAGGGAGTCTATGGTCGGCGGAAGGAGGGGTGGTACAAGGACATGTTCACGGCGGGTCTCGACGGCGAAGAGTTGCCGCCCGAGGAGCGCTGGCGATCACTGCAATGGCTCGGCGAGCGGACGGCGAAAGACCCGCGTTTTGCGGTCGCGATGGTCGAGCATGTCTATTACATCCTCACCGGTCGCAAGGTGCTGCTGCCGCCGAAGGAGATCGACGACCCGTTGTTCTCCGCGAAACGTCGGGCCTACACCGAGCAGCGTTGCCAGATCGAGGCGATCGCCACGCGGTTCGCCCAGAACCAGTTCAACCTCAAGCGGGTCTTCCAGGACTGGATCGTCTCCGACTTCTACCGCGCGGACGGCATGGCGACAGTGGCCAGCGACCCGGCGCGGCAGGCCGAATTGGATGACATTGGACTGGTCCGCATGCTCGCCCCCGAGCAGTTGGAGCGCAAGGTCGGAGCTGTGTTTGGCCAGCCGTGGGGGCGGTTGGAGGATCAACTGGCGATGCTGTACGGCGGCATCGATTCCCAGGAAGTCACCGAGCGCGCCGCCGATCCGAGTGGGGCGATGGGGGCGATTCAGCGGATGCTGGCGAATGATGTGGCCTGCATCCAGACGATCAGGGACTTCATGCGCGCCTCTGCCGAAAGGCAACTCTTTCCCGGCATCGAGCCGAGCGATGTTCCGGGAGCGTCACCGGAAGGCGACCTCGCGATCCGCCGGGTAATCGTGCATCTGCATGAACGCATTCTCGGCCAGCACGACGCTGTGGATTCGCCCGATGTCGAACGGACATACCAGCTGTTCGCGGGGATCGTCAGCGATGCCAAGCAGCAGACCGGGCTTGAGAAGAGCGAGATTTACCAATGCCGCCGCGAGATGCCGGATGTCCCGGCGGACCCGCAGTACACGATCCGCGCGTGGCGCGGGGTCGTGACCTACCTGCTTCGCAGGCCCGAGTTCCTCTACGAGTAGTCCCCCCATGCGACGCAACTTTCTGAAACTCTGCGGCCTCGCGGGACTGGGGTTCGCACTGCCTTGTACCGGTTCGGTCCTGGCTCAAGAGAAGTCGAAGAACGAGCCGTATGGCGGGCCGTACTATGTGGTGCTCAACGCTTCGGGCGGCTGGGACACGACGTATCTGATGGACCCCAAGGGGATCAATGAGATCAACCGCCTGTACAAGGAGGGGGACATCCTCACGCGCGGGTCCCATAAGTTCGCCCCCACCGCCAAGCACCAGCAGGGCGGCCTGAGCAACGAAGACTTCTACGCCGAGTTCGGCGATGAGCTGCTCGTGCTGAACGGCCTCGATTACTCGGTGAACAACCACTCGCCGGGGGCCCGCTACATGGCGACCGGCAAGCTCGACAGCATGGCCTATCCCACATTCGCAGCTCTCGTCGCCGCGTGCCAGGGGCCGACTTGCCCGATCTCGTTTCTAACGTTCGGGAACTACTCGGCCACGGGGAACCTCGTGGCGATGTCCCGCGTGCCATACGTCCCGTCGCTGCAACGGATCGCCAACGCCGACCATGTCGAGGGGAACGCGCGGTCGCCATTCCACGACGACTTCGCGCTGGATCGCATCGAGCAGGCCCTGGCCCAACAGAACGCAGCCCGCGCGAAAGAGCCACGACTGCCGCGATTGGAGCGGGCCGAGAACATGCTGTATGCCGCCCAGGTGAATTCGAAGGCATTGGAGCGAGTCTCCGCCTATATCCCGAAGGACATCCCCCAGGAGCGGCTCTCCCAGCAGGCCGAGATCGCGCTGGCCTCATTCAAGGCGGGCGTGTGCGTCTCGGCCAACCTCTCCATCGGCCAGTTCGACAGCCACGCCAACAACGACACCGATCAGATGAAGCTCATCCCCGAGTTCCTGGCCGGGATCGCCTACATCATGCGGCGGGCTGAGGAGCTGAAGATTCGCGACCAGATGGTCCTGATCGTCCAAAGCGAAATGGGCCGCACGCCGACCTACAACACCGGCCACGGCAAGGACCACTGGTCGATCGGCTCGATCATGTTCCTCGGCCAGGGGATCAAAGGCAATCGCGTCATCGGGGCCACCGATGAGAAACAGTTCCACATCCCGCTCAACCCGCTGACGCTCGCCACCGACAAGGAGCAAGGCGTCCGCGTCCGCCCCGAACACATCCACCAAGCCCTGCGACAGTTCGCCGGTATCGCAGACCATCCCTTCAGCCAGAAGTTCTCGCTGGGAGTGCTGGAGAAAGAGACTCTGCACGGGCTCTGGGGCTGAGTGTCCTCATCCAACGTAGAACGGACGCCCACGTCCGTTCCGCCTCGACTTGGGGGACCAGAATGTGTGCGTTCCAAACGTCGGTGAATTGACCCCAAAGGGGTCGCGTCACGTAGCCCAGGGTTGCCCGCGCAGCGGGAAACCCTGGGTTTGCGATCGCATCCGCCAGTACCAACCCCAACGGGGTTGCGTCAGGCGGTGGTCGCAACCCCGTTGGGGTTGATGTGATTTCCGAACCGATCACCCCAGGGTCTGCCGCTGCGCGGCCGACCCTGGGCTACAAGGCGAGACCCCGTTGGGGTCGGCGGCTTGGCAACTTCACGACTCACCGACGTTTGAGACACACACACGGGACCAGACGCTGTGGCCCCGACGCTACTATGAGTGTCTGGGTTGCGGAGCGACAAGAGGCTTGACAGTGGAGCGTCGGCAGGGAGAATCACGCCTCATTCCATCCCTCCTGTTCCTGCGTCACCCAGACATCCAAAGCGATGTCTGGGCCACCCCGCGAATGCATGTGCGCCGAAATGTAGTACGCACCCCAGGTCCGTACCGCCCGGACCTAGGGGTCCAGGCTACGAGGGCGAACACCGAATCGTGGAATGCTCTAGCGCGGCAGGCGTCAGCCTGTCGAGGCCCCCGCGAGCGGCCCGGCGCGTGCTGTTGCTGGACGCCTCGGCAGGCTGACGCCGTGCCGCTCTCGCAGGGTGCCCAGGTGGCCGTTTTGGGTGACATGGGTGACGAAGAAACAGGAGGTGACAATGGAGGAGACTCGCGTCACCCTCTTGTGCCAATGCACACCGGTAGGCTCCAAAGCGAGCCAACCGGTGCTACCCCGCGTTCCTGCCGCCGAACGACATCGCTCACCGACCGGGCCAGTTGAGCGTAATACTACAATAGCCACGATGCCCGGCCAGGTGCAGCGCCTGGTTCAGCAGCCCGTGTGGGGAGGCTACAGCACCTCGACCGACACCTCGGAACACCGTGACAGACCCCGGTCGCCGGTCAAGAACACCGTCGCGCCGACCTCCACCGCCGTGGCATAGTGGATGGCGTCGGGGGACTTGAGGTTGTATCGCGCGCGGAGGTCGGTTGCCCGTTCGATCACCGCCGGGTTCACCTCGACCACGAGCAACTCGACCCCGGCGAAGAACACGTCGAACTGAGCCAGGGTGGCCAAGTCGCCTGACCGCAACGGCTTCGACCGGCACTCCAGCCGGGCCAGCCGAGACATCACCAGCGACCCCGGCAGACCCAGTGAAGCGGCCAGACGAGCCACCAACGGGGCGCGGGTCGATGCGTCGCCTTCGACCAGGCGGATCACCACGTTCGCGTCGAGGTCAATCAGCGGTCACCCCACTCGTCGCGTTCGGCCCGCACTTGGGCCAGGATGTCGTCTCCGGACCGCAGCACGGGGGCGGTCCCGAAGGCGTCGGCGATTGACCCGCGTGGCGGGGCCGGGGCGGGGGTGATCACGAGCTGGGCCGCCCCCTCCGCGTCTGGGAGTGGGCCGTCTGGAATGAACATCCAGTCGGCATACCGGCCTGGGACAATCAGCGTCTGATTCATGCGAAACTCCACAGAGACACCCACAAGGTATCACACACGGCAGCCCATCGGAAGGCCTCCGTGGCCGAACGGCGAAGCCCCCCGACCGGCGGATGGCGAGACGTAGACCGAGGGGAGTGGTCCTGCCGGTCAGGTGCCGCGCCTGGTTCGGCGTCGGCACCCGTCTACGAATACATTCATCAGGCCCTGCGACAGTTTGCTGGCATCGCGGACCACCCCTTCAGCAAGAAATTCCCGCTGGGGGTGCTGGAGAAGGAGACCCTGCACGGACTGTGGGGGTGAGTGGCCTCATCCAATGTAGAACGGACGCCCACGTCCGTTCCGCCCGGATTTGGGAGACCAGACGCGGTGGCCCAGACACTGCTTTGAGTGTCTGGGTTGCAATGCAACAAGAGGTTACGGAGGACAGCCCACCCTTCAAACCCTCTTGTTCCTGCGTCACCCAGACATCCAAAGCGATGTCTGGGCCACCCCGCCATTTCAACCCGTGTTGCAGCACCATTGTGACAATTGCATAATGGGGGCCAACAATCCTCTGGGTGATCCCAAATGACGGAATTCGGGACATCCTGAGTACCCTGTGCCTACGACGGCAGTCCACAACTCAACACTAATCGCAATTGGAGAGCAAGATGCGACAACTCATTTCAAGAATTCGACTTTTTGTCGTAGCTGCAGCCTTCCTCATCGCTGTTGTTGTGAACGCTGGTGAACTCCCCACCGCCGACGAGATCCTGAAACTTCATCGGGAGAATGTAGGGCGTCTTTCTCACCTGCATCTGCAGTTGATCCATGAGATCGAAGCGACGGAGGCGGAATCACGCCGAGAGCATCGACATGCAGATGCCATCGAGAAGAGTCACAAAGTCCTCACAGAGGAGCAGAAACAAAAGATTGCGAAGCTCCGCATTCGAAAGGCGTTTCGAATGTATACTCCCATGGAGTTCTTCTTGAATGGGGACGACTACCAGTACCGCTGTCCCAAAGACATTGACAGAAACGAGGAAGAGGCAAAGTCGTGGTCGTTCCCGGAATCTCCAATCACGGCGGAGACGCTATTGACGACTTACCGGGACATGTCCATTTTCTCGCGATCCACCAAATCGACCCCACCCAGTCGCTGGTGGCACTTCAGTGTCGGAAGCTATGCGTATGTGATGCAGAAGCACCTCACGGATGTGATGTCGATCGACCTTCCCCCCTATACAGGCTTGGTCCATGAGAGCGAGTATTGCCGACTCCCATACGAGGAGTTCTTCTCACAACCCGCCGAACAATATCGAGTCATCCGGCAGGAAGAACTCAACGGCCGAATGCTGACCGTCGTCGATGTTGACATGCCTCTCGCCCCGAAGGCCCAATACCCCCAAACCTTCCGAGGTTGGTTAGACCTGAATCGTGGAGCCGTTCCAATCCAGTTGTACGTTAACAGGCACGCCCAAGAGCCACTCACAGGTCATTTTGACCGCCATCGACCTTCCAGCGTACTCGTCACAAACGAGGTCACCGATCTCCCCAACGGAGCGTTTTATCCCAGTCGAGTCTTGCTGGAAGAGTGGCAGGACGATCCCGATGCAACGGCCCTCACCAAGGAGCAGCGGGACGAGTTGAAAGCGGGGACCCGGACGATCCCTAATGTTGTCTTCCGAAGATATCGATGGGATTGCTCATTGGTCGAAATCAAAACGGATTTCGCGGATGACTTCTTCGTCCTGCCGTTTCCTGACGGGCAGAAACTGTACGACCACGACGCCGGAAAAGTCGTCGGGGCATTAGAACGCCAGCCGTTGGTCAGTGTCGGGCAACAGGCACCTCCGCTCACCATTGGCCATTGGCTCGATGGAAAACCCAGGACGCTGGAAGACCTCAAAGGACAGGTCGTCGTGCTGGAGTTCTGGGGCTTGTGGTGCAGTGCCTGCCGGGCATCGGTCCCAGAGTTCAAAGCCGTTCAAGAACACTTCCAAAACCAGCCGGTCAACTTTATCAGTATTCATTCAGCGGATGGTGATCCTGCGGCCCTCGAAGCGAAGATCAAAGAATTCAAAACCAGTCATCTCTGGAGTGATACCGCCGCGATCGACAGCGGAACGATGCTGGAAGATTCCGTGACGACGACGGCCTACGGGATTGATAGCTTCCCGATGATGGTGATTCTCGGGGCCGATGGAAAGATCGCGTATGTCTCATCGAGCCCCACTGGGCCAGCTTGTGACGAAGAAGACGCAGTGTTGTTAGCCGAATGGGAAAAGACGGCAACCGACTACTGGAAAAACCAGTTTGATACGGTCCACGAAACTTGGCCAACACCAGAAGACTTGTCGGAAAATGAACAGCGTGCCATCTTCCAGCGAGTCGCGCGGCTCTTCAAGATTCACCAGGTCGAACTGGCAATCCAGGGAGCAAAAAAGCGACAGCGGTAGGGAGCGGGGCGCCCGGTGCCTGGGGGCGAGACATGGGTGGCTGGGGTCAGATTGCCGGGCGCAGACTGGGCTGTCAGATTCAGCGTGGCTGGCAATCTGCCCCCAGCGGGGCGACCACTGGCACCTCATTCCAGCCAGTCGAAGGGGATCCGATCGGGGATCAGGGGGACGGATGAGAGATCGTCATACCAGGCCGCGCTCGACCAGCGCCAGTCTCGGGCTCTCTGAACCCACTGCTTTCGCACGGGGTTGTTGTGCAGGGTGTCGATCATCGACAGCAGCGCTCTGCGGGTGAGGATGTTCCGATCATAGCCCCCTCCCGATTGCCAGAACAGCCGCTCCGTACGCTGGCCCGATTTATCCCGAAGGGATTCCAGCCCATAGCCGGTGGTCGAGCGCAGCGAAAACCACCGGACACCGGCTCCCAACGCCAGCCTATCCCGAAGGGATTGCAGCCCTGCGTGTCGTGGACTCGATCGGGTCGGCTGGAATCCCTTCGGGATACAGGAGCCTGCGGGAAAGTGAACCGGTGGTGTTCGCTGCGCTCGACCACCGGCTATTCGCTTGGACCCCTCCGGGGTGGGGAGTGGCCCCCTATCACCCCTCGTCATTCACTCACTGCCTCCAATCCGGTCAGCGTCCCGGTACTCGACCCGAACTGGTCGGTCTCGATGCCCAGGCGCTGGAGCATGCTGACGTAGAGGTTGCTCAGCGGGGGGCTGTTCTGCGGATCGAAGGCGAGGTGTTGCCCGTGGCGGAAGCCGCCCCCGGCGAACAGGATCGGCAGGTTCTTCGTCGAGTGCGTCCCGGCGTTGCCGAGGTTGCTGCTGAAGAACACCATCGTGCGGTCGAGCAGCGTTTCGCCTTGCTCTTCCGTCTGCTTCCGCTTCGCCAGGAACTCCTGCACGACTTTCATCTTTTCGAGTTCGACCTTCTTCATCTGCTCGATCTTGGTCGGGTCTTGCCCGTGGTGCGACAGGTCGTGATGGCCGAGCGACACGCCCGCAAATGGGCGGCACGAGGCTGGTGCCGAGCAGCAGCATGCTGACCAGCCGGGTCGAATCGGTGTGCAAGGCGAGGTGCGTCAGATCCAGCAGCAGCCGCGTCTTGCCAATCAGGTCCGCCGAGTTCATGTTGTTCTGGGGCTGTTTGGCGTCGACCTGCGGCTTGGGTTTCTTCGACCACTCTTCGGCGGTGACCATCCGCTGTTCGAGTTCGCGGACGCTGGTTAAGTATTCGTCGACCTTCTCGCGATCGGGCATGCCGAGCTTCGGCTGCATCCGCTGGGCCTGGTCGCGCACGGTGTCGAGGATGCTCTGGCCGTCGCGGAGACGCCGCGCTTGGGCCTGGACTTCGTCGGGCCGTCCCTCCAGAAACAGCCGGGCGAACACCGTTGCTGGATAGAGATCCTGCGGCTCGATCGCCCCGCTACGAGTGAATGAGAATGACCACCATGTCATGGGGAGGGGGGATTCCAGAGATCCTTCAGCTTCACCACCGCACCGTTCTGGGCTCTGCTCTCTTCGGCAGCTTGCAGGAGGGCGAAGATCTCCAGCGTTTCGGCGGGTGTGACCGGGACCGGGCCGCCCTTGAAGAACTTCGCAATCTCGGTAGCGAGGCCCTCATACCCGACATACTTGTCATTCGTCGGGACGACGCCGTTGACCGGGACGCCGTGCCCGTAGATGCCACTGGTCGACACGCCTTTGTCACCGAAGACGGTCGCGCTGTACTTGACTGCTCCTTCTTTGATGCCGCGATATGTCCCGACGCGACCGTCTTTCCAGATCGCGGTGATCGACTCGGCGGTCGGTGTGGAGGTACAGGTCACCGAGACCACGCCCGGCCCGCCCATAATCGAGTAGAGCGTCTCAATGCTGTGCAACGGGCGGGTGAACTGGTCGGCCTCGGGAGCGTTCACCGTCCAGCCTCCGTAGACATCGCAACCGATGACGCGACCGACTTCGGGATGATCTCGCATCCCACTGAAACCGCCGCTGAAGCGATGCTGCGAGCTGCTCCAACAGGGCGTCTTCGTCTCTTCGGCCAGTTTCAGAATGGCCACGGCATCGGCGGGCGATGACGCGAGCGGGCGACTGATGAAGAGCCGCTTCCCGGCGCGCAGCACCGCTTCGGCCTGTTTCCGATGCAGCCGACCATCCATGCTGAAGATCATGATCGCGTCGCACTTGTTCAACAACTCATCCACCGAGCCGACCATCTCAATCGGCGGCACAGCGTCTTTCGGATCGGTCGGGCTTTGATACATCTTGAGCAACTGGTCCTTCCAACTGGCGACGAGCTTGTCGCTGTCGGGGTAGTCCTCGCTGCCGATGGGATACGCCGCGACGACGCGCACGCCCTCGAAGATCCCCTCCGCATGGGGACGATTCAGAAACTCGGTGTAGGCCACCGACCCGAAGTTATCGATGCCGAGGATACCGACCTTCACCGGATCGGCGGCGGCAGCGTTCGCGACGCCTACCCAGAATGCACACACGACTGTCCAGTTCAAACCACGACGCCACATGGAATCATCCTTTCGGTTCAAGTCCGCCAGGGAGGCTGCTTCCTCTTCTTCATCCGCAGTCCGGCTTTGCCATCCGTGGTTAAAGGATTTCTGACCACGGATGGCAAAGCCGGACTGCGGATGAAGAAGACCGTGTCGCGGAATTGGTGGACTGACTTTACGTTCAGCACGTCGCTCCAGCAGGATCTCATACACGCGGATTGTACTCCCGGATGAATTCCTCCAATGGTCGCAGTTTGAGGGGCTTGTTCCGCATTTCCTGAAGCACGGCCAAGTCGTCCGTTTCCTCCAGCCGTTCCAGCATCTGTTCGTAGTCGTGGATGTCGAGAATCACGGCTGTGGCCTCTCCCGCTTCGACCACAAATTGAGGTTTTCGTCGTTTCCGTGGCATGGCTTGTACCTTTCGCCCATGTGTCACTTCGATCGGAACATCTCACTGGCCACGATCTCGTGGATCAGCGAACGGAAACCATAATCCTTTTCGCGAACCTTAGCCACGAGGGCGTCGATCTGCGGTCCATCGGCATCGATGGGTCTGGCCCCAGTCGCGTAGGTCAGGAGCTTGATCGTCAGGGCGCGGGCGAGTTGGTCCTTGTCGGCCAGGAGCAGCTGTTTGAACTCGTCGATGTTGGCGAACTGGCGACCGTCGGGCAGGGTGTCGGCGGGGTCGACCTTCAGTCCTTGATATTACTGCATCTTGCGGTCGTCGATGCAGACCTCTTCGACATGTCGGGCCCAGATGTTGGTGCGGTAGTGCTCCCGCCAACCGCCGATGACATCGAAGCTCTCCATCGCGAATCCCGGGGGATCGATGTCGACGTGACAGCTCGCACACGATTCGATCTGGCGGTGCTTGGCGAGTTGTTCGCGAATCGTCGTGACGCCGCGAATGTCGGGTTCGAGGGCGGCGACATTCTCAGGTGGCGGCTCCGGCGGCTGCCCGAGGATGCGGTCCAGTACCCAGGCTCCTCGCATGACGGGCGACGTGCTGGTTCCGTTGGCGGTGACTTTCAGCACGCTGGCCATCGTGAGCACGCCGCCGCGATGGCTGTCGGGCGGCAGCGGGGTCTTGCGAAACGCATAGACCTCGACGCGGGGGATGCCGTAATGCTTGGCCAGCCGTGCGTTGAGCATCGTGAAATCGGACGCAACGATATTGGTCAGGCTCAAGTCCTCCCGGAGTACCTCTGCGAAGAACAGCTCCGTCTCGCGGACCATCGACACCTTGAGCATGTCGTCGAATTCGGGGTACAGCTGGTGGCTCGGCTCGGTGAAGTCGATGTCGCGAAGGCCGAGCCACTGGCCGACGAAGTTCTGGGTGAACTGCTCGGCATTGGGGTGCTGGAGCATGCGTTCGACTTGCAGACGAAGCGGCGAGCCGGTCAACGCCCCCTTTGCGGCCAAATCCAGCAACTCCTGATCCGGCGTCGTGTCACTCTGCCCTGGCTGATTTGTGGCTGCCCCTTCGGGACGAAGAGCCAGATCGACGGAGTGGGGCGGTGGCCAGCCTCGTACGAGCTGTCAACGGCTGGCGTTCTTCGGGACTGCGTCGTGAATCTCTGCCTCGTCCCCGGCTGACCGACATTGGGGAATCACACACGCACAACCCGGGCGTTGGCCACCGCACGTTTGACCTTTCCGTTCCCCGCACCGTATTCTGAATCGCGAATCGGTGCGATCTGCGCGGGGCACATGCGCCACGGGTCGCGGTTTTCTTTCACAGCAACGAGGAGTCACCCCATGAAGCGGCTTTGTGTTTGGATCGTGGCAGGCGTGGCAGCACTGGGACTGGGACGACAGATCATGGCAGAGGACATCCAGCTCGAGGTCGGTGCCAAGGCACCGGAGTTCATCTCGAAGGACGACGCGGGGAAGGAGTGGAAGTCCGCCGATCACTTCGGCAAGAAGATCGTCGTGATCTACTTCTACCCCGCCGACCTGACCGGTGGCTGCACGAAGCAGGCCTGCGGGTTCCGGGATGACATGGCCAAGCTGGAAGGGGCAGGGGTCGAGGTGGTGGGGGTCAGCGGGGACTCGGTCGCGAATCACCAGATCTTTAAGAAGGACCACAAGCTGAACTTCACGCTGCTGGCGGATGAGTCGGGTGAGGTGGCCACCAAGTTCGGCGTGCCCGTCGAGATCGCCGAGAAAGTCGCCAAGGTCAAGACCACCGACGGCAAGGAGATCTCCCTGACCCGCCAGGCGACTGCCAAGCGCTGGACCTTCATCGTCGGCAAGGACGGCAAGATCGCCTACAAGAACCCGATGGTCGCAGCTGCCGAAGACAGCAAGACGATCGCGGCGGAGGTGGCCAAGTTGAAGTAGTCGAGCTGCGGGGAAAGAGGGCATTCTGAGAGACCCGCTGCGAGGGCGATCGCAGCGGGTTGTTGTTTTCTGTGCAGGATTTTTGCGGCAGCGTTGTCGGAAGAGGTGGTCTGATCGAGAGTCGCACCCCAAGACACCATCTGTGCGATGGCACACAATTCTCCGTATTGGCACATGTGCCACATCGCTCGCCTAGATGATTCAAGCGTGGGGTTCTCTCCACTCAGAGGCAGGTTAAATCCTGGACTCAGGCAGGCTGAGCTTTGCAGTCCATGTACTATGAGCCAAAGACTTGGAACGGGATTTGCCCTTCATCGATCGGGCGGACCTGAACCAAGGAGAAAGGTGAACATCATGCTGACGCACGAAAATGCAGAAAAGCAGGTCGGATACCGGTTGTGGAAGCACCTCGCGATCTACGTGCTGGTGGTCGGGGGGCTGACGATCTTCAACCTCATGCGAAACCCCGACAGGCTGTGGGTCATCTGGGTCGCCGGAGGCTGGGGAGTGAGCATTGCCCTGCACGCCGCAGCAAACTGGATTCCCGCGTGCCGTGAACGAATGATCTCACGCGCCATCGAGCGTGCCGAACATCGAGAGTCTCGCAATCGGGGGCGGGGCACTGTGGATAAAGTTCCGCAGGCCAAATGAAGGCCAGCAGGGACTGCCCCCGGCGAGTACCCCGGATGCTTCATCTCGCGGCCAATCCGGTTTCCGGTCCGTCGTTCCTCGGTCACGCTGACAGCGCACTCACCACCCGACGCGGGCGGATGATGATGATCATGGAGATGTCTTTGAGTGGGGCGAAATTCATGGAGTCGCTCCTCCAAGTGATCGCGGAGTGGTCGGTCGTTGGGAACTGGCTGTTCATCGGAATGAGGTCAACCGAGCCGTGTCTTTCCCGGTGCGGGCAGCGTCCGATTTCCACCCACAGTCCCCTTCGGCTGACGCGGGGCGTTCGCGGCGGTACGATGCTCGCTCACTGATACCCACTCCCCCTGCGCTGAGGATTCTCCATGCTGCGTTTCTCTTGGTTGGTGTGCTTGCTGCTTTGGCCAGCAGCCTTGATGGCTGCGGACAATACGGTCTCGGAATGGGAGGGGAAGGTTGGCTGGACCTCGCTCTTCGATGGGAAGACCACGACGGGTTGGCGGAACTATAAGCAGGACAAGATCGGCGAGGGCTGGAAGGTCGTCGACGGGGCCTTGACCCGGGCCGACCAGGGAGCCGGGGACATCATCACCACCGAGCAGTTCGATAACTTCGAACTGATCCTCGATTACAAGATCTCCCCGGAAGGCAACTCCGGGATCATGTTTCGCGTCACCGAAGAGGGCGGGGCTCCCTGGCACACCGGACCGGAGATTCAGGTCCAGGACAACGTCAAGGGGCACGACCCTCAGCTCGCGGGCTGGCTGTATCAACTCTATCAGCCGGGTGCCGACTTCTTTACCAAGAAGGTTCCGGATGCCACCCGCCCCGCCGGTGAGTGGAACCAGCTCTACATCCGCATCTGCCAGCAGCAGAGCGAAATTCAGATGAACGGCGTCAGCTATGAGAAGTTCCAGATCGGGAGTAAGGACTGGGACGAGAAGGTCGCGAAGAGCAAGTTCGCCTCGATGCCGGGCTTCGGCAAGGCACCCAAGGGGCACATTTGCCTGCAGGACCACGGGAACCTCGTCTCGTATCGCAACATCAAGGTTCGCCGGTTGCCCGCCGATGGGAAGGTTTCGGATCCTGTCACCGGTGAACTCCCCGTCACCGTGGAGAAGGCGTTCCCCGCTCTCGAATGGGCGGGCTGGAAGTCGGAATCCGACGATGGCAAGGTCATCCCGTTCCGCCCGATCGTGCTGACGCACGCGGGCGATGGTTCGAACCGCGTCTTCGTGGCCAGTCAGCAGGGCGTGGTCTATGAGTTCGCCAATGACCAGGCCGCCAAGACCTCGAAGGTGCTGCTCGACATTCAGGACCGCTGCTTCTACTCCGACAAGCAGAACGAAGAGGGCTTCCTGGGGATGGCCTTCCATCCGAAGTTCAAAGACAACGGCAAGCTCTACGTCTACTACACCTCGAACAAGACCGAGCACCTGTCGGTCGTCTCCGAGTTCACCATCACGAAGGATGGGGCCACCGAGCGCGAGATCCTGACGATCCCCCAGCCGTACTGGAACCACAACGGCGGGACGCTGTGCTTTGATAAGGACGGGATGCTGCTCATCGCTCTGGGCGACGGCGGGGCCGGGAACGATCCGCATAATAATGGCCAGAATCTCGGGACATGGCTCGGCAAGATTCTGCGGATCGATGTCGATCACCACGGCGAGGGGAAAGCCTACGCTGTGCCGAAGGACAACCCGTTTGTCGGCAAGGCCGGGGCCCTGCCCGAGATCTACTCGCTCGGCTGGCGGAACCCCTGGCGGATCGCCGTCGACCGGAAGACGGGCGACCTGTGGGGTGCCGATGTCGGCCAGAACCTGTACGAAGAGATCAACATCATCACCAAGGGAGGCAACTACGGCTGGAGCCGCCGAGAAGGGGTCCACCCCTTCGGCGCCACCCCCACCGAGGCCCACGCAGAACTGATCGAACCGATTTGGGAATACGATCACCAAGTCGGCAAGTCAATCACCGGCGGCACCGTCTATCGCGGCTCCGCGGTGCCAGCCCTGGCCGGCAAGTACGTCTACGCCGACTTTGTCAGCGGTAAGCTCTGGGCGCTGACCTACGACGCTGCGGCGAAGAAGGTCACCGCCAACGAGTCGATCAGCGGCAACGGCCTGCCGATCATGTCGTTCGGCGAAGACGAGCAGGGCGAGGTGTACTGCCTGGTCGTCGCCGCCGATGGGCATGGGATTTACCGGTTCGCGAAGAAGTAGGAGACGTGAGACGACGTGGGACGGGCACATTGGCCCGTCCTGCTTCTCAGCGAAAGCGGAGGCACGCTGCTGCTTCTTCGACCAAGAGTCCGACGGACGGGCCAATGTGCCCGTCCCGCGGAGCAATCCATGCCACTCCCGACCCGCCGACAGCTGCTGTTCGCCCTCCCGCTGGGGCTGCTGTTTCTGGCGATCGTGGTTGTCGTGATCGGAATCCGGACGGGACTGCAATCCCGTCTCGCCGAGGTGTCGATCGGAATGACGCGGGCCGAGGTCGAGGCCATCCTCGGCCCACCGGCCATCGTCCTACCGAGAACGAATGGCCGGGGGCACGCCTCGGCCTGGGTCGATCAGTTCTGGCAGGTCGATGTCATCACCGGTCCCGATGGTCGGGTCGAGAGGATCGGCTGCGTGCCCTCGGACAGCGCATTCCGGAGAACCATCGGGCGACTGCTTTAGCTCCGTTCGCCGGATGCCTCTGCCAATCGACCGCTGAACGAGATGCATTACGGGTCGAGCCTGCCATGGCTCTGCAACCCTGACGCTCCAAGCAGCGTCTGGGTCACATCGCGACCTGTAAATGATAGAATGGCCCGACGATGGGAAAGTCACACCGAAAGCCGCCTGACTCCCCGGAACCTTTGCCGGTCTTGCCCCCGGAGCCTGCGCCGACGGGGCTCTATTTCCATCGTCGTCTGGTCTATGGAACGCTGATCGTGCTGGGGAGTCTGATGCTGTTGGATGCCGTTCCGCAGTACACATTGCTGCATGGCAAGCTGCGTGATTGGACCGATCCCGTACTCGATGTGACCGGCTTGTGGCAGGGCAGTTGGACGTTATTTGCTCCGGAGCCGGATCATGTCAACGTGCGAATTGGGGCCGTGATCACTTGGCAGGATGCCGAAGACACTTACTGGTTGCAGCCGGATTGGCATGGCATGACACCGCTGGGGCGGGCACGACATTTTCGACAGATGTCGTATTACGACAATCTGGTGAAATGGTCCAACGCCACAGCCTGGGCGGCGTTCTGCCAACATCTGGCGAACGAGCAGACGGCGAGAACCGATGACAAACTGACTTCGATCACCCTGTTTGAGCAGCGGGATGTCATCCCCCCACCGAGCAAGACGTGGAGAGCCGCGTATTCCGAGCCGCAGTTTTCCACACAGCGAACTCTGATTGTTTGGATTCCGAATGCCCAGTGAACTTCGACGAGACCTGGTGACTGCGGTCGATGACTTCTGGATGCGGTCGTGCGATCTTCGCATTTTGGACGTGTTGCGGCGTTGTTACGGCGGACTGTTGATCGTCTGGGTGGTCTGGCTGTGGATCGATCGCCGGTTGTTCTTTGGGGAAGGATCATGGGTTCCTGCCGAGGTCGCGACAACCGTTGTGGATTCGGACGTGTGGAATCTCTACTCCGTGGTTCCGGATACTCCGTTCTTTGTCGGCGCGGCCTTGCTGCTGCTGGCGGTTGGTGGGGTCGCGCTGGTTGGGGGGGTGTGGCCTCGTGTTGCGGCAACTGTCAGCTTTCTGCTGCTGGTCGCCATTCAACATGCCAACAACCTGCTTGTGGACAGCGAGGATGCTGTCTTTCGGCTGTTTGCGTTCTATCTGATCTTTGTTCCGCCCCGGGATCAGTTGCAGTTGACCCCCCGCTCCGCCCACCCCGAGGGACCGCTGGTATCCCGCTTTCCGGCCTGGCCATTGCGTCTGTTTCAATTGCAGATCTGCTTGATCTATCTGTGTTCAGGGATTCAAAAGACCGACGGGATCGACTGGATCGAAGGAACCTCGCTGTACTACGTATTTCGGCTCGACGACACGGTCAAGTTCCCACTGCCCCAAGGTATTACGGAATCGATGGGCTTGCTGCGCTTGATGACTTGGAGCGTGCTCGCCTTTGAGCTGCTGGCTCCCGTGTTGCTGTGGCTGAAGTCCACTCGACAGGCCTGTCTGGCCGTGGCGGTCGCGTTTCATCTGCTCACCAACTACAGCATGAACCTGCATCTGTTTCATTGGATCATGATCACCGGTCTGTTGAGTTTTCTGAAGTACGAAGAGTGGCAGTTCCTGACCCGTCCATTCCGCCGGTCCCGTGTTTCAGGGGTGCATCCCCCCATGGGTGATCGTCCCACGGATGCCTGAAAAGGATTCCGGCGGAGTGGCCCGGACGCCGCTTGGGGCCAGGGCTTCCAAGGTGTGTGTTTCCCACCGAAACCCCGTTTTTTGTCCCGTCAGGGACACCCGAAAATAGCCCACCGTTTCAACGGTGGGAGAGCGTCCCCGGCGAACCGATGAGTCCCGTCAGGGACGGCAGACGCCTGAGAAAACCGTGGCCACCACGCAGGCGGCGAAGGGACGACGGCGCGGGTTTCTGTCGCCCCTGCCGGGGCTGGGGCCGTGAGAGTTCCGTCGACCCACCGATGAATCGGTGGGTTATTTTCGGGTGTCCCTGGCGGGACAAAGACGAGTTGCAGCTGAGACGAACTTCACTTCCCTGTGGCGATTCTCGGCATTCGCCACCTTGGAAGCCCTGCCGCTTGGGGCCTCTGGGTGACGCCGGGACCAGAGGGATTGCG
This sequence comes from Planctomycetota bacterium, assembly GCA_043778825.1. GTDB lineage: Bacteria > Planctomycetota > Planctomycetia > Planctomycetales > Planctomycetaceae > TH-plancto1. Next base: position 10,108 of record JAYWFM010000509.1, on the reverse strand, counting down.
AAGGCCCGCATGTCCTCAGTAACCTCTTGTTGGTCTGCAACCCAGACACCCGACACAGCGTCTGGACCACCCCGCGATGTCGGTCGACGTAGGACGGGCACATTTGCCCGTCCTGCCTGTCAGATTCCAGCACTCTTCGCCGCGAAAGCGGCGGCAGGGATGCCGCACTGCGATGCTCCCCCTGTCGCCGCTTCGCGGCTGAAACCCGCTCATCAACTCGTTCCGTGGGCTGTCGCCCACGGCTACATGCTGTCGCCGCTCTCGCGGCGAAGAGTCAGCCGGACGGGCCAATGGGCCCGTCCCACGGAGTGATCCATGTTAGCACTGGCGGGACGGGTCGCGGTTGTCACTGGCGGGGCCAGCGGGATTGGGCGGGCGACGGCGATTCGACTGGCTCAGGCGGGGGCGCGGGTGTTTGTGATTGATCTGCGAGTACCAATCGAGAATGAGGCGGTGTTCGGCCCGCTGGGGATCGAGCAGCGGGCCTGTGATGTTCGGGACTTGACTCAACTACAACAGCGAATCGACGAGGCAGCCCAGCGCGGGGGCCGTCTCGACATCCTCGTGAACAACGCCGGGATCGGGATGGTCAAGCAGGTGCCCGAGGTCAGCGAGGAGGACTGGGACCGCTGCCTCGATACGAACCTGAAGGCGGCGTTCTTCGGGGTCAAGTTTTCGCTGCCGCACATGCGCCGCAGCGGGGGCGGGGCGATCGTGAACATGGCGAGCAACGCGGGGCTGTTGCCTCGGGCACATGACCCGGTGTACTCGATCAGCAAGCTGGCGCTGGTCGGATTGACGAAGAGTCTGGCTCTGTCGCACGCTCCGGATCGGATCCGCGTGAACTGCGTCTGCCCCGGTCCGGTGGCCCACACGGAGATGATGGACGATGATCTGGCGGCCCAACCCGATCCGCTGGCAGCCGCCCGCAAGTGCATCGCCGCCAGTCCGCTGGCCAGGGCTTGGGACCGCATGATCACGCCCGAGGAGATTGCGGAAGCGGTGTTCTACCTGGTGAGCGATGCCGCGCTGATGGTGACGGGGACATCTCTCGCCATCGACGGCGGGAAGTCGTTGGGCGTGCCGCCGGTGTCGTAGCTGCGTTCGCCAGAACGCGGGCGACCTGAACCAGCGTCCGGGTGAAAAAAGACTTCCGATGTCTTCCGAGACATCGGAAGTCTGTCGGCACCCGCGAACGCCGAGAGCCTCCGCCCGCGTTCTGGCGAACGCAGCTACGTTCTGACTGGCGTGCCCCCTCCGGGAGTGATTCTCAGGGAACCTGTATGACGGACTTCCGAGTCCGTCGGGCAGGCGAGTTGGTGGAGCGACGGAGTGGGAAGTCCGTCGTACAATAGGGCTGAGTCACCTCTGCGGGAGGGCAGGAACATGACAGATTCGGAGTCCCCAGTCGCGGAGAAGCGGCCCGAGGCTGCGTGGGGAAAGCGGTTGCGGACGATTGGGCTTCGTCTGCTGTTGGCCTACCTGGGAGTGGTCGTGATGCTGGCCTGGTTCCAACGCACCTTGATGTACCATCCTCGCAAGGGGCCGGTGCCGATTGAACTGGCCGAGGATCTGGCCCCGCATCTTCGCGAGTGTCACGTCACCGCGCACGATGGCATCCAGCTGCACGGCTGGCTGAGCCTCTGCGAGGCGGACAGCAACATCGGCCAGTCGCAGCCGCTGTCGAACCTCGGCACTGAGAACCGGCTGCTCGTGGTGCTGTTCGCCGGGAATGCGGGGAACCGACTGTCGCGTGTGTCGCAGCTGGCGTTGTACAACGGGCTGGGGTGCGATGCGTTGCTGGTGGATTATCGCGGGTATGCGGAGAACGAGGGATCGCCGTCCGAGGTGGCCTTCTTGAAGGATGCCCGCACGGTGTGGGACTACGCGGTGCAGGAACTCGGCGTGCCTCCCGAGCGGATCGTGATCTCGGGGGAGTCGCTGGGCGGCGGGGTGGCGACGGGGCTGGCGAGTGAGGTCTGCCGCGAGGGTCAGACGCCAGCGGCGCTCGTGCTGCGGGCGACGTTCTCGTCGATGGTGGATACGGCGGCGCACAACTATTGGTGGCTGCCGGTGCGGCAGGTGCTGATCGATCGCTACCCGTCGTCCGAACGGATGTGCAGCGTCGATTGCCCGCTCCTGTGCTACCACGGGGAAGAGGACTGCATCATCCCGCATTCACTGGGGAAGCGGCTCTTCGAAGCTGCTCCGCCGAAATCGAAGAGCGGGATTGAGAAGCGGTTCCTCTCGATCCCCGGCGCGGGGCACAACGACCTGTACCGGGTCGGCAACCACGTAATCACCCGGGCGATCCATCAACTCCTGACAGAGGTTCTCAGCCGAACCGAGGGCGAGACCCGTTAGGAGCGTTGCTTCCCAGACCAGCGTCTTTCCATGAGCGAAAGGCGATGGCTCCGTGAGTGATTCCCGCACTGGTCTGTGAGAGCCGCCGTGGTGCGATCACTCCCTTCGACCCCGAGGGCAACGAGAACACTGCCCCGTCGAAATAATTGTTACGATGGCGGGAAGTTCTTGAAAAAGACTCCTCAGAACGGGCAAATTGGTCTTGCCGGGAATCGCTCCATACAAAATGATTCTGGAACGTGTCGTGTCTTACGCAACACGACGAGACTACCGGCCCGAAGCCCGTGGACCGGACAGCCGGTGCGGTTCGGGATGTCTAATAAGAAAGGAGGCGGTCAGTGTTTGATTCGATGAACTTGCGAGGTGCCACCGTCTGACTGATTGTCGGCGGACCGTCAGAGACGGCCCCTCAACATGGGAACATCGGTTCCCGTGAGCTGCCTTGAAGGCCCAGCCCCTGTACACGGGGGCTGGGCTGTTTGTTTTTTGTCGAGAGTATTCAGTGTTTCGTTTTCAGTCATCCGTCGGGGCGGCGACAACTCCTGATTCGAGTTGCCAGTGTGCGAAGACAACCACATCCGCTATCCTGATGTCGTTGATCCGTTTGCAAGGGGACGAAACCATGAGTCAAACCCTGGAAGCCACGTTCGATGGAAAGGTCTTTCGCCCCATGGAAAATGTGGAACTGAAACCCGATACTCGTGTGCAGTTGATCGTCACGGTGAAAACAACGGTCGATGAAGAACCGAAGTCGTTCCTACGCGTGGCGCGTTCGCTGCATCTCGACGGTCCTGCGGATTGGTCGTCTCGCCTGGACGATTACCTGTACGGCGAAGCGAAGCCCGGCGATGAATGAACTCTTTCTGGACACGGCTTACGCCATTGCATTGTCTGTGGAAACGGATGCCCATCATGAGCGCGCCGTCGAACTCGCGGAACAGCTGGAAGTCCGGCAAACGAAGCTGATCCTTCGCAATGGAATCTCAGATCAATGGACACATTCATTCAAACCTTCGGCTTCGTCGCGGCACTCTGCTTCGGAGTGATCATCCTCGCGGTATTCTTTACGTGTTTGGGATACTTTAAGAGAGCGATCCACAAGTCCTGGATCGTGGCTGTCAGCGATTTCGTACGTCAGGGCAAGCGTGTGTGCGTGCAACTGAGATCGGGTCGCATGATTCCAAAGGTCCGATTCCTCGGTTTTACAGAATCCAGCTCCGCCAACGGCGCAATTCCGCATCAGCTTTCATGCATGGCCGTGTTTGAATCCGAACAGGGACATCGACTGCTGATTCGAGCGGATTCCATCGCTACCATTGAGGAAACTGGCGAGGTCGCCTGACATCTTGTCGCTGCGAAGCAGAATTCGAGGATCCCGATGACTAAGCTCAATCGCACCAAGGATAACCCCTGGCAACTCAAGACCCCGCCGGGGACAGCTGAGTACACGATGCATGTCGACGAGAAGGACGGGAAGCCGATTCTCGTCTGTACCGTCGGCAAGACCGTGTTGCACTACGATGCCCGCTGCATCGACGACCTGCACCAGATGCTGAAGCAGGCCGGTGATTGGGTCGAACTGGGCGGGGCAGATGAGCAGAAGCCCGCCAAGGATGGGACGGTGGAAGCCTGGGGCCGGTCGGAGAAGAATCCTGTCGGCGGCTGGTACGGGTTGAAGAAAGGGCTGCGCGGGCGGTTTGGCGTGTATGTCCCGCCGCTGATGGAGGCTCTGGGGCTGTGCGAACTGGAGCACAACGCGAAGAATAACCGCTTGCGAGCGAAGTGAGACAAGTGCCCCGTCGATGCTTGATTTAAGGGTTTGAGTACAGCCTTTAGACTGCTCCGGAGCAGGCTAAAGGCTGTACTCCAACGGGTGGTTCGCTTGACCGCTACTTCGCCGCCACCTCGCCGAGCAGCTTCAGCAACGTCTCGCGAATTTTGGCCTCAGCGTCGACACTCAGATAACTCGACCGCGCCCGCCAGGTCTCGTACCCGCCCCACTCGTGGTGCTGGGCAGTGGGGAGGTAGCCGTTGTAGCCGTTGGCCAGGGAGATGCAGAATGTGGGCTTCTGGGGACTCTCCTGTTTGATCGCCAGGCCGGTTTCCACGAACGTCTCACAGGGGCTGCTGACCACGGCGAGGTCGCCGATGCGGAACGCTTGCAGGATCACCTGCACCGTCTCCGGATAGCCGTCGAGCAGGACCGACTCGCGGGCGTAGATCTCTCGCATCTTGCCGTACGGTCCGGGACCGGCGTCGGCGAGCCACTGCTGGGCCTGGGCGAGTTGCTCGGCATTGGGCTTGCGGACGGCGAGTTCGATCTCGGCTTGAGCGGCCTGCAGCGGCACCCAGTCGTGGGACTCGATGTCTTGGTACGCGGCGAATGCCGCCTCCGCCACGCTGGCCGCGACGACCTTGATCTGCTCACCCGGTTCCCGCTTCGGCACGCCGTCGGAGCCGAAGTTGACGTTGTTGATGTTCCCGCTGGTGCCGTTGGACATGATCCCCACGAACGGCGGATCGAGGGCCGTCGCTTCCAGCTTGATCGCCATCTGGCTCGCGAACTCGGCGAAGTAGTCCGCCGAAAGGGCCTCGATCCCGCCGACATAGTGCAGCGAGTAGTTCGCCAGCAGGCAGATCGGTCGTCCCCCGGTGGAGCGGACCGAGATCAGGCACAGCTCCGGATCGGTCGGGCCGGAGGTCTCCTGCGTCACGCTCTTGTCGAATCCGGGGTTCATGCGGACCTTGTCGGTGGTTCCCTCGAACGGGTCGGTGTTCACGACGCCGTCCTTCGTGAACCAGCGGCGGTTGAACACCTGATGCGGTGCGCTACCGACACCCCAACCGATCTGGGCAGGCTCCCGCTGCTTCCAGGCCCGCTCGACGCCCTCGGCAATCTTGCGGGCCAGAAAGCGTTTGTACTCCTCCTCCGGCTCACTCTGAAACACCCCGGTCAGTGTGACCGCCGTGTGCGTATGAGTGGCCGACATCAGCATGCGGTCGGCGGGGATGCCGGTCATCTCGCGGGCCAGGGACTTCGCCTCATCGAACACATCGCGCGGCACCATGCAGCTATCGACGACGACAAACACGAGCGCCCCCTCGCCGTCATCAAGGACCAGACACCGCGCATGCAGCGGGTCGATGGCTTTGGTCGCCTTCCGATCACCCATCCCGCCATTGACGGAGACCGGCCACTTCTCGGGCGTGATGTCCTGAGCCACGGCTCCCGCGCGGAACACCTTGTCCGCCGCGTCCGCACTCGGGCCGAACAGCTGAACTCCCCACAGTATGGCAACGCTGATGAATCCCAGACGCATGACAACCTCCCCGGAAGCGACTCAGAGAACTGATCGGCATCCGAGGATACGTTGCGAGGTGCTGGGGTTCAATCATGGGGAGGGAACGTTGAGGGTTGAGGGTTGAGGGTTGAGGGTTGAGGGTTGAGGGTTGAGGGTTGAGGGTTTATGGTGGAGGGCCAGAAAGGAGGGGAGGGGAGGGCGGGCGACCTCTGCTCCGAACGCTCGGCGTTCTGCCCTTCATCGCTCAACCCTCAACGCTCAACCCTCAACGCTCAACCATGCAAATCACTGTCAAACTGTTTGCTCGAGCGAAAGACCTGGCGGGAACAGGCATGCTGCCTCTGAGTGTGCCCGAACCGTGTACAGTCGGACAAGCGAAAGCAGCACTTGTCTCGCTTTATCCGAACCTGCGAATTGTGATGCCGATCCTGCTGGTGGCTGTCGACGGGGATTATGCGGCCGATGCCACTCCTCTGACTGAGTCTTGCGAACTCGCCTGCTTTCCGCCCGTCAGTGGGGGATAGGGCAATTGAGGACCAGTCACCAATTCAGGGGCGCTGACTATACTCACGAGCGCTCGAACTGGTCCGGCATCACACAGGAGTCCCCATGCGGAACATGCTTTTCTCGCTCGTCTGTCTGGTGTCGGGATTCGCTCTCCCCCAGTCATCGGCCCGCAGTGCAGATCCAGTACAACTCGCCCCTGCGGCGACCCCCGCTGACAACCCGCTCAAAGGGCTCGTTCCATATGCCGATGCCGAGGTGGAACGGTTCCCCCACAGCCTCGAGTTCGACTACGTGAAACTCAGCGACCTGATGACGGGGCGCAACACATTCGACTGGCAGCCGTTGGAGAAGCGACTGAGCAAGATTTCCTCGCGCGGTTGCCAGGCTGTGTTTCGCGTCTGGATCGAGTACCCCGGCCAGAAGTCGGGGCTGCCCCAGTTCCTGCGTGACGAGGGCGTCAAGGTCACCGAATGGACCAACGCCAAGGAAAAACCTCCGCAGAAGAACTTGACGCCCGACTACGAGGACGAGCGGCTGGTTGTGGCCCTGGAAAACTTTCTCGCCGCGTTCGGTCGACGCTACGACGGAGACCCACGTCTGGGTTATCTCACTGCCGGTTTACTTGGTGAATGGGGCGAGTGGCACAACTGGCCTCGCGACGAATTGTTTGCTTCCCAGGCGACTCAGAAGAGAGTCCTCGATGCGTACACCAAGGCATTCACCAAGACTCCGGTCCTGCTGCGTTACCCCGCTGGTGCCGACCACAATGCCCATGTGGCGAACAGCAATCGCCCCTTCGGGTATCACGATGACTCATTCGCGTGGGCGACCCTCGATACCGAGAAAGACGACGACTCATGGTTCTACATGAGTCTCCTGAAAGCTGCGGGTGAAGGTGCCGTGAACAAGTGGAAAACCCAACCCATCGGCGGCGAAATACGCCCCGAGGTCTGGGGCCAGGTTTTCGATGCGAAACCCCAGCACAAGCAGGCTCAAGATTTCGCTGAGTGTGTACGACAAACTCACGCGACCTGGCTCATGGACTCCGGCCTGTTCGACAAGCCGCCGAGTGCCGATCGCATCCAGCGAGCCACGTCGCAAGTCCAGTGGATGGGCTACGACTTCCACGTTCAGTCAGCCCAGATCGAACGCCCCCAGCCGGAACAGATCAAGATCGCATTGTCCGTCGTCAACAACGGCGTGGCCCCGTTTTATTACGACTGGGCTCTGGAGCTGGCCGCCCTGTCAGAGACCGGTGAGGTGCTCAAGACATACCCGGTCAAGTGGAAGCTGACGGGGATTTTGCCGTCTGAAAAACCGCAAGCCTGGGTGGCAACACTCTCCGCGACGGAGATCCCGGAGAAAGCCATGAAGTTGGCACTCAGAGCCATCAACCCCCTGCCGCAAGGGAAGCCGCTGAAGTTTGCCAACGCGGATCAGGACGCTGATGCTGTGGGCTGGCTGACGCTGGGTCCGATTCAGTAACCCGATGTGTCAGCGAGGACCGGAAGTAGCGTGGGCTTTAGCCCACGTTTCCGGGATGTCAACGCTCTCGCGTGGGCTAAAGCCCACGCTACGGGGCGAGCACCCATCAATCCATGAAAATCCGCTTCCACCCCGGGAAGATGCAATCCAACAGCTCGCGACCATCGTCGGTCGCCACAAACGTCGCGATCCCGTCCTCGGTCCGCACCAACTCGGCGATCGCCACCGTGTCGCCCTCTTCGGTGTACAACCAACTGGGCTTCGTGAACCAGTTCACGATGTCGTTCAGGTCTTGGCGTGCAGTGGGCAGGTGGCACTGCCCCTCGATAAAGAGCTGATACCCGTACTCTTCCAGCTTGGCCCAGGGCAGCGTCCCGTCCGTGCCCTTCCAGTAGGGGAGCAGGATCGACTCCTTGTCCGGGCTGACGTTCGGATTGTGCAGCATGTCGATCGCATTCCACGGGCAAATCGTCAGCGTGTACAGGTCGCTGCTATCGGTCGGCGAGCGGTAGCACATCTGGCAACCGATGCACCGCGAGGTGTCGATCTGGTGGTAGCTCTGGCCGGGGATGGAGCTTTTGACTTCATAAATGCAATCGACCGGACAGACCGTCGCACAGGACTGGCAACTGGTGCAGGAGTCCTTGTTGATGACATTGATGTAGCGAGTTTCTTTCTTCCGATCATCCTTGCGGGTCTGGAAGTACTCGGTGACAGAGATCGTCATGGCGGGGAGGACTCGTTCGCGGGCCACCTTCGAACCGGAAATCCGGACGCACCCGCGTCCGCTTTCCACAGAATAACGCCCGCAACTCTCGCCAGCCAGCAGAGATACTGCGGAGTGGCGACAGTTTCTCAGGGGCGAGAGAGGAGGCCATTCCCGTCGAGCCGGAAGCGTCAGCGCCCGGAGTTGTCAGTCGGGAAGAGGGGTGTCCTGGGATCTCGCAGGTCGAGGAGCGGTTCTGATGGCTGGGGAGGGGGCGGGGTCGGGAAACTCTTGGCCTCCCACGGGATGCCGATGACGGTCAGGGTGGTGGGTACGGGCTGTCCCGGATTTTCAAAGCGGTGGATGGGGAAGCGGTTTTCATACCCTGGATCGACCTGCAACTCCATCGATTGATAGGCCCGCTTGGTTTTGAGGGCAACAATCAAGTCATTGAAATTGCTGAGCTTCTTCCCGTCCACACTCAGAATTGTGTCACCTCGCTGGATGCCAGCGATCTCTGCGGGGCTACCCGGTTGGACCAACCCAACATAGCACCCTTGCCCGTCATTATTAAATGGCGATCCCACGACCCCAAGAAACACCTCCGCTCGCACGTCGACGGTCAGGTCTGGAAACCCGACCTGCATTCGCTGCATCGCGGACGGCGTGATCCCATTCTTCTCGATCAAGAACACGGTCAGGGATTTCAGATGAGACAACCGCTGAATGTGCCACAGGTCCGCCTCTGTCCCCTTCCAGCTGCGAGGCAGGACGATGTGCGAGATGCGTTCTGGGGGTACTTTCGGGATCGGCAGCCCCTGCAGCATCAGGAGTTCCAGCTCCTCCGAGTCATCTACGGTTTCGATCACGGCGTTCAGTCGGCGAAGAGCCCGCACAGCCCGTTCCTGCCGCAACCGATGATGGGCGAACAGCATGTGTTCCACGGTGGGTTGGTACGGACCCCACGTCAGTCGCAGGGTTTCCAGTTGCCGCTCCAGAATGTCGGACTGCGGCTCGGGGGTCTGCAACCAGATCTGCTCCAGGATCGCCAAAATCCGCTGCCCGGACTCGGGAGTTGTCTTGCTCAATGAGGCCACCAGCGGCTCAAACACCGGGGGACCGAGGGCGATCAGTCGCTGCTCGGCCGCTTGTCGGTGCGTGAATTCCGTTGAGGAGAGATCGGCCACCGCCTGCTGGACAGCGACTGGAGTCACGGCCGACGCGGGCTCTTCCGCGAGAAGCAGTGCATCGCTCCAGCCCGCCAGCGACAGCGCGCACGCCAGCACTCCGATGCAGCGCAGCGGTGCGGCTCGCTCCGATCTGTGGGCAGGGGTCTTCAGTGCTTGTTCCTTTTGCATCGAGTGGCCACGCGCGGGACAGGCCTACTTCTTCTCTTCCGCAGGCTTGGCGGGCTCCGCTGGCTTGGCCGGTTCCGCAGGCTTGTTCTCCAACCCTGCGATCACCTGCAACTCGGGCATCGCCACCTTGAGAGCGGCCACGCCTTCCGGTGTCACCTTGGACTCAAACACGAACAGCCGCTTGAGCTTCTTCAGCCCATGCAAATGCACCAGCCCGGCATCGGTCACCGGGGTTCCGTACAGGTTCAGGTACACCAGGTTCTCCAACCCCTTGAGGTGCTCCAGGCCCGCATCGCCAATGGCTGTCTTCTCCAGGTGCAACCGCTCCACCGTCTTCATGTCGCGGATCGCCGCCAGACCCGCATCGGTGATCTTCGTGCGTGCCA
>JAYWFM010000508.1:0-6713 GCA_043778825.1 Planctomycetota bacterium | reverse complement strand
TCGAAACGCCACAATCCTGGCCGCTCTCAGCCAGCAGGCCCAAGAATCCTGGATTATCGCCTCGGTGGACAGATCAATCTTGGACAAACTCCTAGAATCGCAGTTGGAGTTCAGCCTTTAGGCTGTTCCGGAGCAGCCTAAAGGCTGGACTCCAACACTCACTCAACCTTTGATGGGGCACTGGTCGCCCGCGAAACTACGAGAACCCCCATGCCTCACTCCCGCCACGTTCACCCGACCCGCGAAGAGATACTGACACGGCTGCGGGCTCGAGTGGCTCTCGGCCATCCGATCATCGGCGGCGGCGCGGGGACCGGACTCAGTGCCAAACTCGAAGAGGCGGGCGGGATTGATCTGATTGTGATCTACAACTCGGGCCGGTTCCGCATGGCCGGGCGCGGGTCACTGGCCGGGATGATGCCGTACGGTGATGCGAACGCGATTGTGTTGGACATGGCCCGCGAGGTGTTGCCGGTCGTCCAGCGCACGCCGGTGCTGGCCGGGGTCTGCGGAACCGATCCGTTCCGCAGCATGCCCCGGTTTCTGCGCGAGGTGCAGGCGGCCGGATTCGCGGGCGTGCAGAACTTCCCGACAGTGGGGCTGATCGACGGGACGTTTCGGCTGGGGTTGGAAGAGACCGGGATGGGGTACGGGCTGGAGGTCGACATGATCCGAGAGGCGCGGGAACTCGGCCTGCTGACAACCCCGTACTGTTTCAATCCAGACGAGGCCGCTGAGATGGCCCGCGCGGGGGCTGACATCCTGATCCCGCATCTGGGCCTGACCACGAAGGGCATGATCGGGGCCTCGTCAGCGGTGAAGCTGGAGGACGCCCCGCGACTCGTGCAGGCCATGGCCGATGCCGCCAAACAGGTGAACCCGGACATCCTGGTGCTGTGCCACGGCGGCCCGATCGCCGAACCCGCCGATGCCCAGTACGTCCTCGACCACACGACCGGCATCGTGGGGTTTTACGGGGCCAGCAGCCTGGAACGCCTGCCGGTCGAACCCGCGATCATCGAGCGGACGCGGGAGTTCACGCGGCTGCGGTTTCGCGGAGTCTGATCGCATCCCAGACATGTCGACGCAGCGTGGGCTGTCGTCCACGCCAGCGGGACCGTTGCCGGAATGAGCATTCTTCAGTTGTGGAACATGGGCGTTCACTTCGCTGCACGGGCGAGATCAGTCGCCTGCGGGGTCAGCGCGTGATCCAGGTAGGACGACTGCGTGGCGCGGCAGTATTCCAGCAGTTCGCAGGCCCGTTGGATCACGCCCAGGACATCCCCCTTGGCACTGGCAGCTTGTTCGAGTTCCATGGCCTTGGCGGCGATTTCGGGGGCCCCGCTGCGCGCGGCGGATTCGCTGAGTCGACCGGCCATGACCTTGAGTCCGGCGATGTCCTGCAGGTCGACCGCTTCGGCCAGGCGTTCCATCTCCAGGCCGATGCCGAGGGCGGTCTCCTTCGAGACTTGTCCGGTGATGCGCGTGTCGGGCTTGTAGCGCTGCGAGACTTTAATGAAGCGTTCGACGATCTCTGTGTCGAATTGGGTTCCCGCGCAGCGTCGGAGTTCAACGTACGCCTCCTGGCGAGGCCGGGCCGGGCGATAGGAGCGTTCCGTCACCATCGAGTCGAAGGCATCTGCCACTGCCAGAATTCGGGCCCCCAGTGGGATGTGAGATCCAACCGGCCCCAGATTCTCATTACGGCCATCGAAATGCCGACGGTAGTTCTCGACGATCTGCGATAACTCCTCGGAGGCGAAGCTGGCCCGGATGATCTCCAGGCCAATTCGCTCATGTTTGTGCATCAGAGCCCACTCGTCGTCCGAGAGCTTCCCTGGCTTGCGCAGGATCGCATCGGGCATTCCGATCTTGCCAATGTCGTGCAGCAGGGCCGCCGTCTCCAGGACATAGCAATTGCTCATCGACATCAATCCATGTGCCACATCGACGCACAAGTCGGCCACGCGGCGGCTGTGCGAGGCGGTGTCGGGATCGCGGTATGCCAGCGCGGAGATGAGTGCGGTCACAGCCGGGAACGGAATGTGGGTCTTGCTCGGTGTGGGGGAGTTGGTGCGGGTGACCTTCTTCTCGTCGACCACGAGATTGGTCGGCACCTGGTCAAAGCGCACGACCTGGTTTCGCCCGTTCCGTTTGGCGACGTACAGGCACTTGTCGGCTTGATCGAGAAGCTCCTGGGGACTGGCGGGGTGCAGACTGATGGAAGAGACGCCGAGGCTGGCAGTGATCGACAGGTTGGGGAACTTCATCGCGGCCAGCGCCTTGCGGAAACGCTCCGCGCAGACGGCCGCGTCCAGGATATCGGTGTGCGGCAACAGCACGGCGAACTCTTCGCCGCCGTACCGCGCGACGACATCGGCATCACGCGCGGTCGCCTGGAGCGTCTCGGCCACCTTTTGCAGCACCTGGTCCCCGGCGCTGTGGCCGTGATTGTCGTTGACCGACTTGAAGTGGTCCACATCCACCATGATCGCCGAGAGCGGATGGTTGTAGCGCTGGGCCGTGTTCCAGTGGGCATCGAACTGTTCAAAGAAGGAACGCCGGTTGAAGCAGCTGGTCAACGGATCGCGGGAGGCCAGTCGTTCGAGCGCGGTGTTCTGCTCGCGGATTTTGTCGGTGGAGTGTCGCAGGGTCTGGAGGGCGGACGACAACTCGTCCTTCTTGCGCTCCAGCCGGGTCACATCTTCGAAGCTGGCGATGGCTCCCCGACGACGACCGGTATCGTCGCAGATGGGTGAGGCACTCACCGCGAAGGTCTTATTCCCCTGGGTTTTCGTGTGGTAAGAGAGGACGCGACCGCGGCGCGGAGATCCGTCTTTCAGCACCTCGACCCAGGGCATGGCCGAGGCAGGGCTGCCATCGGACTGTGTGCCCTTGTCCTCCTTGTCGACCCACGGAAGGCCGGTGGCGGGCTTCCCCAGCAGATCGTCCAACTCGCAGCCCGTGGTCTCTGAGAATGACTGATTGGCCAGCACGATGCGACCATGCGGATCGAGCAGTAGCAGTCCCTCGGACAGTGCGTCCAGGGCGGAACGCACCCGCTGCGGGACCACTTTGGAGGGATTGAGTTGGGTCAACACCCTCTTGAGATATCCGCCGAACACGATCAGCGTGACCGCGACGAAATAGAGACACAGCGCGACCAGGGGATGCAGGAACTTCCCAGTCCAGCCGGTATATGAGGGGGAGGTGTAGCACACCTCGACGGTTCCCCAGCGTCTGTCCCCCTGAAAGATGGGGACGAACATGTGGGTTTCGGTCGACTGACCGGTGGTGGAGGCGGGCCAAGTCTGGGCGTGCGTGTCCGTGGCCACCACCAGCGTTCCATCGGCCTGTCGCAATCCGACGGAAAGAATCTCCTTGTTTCTGTCGACGATGGCCTTGAGCGAAGTCTCCATCGCCTCGTGATCACCGCGATGTGCCAGCACGGAGAACTGAATGGCGATCGATTCGCACAAGTGGCTGCGACCCCGCATGATCGCATCGCGTTCATTGGGGACCAGACCGAGAAGGTGCGCGCCCAGCAACGTCGTGAGTGCCATCGACACGAGGCTGAGGGTGATACGACTGGTGGCGGACAGGGACTTCTTCATGGCCTCTCTCGCGGGGAGAGCGAACGAACGGGCGGACGGGGAAGTGCGCCACGGTCCCTGCGCAGTGAGGGACCATCGACTCTACCCCGAAAATCCGGCAATGCGGGTGCAAGCCCCCGGTTCGGATAGAATCGCCCGCATTGGGGGACCATTTCGATCGCTGGAGTTGTCATCACGCAACACATCGAACGGATCGTTACGACTCGACGCTTCGGGGAAACCCTCAGCACAGTCGGCTTCGGCACAATCGCGCCCACCGGAGGCAGGTGACTCCGTGGGGAGTAATGAGGCAAATCTGCATCATGAAAACGATTCTCCGGCTCTCTCCGCCTCGGGGGTATGACAGGTTGAAGTGGACGACCCCGGAGGTCATCTCTCTCACCCCCTGGCTTCTCCCTCCATGACACAGCAGACATCCAGTGTTGACGATCTGCTGTCCCGTCTGGGGCTGGCCAATAAACCGACAGGGGGGAATGTTGCGGCCTCGTTAGAACGAGCCGCGCCGGGAGTCACGGCACGGCCACCCATTGCAGCGGCCCCACCGCTGGCAGTCGCAGCCCCGGCAAAGAGGGAACCGGAAGCCTCCACTGCAGAAGCCCGCCGCCGAGACGCGGAATACCGATTGGCGGAGACGCTCCAGCGCCTCAAAGGGGGGACCGTGGCCCCGCGCCCCGCAGATCCCGTGTCCGCCTCCCCGCCGAACGAGTCCGTCCATCCGGCTCCTGCCACCGTCGCTCCTGCGACTCCCGCACAGCCGGTCGCGCCCCCCTGTGCGGATCGCTTCTGGCCGCGTGGCCCGCGAAACGTGACGGACCTGGGCATTACCGATACTGAAATCATCGCGCTGGTCCTCAAGTTCCTGTCGCACCGGGGCATCGATTCGGGGGCTCACATCGCGATCCATGTCGGGCTGCGGTATGCGGTTCTCGAGCCGATGATGCGGCAACTGAAAGCCGACAAGCTGGTCCTGTACAAGTCCTCGCACCCCGGGGGGGACTACCAGTACGAGTTGACCGATCTGGGTCGCGAGCGGGCGCTCCACCTGAGCGAGATGTGTACCTATTACGGAACCGCACCGGTGCCGCTGGCACAATACATCGAGAGCGTCAAAGCCCAGACAATTACCGGCCTCAAGCCTCCTCTGGCGGCGATTCGCCAGGCACTCGGCGACCTGAACATCAACGAGACGCTGCTCAGCAAAGTGGGCCAGGCGATCCACTCCGGGCGCGGGATGTTCCTGTTCGGAGCCGCCGGAAATGGCAAGACCAGCATCGCGGAACGGGTCACGAAATCGTTCGGGGATACGATCTGGATTCCCAAATGCATCAGCGCGGCGGGAGAGATTATCCGGCTGTTCGATCCGAATCGTCACCAGCCGGTCCCCGTCACCGATGCCAAGATCCTCGATGAGGTCGATGGCCGCTGGGTTCACATCGAACGACCCACAATCATCGTCGGCGGCGAACTCCGCATGGAGAACCTCGAGATTACCGTCATCCGCAACACCGGCATCGGCGAGGCCCCGCTCCAGCTCAAGTCCAACTGCGGCACCCTGCTGATCGACGACTTCGGGCGGCAAACCATGCCCGTCGACCAGTTGTTCAACCGCTGGATCATTCCGCTCGAGCAGCGGCATGACTTCCTTCAATTGGAGAGCGGTCGCAGTATCCAGGTGCCGTTCGACCAGTTGATTATCTTCTCGACGAACCTCGAACCGAAGCACCTCGTCGACGACGCATTCCTGCGTCGCATTCCGTACAAGATCGAGATCAAAGACCCCACCGAACAGGAGTTCAGCAACCTGCTGCTCGCGCTCGCGAAGAAGTTGGGTTTCCAGTGTCAGCCCAGCGCGGTCGACTACTTGATCCGCACGCACTACACCCCGGTGAATCGTCCGTTTCGCTTTTGCCAGCCGCGCGACCTGCTGCGGCAGGTCGAGAACCGTTGCACGCTGCACGGACTGCCGCGAGTGGTGGACGAGGCCGCCCTGGACCAGGCGGTCAATAATTACTTCTCGATCATGTAGGGGGTGTCGCCCGTCCACTGTGGTGGGGGTTGGAGTTCAGGCTTTAGCCTGCACCGGAGCAGCCTAAAGGCTGGACTCCAACCCAGACACTACCCCCAGCGCCGCATGACCTCGCTGTTCGACAGCGCGGAAGGCCAATACTCCCGAATCAACCGGCAGGCCATCGTATACGCCGGGTCGAAGATGTTGCCCATGTCATACCGCACGCATTGCTGCAGCCACAGGCTCGCCCCGGCGGCATCGAGACCGCCGTCCTGCATCAGCCAGCGGAGCATCTCGGTTGTGGCGTGCTGAGTCGCCTGATCGAGGGGCCGGGCGTTGCCGATGGTGGCCATGCCTCGGGAGTCGATCAGCCTCGGCCACTCCAGCTTGTAGCTCTTCATGAGGTGCAGCTCGAATGTCGTTCGAGTCGAGACCTCGACCCCGTTCCCGCTGATCTCGCCGTCCCCTTGGACCGCATGCGCATCCCCGAGAAAAAACAGCCCCCCCGCCTCCGAAACCGGGAATAGCACCACTGCCCCCGCGCGGCACGCCCGGTAATCCATGTTTCCGCCATACGGCCCCGAGGTCGCTGTGGAGAGGGCCTGCTGCCGGGCCGGGGCCACGCCAAAGCATCCCAGCATCGGGTCCAGCGGCAACACCAACTCCGGCATCCCGACCGGTCGCGGAGCGATCAGCCGTACGGTCTGCGCGGCGACATCGACCTCCCACTCCACCAGATCATTCGGTGGCAGCGAGGACACGAACGCCGGATCGACGCAGTGTGCTGCGGTCGAAGCCGTCGTGAAGCCATAGCTGCGACTCGGGGTGACTTCGACGATCCGCACCGCCAGCGCATCGCCCGGTTCCACCCCTCGAACCGCAAACGGCCCGGTCATCGGATTGCCGCGCACGGCGACCAGTTGCCGGTGTGTGTCGAAGCCCCTCGCATCGACGGTGTCGGTGGTGATCGAGTCACCGGACTCGACCCACAGCACGGGTGCATGTGGGCCGAGGGTGTTGTGGTAAGTGGCGGGAGTGAAGTCGTGGTGCATGGGGAAATGGGGAAATGGGGAGTGGGGAGTGGGGAGTGG
>JAYWFM010000507.1:0-6739 GCA_043778825.1 Planctomycetota bacterium | reverse complement strand
TCGAGGGTCGCCAGAGTCCGGGGGCTGACGCCGCCCGGCTCGCCTATTCTGGGGGTCAGCTGAGCGCAACAGATTCGCTTTCTCCCCGCAAACCCAAGCCCCCCAACTTCCGCCCGTTTCATCAGGCCAGGCTGGGGGTGAGGGTCGCCTGCCAACAGACTCTCGCTGGGATGGGAATCACATTTCGGTGGTGTCGCTGCGCTCAACCACCGGCTAATTTCTGGCGCCCCTACCGGGGTGGAAATGACGAGCCTACCTCCGCGACGAATTGCCAACAGCCTCTTCCAGGATCTTCCGCGTCTCGGGCGGGAGTACCTTGTCGACATGTCCCGCCGATTGGTTCAGGTCATCCAGGTGCAGGGCGTGTTTCGCTTCTTGAGCTGCCGCCTCCCGATGACCCGCGCGCAGTTGAGCCAGCGCCAGCGACGAACGAATGCGAGCGGAGTTCGGATACCGCTTCGCCGCCTCGCGATACCAGCGGATCGCAGCGGATTGCGACTCCGGTGTGGCGGGTTCGACTTTCGCCGACAGGTCGCCCAGCAGTTCATACGTCAGCGGGCTCTCCGGGTTGCGGAGTCGAGCCTCCGTGCCCGCCTCTTGAGTCTCATCCGATAACACTCCGGCCTCCGACTTCGCACGCAATTGAAGCAACCAGACCCACGGCTCCGGGTTCAGGCGGTCGAACTCGGCTGCGGCGATGAGTTGTCGTTCGACCTGCCTGTGGTTTCCGGTGCGGGCCATCGTGTCGAGGGCGAGTGAGATCTCCGCTCGGCACAGGGTATTGGGGATCAGCGAAGTGCGGAGACACACCAACCCCAGCACTCCACAGCCGAGGGCCAGTCCCAGCGAGACCGGCAATGCGAGCGAAGTGACCCCGCTCGGTGCGGGTGTCTCGTCAGGCTCCGACTTCAGCCGCGACGGGGAGGTGACGAGGCACGCCAGCAGCAGGGCCCAGACCTGTAAGATCGCAGGCATCGCGATCCCCCCCGCGCCACACAGATGCAGCGACAACGCCAGCCACGCCGCCCACACCGGAGCCACGCGGAACCCCGACGAGAGCGAGGTCAGCCAGCCTCCCACGAAGGAACAGGCGATGAGAATGACCCACATCGACCCATCCGCCCCGGCTCCGAACGCGACCTGTTGCAGTGTCACCAGCGCTGGTCCCGCCAATGAGCACAGCACTCCCTCGGACCACCGCAACATCGGAAGCGGACGATCCAGGGCGCGCGGGTCCGACTCGGCCACCACGGCCCGCCACCCCGTGCGCACTCCCCAGATGAGCAGCGCCATCAACCCCGCCCACGCGAACACTCCCGCATTCGCCCACACATCGAGCAACAGATTGTGCGGGTCGACGATCTCTTCGCTGGCCCCCGGCAGTTTGTAACGCAGGTAATTCGGTCGAAAGTTCCCCGGCCCAACTCCCAGCCAGATGTGGTCGAGGATCAACTGGGACGTGGCCACCCAATACTCAAGTCGGTACTTGAGCGACTTCGGCGCTTCGGAGATCACCTGCGAATCGATCAGCCCCGTGAGCAACGCCACCGACAGCAGGGCGATCCCCGCCAAGGCCACCGTGATCGCCGCAATCGCTCCCGTCCGAAACCGCGGACCGGTCTTCCCCACGAACCAGTACACGCCCCCGGCCACCAGCAATCCCAGGAACGCCGTGCGGCTCTTGGTCATCACCAGACACACCGCCAGCAGGCCGTAAACTCCCAGCAGCAACAGCCGCAAACCCCAGGTCTGCACGACTCCGGCACGCGACAGAGTCAGCCCGCTGGACAGGGCCAACCACAGCCCCACCACCAACACTCCCGCCAGCGAGTTTGTCAGGGCAAAGCACCCGATCGGCTCCGTGCTGCTGCGCAGCCGGTCGATCAGCATCCGCCGGGCACCGCCCGAAACCGTTTGAAAGTCTTGTCCCAGCGAGGCTGCGATCTCCTGCATCCGCTGCGCTTCGGCGGTGGTCAGCGCGGTCTCCTTCTGGTGCAGCGTTTCCCATCCCGTGACGAGTTGGGCGTTCTCCTGGAACCACACCTGGTTCTGCCAGATGCCAAATCCCGCGAGGACCACACTGAGCGCCAGCACGGTGCGGATCAAGGTGCCGCCGTGCCCGCTCTCGAAGCGTTTGCGAAACTCAAACCACAGCAGCAGCGACGCCAGCCACTCCCAAGCCACATTGATCGCCGCCCGCTTCTGACCCGTGCCGAGGACGATCGCTCCCGAGGAGACTAACTGGGCCGCGACGAGGACGAACATCGCAGCATCGACCCGGTCGAGTCGACGCGGCCCCTCCCCGTTCCGCCAGCGCAGCCAGTGCTGCGCTGCACAGTACGCCAGTGTCAGGACCACCAGCCAGAGGGTGTCACCCTCCACTGCGGATTCGGTCGGCAGGAGGAACCTCGCCCCGAGCAGACCCGCGAGTAAGATCGTGGACCAGTCGCGCGACCCCACTACATCATCTGACGGAGAGGGCGAGTCGCGGCGGGTACGGGTCGCGGCCAAGGGGCACCGTCTCGGCAGGCAGGAGGCGGGTGGCTACTTCTTCGCCGGTTCGGTCTTCAGCATCTGTGCACGCAGGAACGCCAGTCCCGATTCGCGATCGGGGCAAATCGCCCACAGCTTGTCGAGCTTCGTCACTTGCAGGACTTCCAGACATTGGGGATGCAAACCGCAGATGACATACAGTCCTCCGCGAGTCTCCATTTGCTGCCACAGTCGGAACAGAACCTCGATGAATGACGAGCCAAAAAATTGCACGTACTTCAAATCGAGCAGCAGCTTGGGCACTGGAGCTTCCCCCGCATCATGCACCACACGCGACACCGCCGGGATCACGTCTTCGCCGATGTGTTGCAGTTCCTCGCCAAAGTCCACGATGGTGATGTCACCATCCAGGAAGACTTTCGGTTTTTTGGACAGGGACGACATGGGGGGCCTCTTCTCCGGGAATCGCGTCTCTATTCATCCATGCTAGTCGAGTGCGGCGCTGGGTCAATCGATTTCTCAAAATGGGATATGAACAGGTGTACCAAAGTCGGGGGTCGGGGGTCGGGGGTCGGGGGTCGGGAGCAGGATGCAGTCTTTCTGGCCACCAGCCATCAGCCAAAGGGCAGTCGGGAGACGGGCTACTTCCGAGGCGTGACCCGGGACAGCAGATCGGCACAGGCGGTGGAGATCTCCGCAGGCTCGGCCATGCGGCCCGGGCCGATGGCTCCACAGCTGAGCCAGCCGTCGAGGGGGCCGATGGTGAGCAGGCCGTCGGCTTGGACTTGCTCGACGTTGCGCTGGACCGAGGGCTTGACCCACATCTCGTTGTTCATCGCCGGAGCCAGCAGGATCGGGCAGGTGGTGGTCAGAGCCAGCAGGCTCACGAGGTCATCCGCGGCCCCGGTCGCCAACTTATGCAGGCAGTCCGCACTGCACGGAGCGATGACGTACAGTTCGGCCCGGCGGGCGAGGCCGATGTGCTCGCCCTGATGGTGCTCCTGCGGGGCGAAGATGCTCGTGTAGACTGGGCGACCGGTGAGGGCCTCGAACGTCGCGGCCCCGATGAACTCCTGAGCGGCTTTGGTCATCACGACCGAGACCTTGGCCCCAGCCTGTACGAGCTTGCTGACGAGATCCGCAGTCTTATAGGCCGCGATCCCGCCGGTAACGCCAATCAGGATTTCGCGGCCCTGCATGCTTGGTCTCCGACGTAGCCACGTTCGCCAGAACGTGGGCAGTTTGAACCCGCGATCTCGGCCATGACTGACAATTCGATGTAAGCGAAAGCCCAGTCGCCCACGTTCTGGCGAACGTGGCTACGGACCTACTTCCCTGCCCGCTTGATTCTCTCATCCAGCGTCGTCGTCGTTTCCTTGAGGACATACTCCAGGTAGTCGTCCTGCTCGTGGATCAGCGACTGCACCGCCACGTCGAGCGCGGCTTGGCTGTCGAAGAAGCTCAGGGCACGGACCGCCTCCAGACGAACGCGCGGATGTTCATCGTTCACGAGAGTCTCCAGCACCGTCAATACGTCCGGCACGCGGTCGCGCTGGTAGCACAACACGCGCGTCGCTGCCGCCCTGGCTCGGAAATCCTTCGAAGCCAAGAGCCGCTTGAGCAGAGCCACATCGACCACATCATGCTGCTGCTTGACCCACAGGGCTTCGAGTAGGTTGTGCTGCGTGTGGCTGTCGTCCCCCTTCTGATCGGCCACCCACTTGTCGACAGCGGCCATGACCGTCGCAGTGTCACGCTCGCGGAGTTCGAGGCGGGCCTTCTGACGGGTCCGGTACTCGGGCGTCTTCTGCATGTCGAGGATGTCGAGCAGATGCTCGATCGACGCCCCGACAATCTGCGCGGGCTCCACCAGTGGACGCTTCTTGTAGGTCACGCGCCAGATGCGGCCATGCACGTGGTCGCGGTTCGGGTCACGCAACGAGTGCTGCATGTGCCCCACCAGCGGGTTGAACCAGTCCGCGATGTACAATGCCCCATCCGGTCCCATGACAATATCAACCGGACGGTAGTTCGGGTCGGACGACCGCACCAGCGGCTCCACCGGGTCAGCTGCGAAGCCGGAGTAGGGCTTCTCATCCTTCTTGAACCGGTACTGCAACGTCCCCTGGAACCCGATGCAGTTGTTGAGCAGATAGTCCCCTTGCATGTCATCGGGGAAGTGCCGACTCGACACCAACTCGCAGCCGCAGGTCGGTCGCCACTGCTTGACCAGGAACTGCTTCAGGTTCGGGTGCTTCCTCGGATGGTCAACATCGCCCGAGAACGCTGCGGCCACGTAATTCGCCCCGCCCGAAGCATCGGCCACGAAGTTCTGGCCCCAGTCATCGAAGCAGTGGCCCCACGGGTTCGCGAACCCGTATGACACGTACACATCGAGCTTCTCGGTCTTCGGCTCGTAGCGGAAGACGGCGGCGTTGTTGACCCGCTCGGGACCGTAGGGGGTTTCGATCTGTGAGTAGTGGAAGGTGCCTTCATGGAAGTACATCTCACCGCCGGGACCGGTCTCGAAGGCGTGCATCGCGTGGTGCGAGTCGGCAGTGTCGAACCCGTGCAGGATGATATCGTTCGTGTCGGCGATGTCATCGCCGTCGGTGTCCTTGAGGAAGTGCAGGTTCGGCTGGAGCGAGACGTACGCCCCGCCATCGGCCAGCTCGATCCCGATCGGCAGGTGCAGGCCGCGTGCGAAGACGGTCTGCTTGTCGGCCTTCCCATCGCGGTCGGCGTCTTCGAGGATCAGAATCTTGTCATCGACCGGGGTTCCCGGCAGGTACTGCGGATAGCTCGGATTGGTCCCCACCCAGAGACGCCCCTTGCGGTCAAAGGTCATGGCGACCGGGTCTTTGAGGTCCGGAAACTCGACCTCGGAGGCGAACAGCGTGATCTCAAAATCGGGCGGCAGCGTGAAGCTGGCCTTGGCCTCTTCCGGCGTGGTGAGATGGACTTCGTTCTTGAAGTTGGTCTCGACGCTCACGAAGTCGCCGGTCCCGCTGTCGTCGATCGACTGCTTGGGGGTGCCTCCGCTGGCGGCCTGCCAGATGCGGCCATCGCGGACCGCGATCATCTTGCGGAGCTTGGCAAACTCGGCGGGGAAGTTGGTCACGCCGAACGGCGTCTTGCGTTGTCCATAAATGTAGCAGCCGTTGACCGACCGGTAGTCGTAGTAGAACTGCTTGTTCTTCTCCTGGACCTCGGCGTGGATCTTTTCAAGGTTCCCCTTGAGCGCCGGGGCCGGACCACTGAGGGCCTCGTCCATGATCGGAGCGAGGGCCGCGTATCCGGCATCGTTGAGGTGGACCCCGTTGATGGTCAGGTACTTCTTGGCAGCTGATGAGTCCGCGAAGAGTTTTTTAGTAAGGGTGAACAGGTCGACGAACCCGACTTTGCTGGCTGTGGCGAGCTTCTGCATCGCGGCGGTGTACATTTCAATGCGGGCGTTGTTCCACGTCCCGGCGAGAATCTTGCGATCGGTGCGGTCCTCGTTGGCGATGGGCGAGAGGAGTACCAAACGCGGTGGGGCCTTGCCGTCGTAGCTGGTGGTGGTCGTCTTCTGGATGAAGTCGGCAAGTTCCTTCTCGAACTTGGCCAGCCCCTTCTCACCGCCGAAGGATTCGTTGAACCCGAAGGCTGCGAAGATGACCTGCGGCTGGTGATCTTCGAGCCGGTGCCCGTGGTCCTCGAACTTGTCCTGCCGAGGCCGCAGCACCACCTCATCCGCCGACCAGCCCAGGTTGCGGAACACCAACTTGTGCTCCGGATAGCGGGCATGCAGCCGCGTCTCGTAGTGCCCAAAGAACGACATCCGCTCGGCAAACGTGTTCCCGATGACGACGATCTTATCGCTCGGATTCACAACCAGCGGAGCCTCAGCCCTCGCGTTTTTGCACAGTCCAAGCGACAGACCGATCACAGTCACAAAGGCAATCAGACGCTGCATGGAGCCACTCAGGATCGAGGGGTGGGGAGGGAGCAGATCGAGGCACGGCCTCGGGGGAGCAGTGATTCTGGCATCTCCGACAAGGGAAGTAAACGCATTGGAAAATCGACACATCTCGCTGAACCCGACAGATGTCGCCTCCCGAAACATTCACACAGATCGAGCGTCAATCAGTCACGACATGACTACTGCGAGTGCGGATGGATTCAGTCCCGACGGTGTTCCATCCGTGCCTCGGCCCTGCCATCCGTGCGAAATATCAAACCGAATTTCTTCGCACGGATGGCAGGG
>JAYWFM010000506.1:0-2799 GCA_043778825.1 Planctomycetota bacterium | reverse complement strand
CTGCCGCACACCAGACTCTGACGACTCAGCGGTTCGCTGTCGTCGTCATGTGGCCCCCCCGCCCGCCCCCGCCTCCTCGAACAGCGTCATTGGTTGAGAATCAAATCTGTGCAAATCTGTGAAATCTGTGTACAAATCCTCCCCTGGGCGAGGCTGCTCCAGAAAGGAGAGTTCGTACACAGATTTGCACAGATTTCAGAGCCCGGGCGGCGGAGGCTGTGGCGGCGACTCGGCGGCTGGCTGTCGCCGTTGTGTGGGCAGTCGAGGTGGGTGGCTTCGAACGAGCCGGGCCTCAGATTTTCTGTCAGCACACGCAGACTTCCGGCGTTTGCAGTGCAGAGGGCACTGAGGACGCAGAGTTCCGGAGGAATGCCTTTCTCTGCGTCCTCAGCGCCCTCTGCGTTTCCCATTTCCGAGGCGCTGGATCGCGTGATCTCCGGTATTGCCATTTTCAAGCCCGTGTTCTCCCTGTGCCTGGGTTCTGTGGTGAAACTTTTTTGGGGCTGCCGATTTTCGTGACGCACACACCCGCACACCCCGGTACGACTCACAATTCGCGCACCGGCATTCGTTTCATCAAGCTCTTGTTCAATCAATGCCGATTGATCCATCAGGAATGATTAGGTAGAATCCAGTGTCACAAGATTGGATGGGGCTTCCCAAGAGCCTCGGATTGTCGAGAGAGTCGCCCCCATGTCGCATCACCGCAATTCGTCGATGGCCAGTCCAGTCGCCGCCTGTCCCGGGCCGGTGGGTCGCCGTTCGTTCCTCCAGTTGGGGGCTCTGGGCCTCGGCGGGCTGGGGTTGGCGGATCTGCTACGACTCCAGGCTCAAGGAGCGGACGGGGCGGGGAAAAAGGACGACACATCGGTGATCTTCGTGTGGCTGCCGGGAGGACCGCCGCACCTCGACATGTATGACATGAAGCCCGAGGCCCCCGCCGAATATCGAGGGGCCTTCACGCCGGTGCATACGAACGTGCCGGGGCTGGATGTCTGTGAGCTGATGCCGCTGCACGCGAAGTGCGCGGACAAGTACAGCGTCATCCGGTCGATCTCGCACACCTTTGCGGACCATGGGGGCGGGCACAAAAAGTTCCTGGCGGCCCGCGATCCCAAGTCTCCAGTCGACACGATTAACGATTACCCCGCCTGCCCGTCAGTCGTCGCCAAGTGTCGCGAGTCGCGACAGAATGGCCTGCCCAACTACATCTCGATGACCGATGGAGGGCGGGACGGGGTCGATGTGTTTGCCTTCGGGTCGGCCTACCTGGGGCCGGCGTATGTTCCCTTCGCCATCCCCGGTGACCCGAGTCGACCCGACTTCAAGGTTCCCAACATCACCCTCGACAACAGCTTGTCCGAGCGGCTGAGCGACCGGCAACTGCTGCTCAATGGGTTCGACAAAGTCCGCCGCACCATCGATGGTTCCGGCATGATGCAGGCCATGGACAACTTCAACACCCGGGCGATGGGCATGCTCACCAGCAGTCGGATGCGCGAGGCATTCGACCTGACCCAGGAGCCGGAACACGTCAAGCAGCGGTACGGCCAGCACGCCTGGGGCATGCGGGCCCTGCTGGCTCGGCGGCTGGTCGAGGCGGGGTGCAGCTTCGTGACCCTGGTGATAGAGAACCCCTATCAATCCGGCGTCCCCTCGTTGAAGCAGGGGTGCTACAACTGGGACTCCCACGCCGTCAACTGCCACATCTGGGAAGACGCCAGGGTGCGGTTCCCGATTTACGACCAAGCGGTCACGGCTCTGATCGAAGACATGTACGCCCGAGGGATCGACAAGAAGACCCTGCTGGTGGTGACGGGCGAGTTTGGCCGCACGCCTCGTGTCGAGAACTCGACCGGTACGCAAACCGGTGTCATGCAGCCGGGCCGCGACCACTGGCCGAGTTCGATGTCGCTGATCGTCTCCGGCGGCGGCCTCCGCATGGGCCAGGTGATCGGCTCGACCAACAAGAAGGGCGAAGTCCCCAAGGACCGCCCGCTGATCCCCGGCGACCTGTGGGCCACGGTCTACAACCACCTGGGCATCGATCCCGATCAGTCATTCCTCGATCACGGGGGACGGCCCA
The DNA here is from genome assembly GCA_043778825.1 of Planctomycetota bacterium. Classification (GTDB taxonomy): domain Bacteria; phylum Planctomycetota; class Planctomycetia; order Planctomycetales; family Planctomycetaceae; genus TH-plancto1. The sequence continues at coordinate 713 of JAYWFM010000506.1, read as the reverse complement.
CACCGATCCTGTCCGATGGGAAGCCGATCAGCGAGTTGATCTGATTCATGCTGTCCAATGAGGAATTGGTCCAGAACGATCTCCCGATCTCCGGGACTGCGATGGCTTTCGCATCTGAATTCGCTGGCGTTTTCCGTCGGATTCCACCTGCGCTGAATGATGATCTCTCCGAGAATTCGAGAAGTTGTATTGGACCATGTCCTGATGCGAGCGGCACGAGAAAGTTGACCGCGGGATAGGCTTCCAGCCTCAGTCTTACCCACATTTTTACAAATGTTCCTCCCCGTTTCACACACAGCGGGGCCGGATAATCAGGGATTCTGAACGTAACCATTCACACCCCGGCCGTGTGACGGGTCACTCGGCGGGCAGCAATGAGGGGGTGGGGTGGTGGTGGTTTTGGGCTTCGAGGGCGGTGGTCAGGAAGTCGAGGACATCGCGTTTCTGTTGGCGGCAGGTTTCGATGACGGTCAGAAGGGGCTCGACGAAGCGGCTGCCAGCGGCGCTCTGAGTGTCGAAGGAGAGTTTGCGCCAGATCACGGCGTGGCGCAGCACTTGTTCGGCGCGGTTGTTCGTGGGCTGAACACCGGCGTGGGTGAGGAACATCCAGAGTGGGTCCCAGCGGTTGAAGAGGTTCTTGCAGAGTGCGGAGCTGCGCGCGTGCGGGGACCGTATCCCGTCTTCGAGAGTCTCCCACAGGTCGTTCTGAACTC
>JAYWFM010000505.1:0-16252 GCA_043778825.1 Planctomycetota bacterium | reverse complement strand
CACTCGAGGCCCAGGCGACTGGCTAGGTCTTACCCGGTACGACTCTCTCATTCGCAACCTCTCCCCGGCTTTCGCCGACGCACCCTGACCCCTTTGTTCTGCCCCTGCCCCCCTGTGTTCTGCCCCCCGGCACGTCGGAGACCCGGCGGACGATTAGCGACGATGCGGGAGTCCGCTTTGATTGGGCCGCCGGGGCTGGGAGTCCAGGCGAGTGGTCAAATTTGAATACTCCTTGCTTTCCGCCTAAAATCGGTGATCTGTTTGCCGACAGATGACGTACAGACAAGTCTTGACGCGTCGAGTGGTCTGATCGCTCTTGTTGCGTGATCTGTTCCAGACTGTGTTGAGATTCCCACTGGAGACAGAGTTTGAACCCCAGCTCCGCGATCCGACAGAATTCGCTAGAGTCCGCTGCCAGCTTGTTAAAGCTGGCTTTGGCGGATCGCCAAATCAGTTGCGATAACCGACGACTGGCAGCAGACTTGCGCCAGGCAGCAACTCAAGGCGATGCAAATGTCTGCTCAGAATGGACCGATTGGTTCTTGACAGCCAGTCCCGCCTCGGGGTTGAAATGCCGCCAACTGACGGGGCAGCCGGAGGAGTTGTCTGAGTTGGCGCTGGCTGGCGTCATTGTACTGATTCCGTTCAACGGAGAATGGCTGACTATTGGAGAACGAGGATCGGTCCGAAGCATCGATGCCGACGGCAGATTGCGTTCCGATCGGTCTTTGGCTCAGTGCCTCTCTGGATCGACAGCCGCCCTAGAGGCTGTGGTGATTGAAGGCGGCTTCCCGCAAAGCGTTGCAGATCATCATGGGGCGACTCCGTGGCAGCGGCTGATCCGCTTGTTGAGTCCTGAGTGGCGCGACATCCTGACGATCCTGATCTACTCGCTGGTGATTGCGCTGCTGACCCTGGCCACGCCGATCGCGGTCGAGTCACTCGTCAATACCGTGGCGTTCGGGCGGCTGGTCCAGCCGATTGTAGTGTTGTCTACGATCCTGTTCGGGTTTCTGGCGTTTTCGGCGGCTCTGCGGGCGCTCCAGACGTTCGTGGCGGAAATCGTCCAGCGGCGTTTGTTTGCTCGAGTGGCCTCCGATCTGGCCTGGCGGCTGCCTCGGGTGGATGCGACGGCGATTGAAGGTCGAAACATGCCGGAACTGGTCAACCGGTTTTTCGATATCGTCACCGTTCAGAAGGTGGTCTCAGCGTTTCTGCTCGATGGACTTGGAATTGTTCTGACGACGTTGGTCGGGTTGTCGGTACTGGCGTTTTACCACCCCTTGCTTCTGGCCTTTGACCTTGCCTTACTGATCGCAGTGGCGTTCATTCTATTTGTGCTGGGGTATGGAGGGGTCGGAACGAGTATCAAGGAGTCCAAATACAAGTACGCCACCGCAGACACCCTCGAAGAGATCGCCCGCTGCGTTCATCTGTTTAAGGGGCATGGAGGCGCCGAGTTGGCGCTGCAGCACATGGACCGCCAAGTGGCCGGATACCTTGATGCCCGTAAGAAGCATTTCCGAGTGTTGCTCAGGCAGACATTCTCGTCACTCATGTTGCAGGCACTCGCCAGCACAGTCCTCCTGGCACTCGGCGGCTGGCTGGTGATTGACGGGCAGCTCACGCTGGGCCAGCTGGTGGCGGCGGAACTGATCGTCACAGTCATTGTCTCATCAGTCGCCAAGTTCGGGAAGCACTTGGAGTCGTTCTACGACGTGATGGCCTCGATCGACAAGCTGGGCTATCTGTTCGATCTGCCCGTGGAGCCGTGCGTCGGAGCTGTGGCGATTCCGGGGGATCGACCATTCGAGTTGAAGATCAGCGGTTTTTTCTTCGGTTCTGGAACGGATTCGAGCTTCGAAGCCTCTCCAGGACAAAGCGTGGCAATCACGGGTGACCCACTCGCATGTGCCCGGTTGATGGACCAATTGTATGGGCTGCGGGCTGTCGAGTCGGGATCCATTCAGCTCTCGGGTGTCGACATTCGAGACATCCGTTCAGATCTGCTGCGTCGGGATGTGGCACTGGTCCGCGATGTGGAGATACTGGAAGGCACGATCTCCGATAACATTTCCCTGGGGCGTGCGGATGTCTCCCATGAGCAGATGTGGGATGCCATTCGCCTGGTGCGTTTGGAGCAGCGGATCAATTCCTTGCCGCTGGGGATTCGCTGCCAGTTGGCGGTCAACGGCAGCCCACTCTCGCGAACGGAAGTCACGCGACTCATTTTTGCGAGAGCGCTGGCCGCTCATCCGCGACTGCTTCTGGTAGATGGGGAACTCGACTCGCTCAGCGATGAGGAGGTCGAGGGATTGATCGCCTCGGGGTTGATGGCCGATCCGAGCCGAGTGTTGATCCTCGTCAGTGGACGTCAGAAGTTGAGAGAAGCCTGTGGCAGACAGATTCGACTGGGCTGCGACTGAGATCGACTCTGTGCAACTGAGTCTTGATTTTTGATCTTGATCAGATGGGATGCAATGATGACGACTGCTCTTCGAAATCCGCCTGAACTTTCACAGACTCCGGTCGACCTGCCCGCGTTGCGATTGGCGCAGAGTTCGCGGCTGGCCCGCTGGGTGGGACGCATTCTGATGGTCTTGCTGGTCGTGGGACTGGGGTTCGTCATCGTGGCCCCGTGGCAGCAGACGGTGGCTGGGAAGGGGACCGTGATCGCCTTTGCTCCTCTGGATCGGCAGCAGACGGTCGAGGCTCCGATCAAAGGCCGGATCGTGGCCTGGGGTGAGGGACTGCGAGAGAACTCACACGTCAAAAAAGGGCAGATGATCGCCGAGATCCAGGATGTCGATGCGAACTACCTCAGTCGGCTGAAAGACCAACTCAAACAGTCGAACGAAAAAGTCACAGCCGCTCTTAACGAACTCAAGGCGACCGAGAAGCAACGGGCATCGGCGGAAGAGGTGGTCAGTTCCTACGAACGGCAGGTGGATCTGATGATGGCCGCCCGCGATCTGATGGTCGAAGCGGCGGATGAATTCGTCAAGGCCGCCATGTCGAAGTATGAGTCGGAACTCCAGAAGGTCATCGAAGTCGAAGCCATCCTCGCCCAGGATGAAGCCGACTTTAATCGCCAGAACACGCTCTTCGAGCAGAAGATCGTCTCGGAGCAAAAGCTGCAACAGGCCGATCAGAAATACCGTTCCGCCAAAGCAAAGGTCGAATCGGCCAAGAAGAATGCGGAAGCCGCCGCCAGTGAAATCAAAGGCAAAGAAAAGGAACGCGATGCCAAGCGGGAAGAGGCCCAGAGCAAGGTCGATCAAGTCAGGGCCTACGAAGAGAAAGCGCGGCAAGACATCTCAAAGGTCGATGGCGATATCGAGAAGGCTCGAAAGGGTTACCTCGAGTCTGAGAATGATCTGACTGACAAGAAAATCAAGGTGGCCCAGCAGGAGACGCAGGTCGTTGTCGCTCCGCGCGACGGGTTTATCCTGCGTCTGCTCGCGAACGAAGGCACAGAGATGGTCAAAGAGGGGGAACCGCTCTGCGTCATCGTTCCCGACACTGCCGAGCGCGCAGTCCAGCTGTGGGTCAAGGGGGTGGATGCTCCGCTGATCACCGCTGGCAGTCATGTCCGGTTGCAGTTCGAGGGCTGGCCCGCCGTGCAATTTGCGGGCTGGCCATCGGTCGCGGTGGGGACGTTTGGGGCGAACGTGGTTTCTGTGGACTCGACTGACAATGGGAAGGGTGAGTTCCGCGTACTCGTCCTCCCCGACAAAGACGATGCCGCATGGCCGAACGAGCAATATCTGCGGCAGGGGGTGCGAGCCAACGGATTTATCCTGCTCCAGCAGGTCCCGCTCTGGTACGAGATTTGGCGAAAGATGAACGGCTTTCCCCCGACGGTTTCAGTGCCGGAATCTGAAGAGAAATCCTTCATCAAAGCCAAGAAATAGTGGAAAGCTCACTCGCGTGGCAGAGATGCCGGATTCGCGAGTTTGCTTGGTGAATGTCGGCGACAATCGTTGCGGATTGTTATCCCGTCTGATTCCGATCAGACGAAGACCAGAGTGCTGTGTGTTCAGTCGGGAAAGGATTCCGGCAAGATCAGCCAGTGACGATTCGCATGCAAGTACCCGTCAAGATGAGACACGGAAGTTCCATTCTGGTGATCCTCGGGATCAGCTTGATGGGTTGTGCCCAAGTGCGTGAGCATCTGTCGGCCAGCCGGTCGGGGGCTAATTCCGTAGAAGATGCTCACTCGACTCTTCCAGATTCGACCGAATCACCGAAATTACAACAGACCGACATCCAAGCAGTCGAGTTCGAGCAGGACTCAGAAGACTCTCCGGAAGCCGAAGCGATCCCGACTGAGACGGACGCGCAGCCCGCTGCGGGCGTCCAGGATGCGGCACTCGGTGAAGTGGAGAACCCGCCGCCGTCCACGCTGGAACTCGATGCCGTTGTCTCATCGGTGTATGCAAACTTCCCACTGCTCGAAGCGGCCCGCTTCCAGAGAAACATTGCGAATGGCGACATTCTCTCTGCCAACGGCAACTTCGATACCAAGTTGAAGGCCGCCTCGGAGAACGGGGCACTCGGGTTTTATCAAACGAGTCGCAACAGCATCGGAGTCAGCCAACCGCTGTACGGGGGAGCTGAAGTCTTCGGCGGCTACCGCGTGGGACGCGGAAACTTCGAACCGTGGTATCGGGAGCGGGAGACCAACGGGAACGGAGAATTCAAGGGGGGTATCCAGATCCCACTCGCCCGGAATCGACAAATCGACGCTCGCCGCGCTGAACTTTGGAAGGCCACCTACGCCCGTGATCGAACCGAGCCAGAAATCCAAGCCCAGCTGATTGATTTCATCCGCGATGCCTCGCAGCAATACTGGGACTGGGTGTCTGCCGGGCAGAAGCAAGAGATCGCGGACCGTCTGTTAAAACTGGCAGTCGACCGTAACGAGGGGATTCGGATCCGAGTGAAAGAAGGGGATCTCGACCCACCAGATGCTGACGACAATCAACGGATCATCGTTTCTCGCGAGGCCAAGACGATTGACGCCGCCCGCAAGTCCATGCAGTCAGCCGTGAAACTCTCGCTGTATTATCGCGACGATTTTGGACGACCGGTAATCCCGGCCGCTGAGTGGATTCCCAAGTTCCCCGAACCCGATCCCGTCAGCGACGAGCAGATGACCCATGACATTCAGATCGCACTGAACATGCGCCCGGAGCTCAGGGCGATCGACATCCTTCGGCGAGAGGTCGATGTCGACTATGCCTCCGCTCAAAATGACTTTCGGCCCCAAGTGGACGCCCTCGTCATGGGATCACAGGACACTGGAACGCCCACCAGTAGCAAGAACGACAAAGGCCCGTTCGAACTCGAAGCCGGGATCTACGCGGAAGTCCCGATCCAGCGGCGTAAGGCGCGCGGCAAGATGTGCGCCATCGAAGCCAAGGTCTCGCAACTCATCGCGAAGAGGCGGATGCTGGAAGACAAGATCGCCACCGAGATCCAGTCAACTCACGCCGCTCTCAGCGCCGCCTGGCAGCGCGTCGGCAAAGCCCGCGAGTCAGTTCGACTGGCCCGTTACATGGCCGAAGTCGAGCAGAAGAAATTCGATGCGGGCAGCTCCGATCTCCTGTCGGTCAACCTCCGCGAACAACAATCCGCTGAGGCCGCCGAGACCGAGGTCGACGCATTGCTCGACTACTTTCAAGCCCGAGCGATGTATCAGGCCGCAATGGCTGAGAATCAAGATATTAAGTAACGCCGGGTGCCACTGGCGGTCGCTCTGGACCGCCAGTGCTTCGAGCGTGATGCGACCGGAACTGTCCCTCTCGTCGTCGAACGACTGAGCACTGGCAAGTCATAGCCCTTGCCAGTGGCACCCAACGGACCTCACCCTCTGGCCATCCGCCATCCGCCAACAGTCATTCGCCTCTCAGAAATTCAAGTAGAAGAACTCCTCGGCCGCCTGCACCGTCTCGGCATCCTTCTCCCGCAGCGTCTTGAGGTGCTTCTGCGCTGACACGACATGCGCTGGCAGCGGCTCCTTCGGATCCTTCGGCTTCGTCGCTTCAGCGGTCAGGTAGAACCGCACGATCGCCCGCTTCGTCGACGGAATGTCATACCCCGCCGACCCGTACAACTCCATCAGCCGGTCCGACACCGACCAGTCGTGCCATCTTCCCAGGTCATTGATCGCCAAATCCGCCAACGCTGGCCGGTCTAACATCATCCTCATCGACTGCCTGAGTCGATCCTGAGAGATGCGCTCCCCCCCGTGATTCCACACGTACCGCAGAGCCAGCAGCATCTCAAAGGTGTCAAAGAACGGAACCCCCGGAGTTTCGAGTTTCGTCTTTTCCAGGTCGGCCAAACCACTCTCACCCGCGAGCATCAAGAACCCCGCATACAGCCCGTCCGCTCCAATGCGGAATTCTTTGACAGGTTCCAACGATCGGTCTCGGAGGAGCTTGGTATCGGCTTCGGTCCCGAACTGACCGATCAACAATCCATACAAACCCAGGTGGGATGGTGCTGTTTGCGGATTGGCCAGCCACTTTCGAATCTGATCGAGGGGGAGTTGATTCTGAAAAGCGAGTCTGTCTGCGTTCGGAATCTTTCCGAACTCCCGGTGAGCGTCTTTCGCCACATTCGCATCGGAAGACTCCAGGTGCTTGACAAAGTAACCCAATTGAACCGATGCGATGGCGTCGGACGGGGGGCTCTGAATGATGTAACTCAGCAGCGTTTCCGAATACACCAGCGGCACACCACCCAGAGTAAAGTCGAAGCCTTCGTTCTTGGAGCGGCCGAGCAAGAGGAACTCTTTCCCCGGTTGGCCTCTGTAAAACCGATCCAGCATCAGAGTGTCACCGGGCTTCATCGCCACGGACTCTTTCGGAGAGTCATGCACGACTCGGACAACTTTCCATTCCGTGCTGCCTCCAAACCCCGTCTTCTCATCAGCGGGTTTCTCACTGACACAGCGGACGATGACTGAGGAGTCTGCGTTCCGATACTGCTCACGCAATGTGGTCTCTCTGCCCCAACGACAAGCCATGGCCGGATTCGTTGCGACCAACAACGGAAGAATCACAGAGAGAACAGTGAGTGTGATGCGGAGCATTTTGGATCACCTGGATGTGCGGGCTGATGCCCCTCAGAAATTCAAGTAGAAGAACTCCTCGGCCGCATGCACCGTCTCGGCATCCTTCTCCCGCAGCGTCTTGAGATGCTTCTGGGCCGTCACCACATGCGCTGGCAGCGGCTCCTTCGGCTCCTTCGGCTCCTTCGGATCCTTCGGCTTCGTCGCTTCAGCAGTCAGGTAGAACCGCACAATCGCCCGCTTCGTCGAGGGAATGTCGTAGCCCGCCGTTCCGTACAACTCCATCAACCGGTCCGAAACCGACCAGTCTTCCCACCGACCCAGATCGACGATCACCAGATCCGCCAACTCCGGGCGGTCCAGAATGATCCGCATCGACTGCCGCAGCCGGTCCTTCTTGATCCGGTCATCGCCATAGGTCCACATGAACCGCAGAGCGTTCATCGTGGCGTAGGTCTCGCTGAAGGCGGCCTTCTTGTTGCGGAGTTTCGCGTCCTCCAAGGTCACCAGGGCCTTCTCACCCGCGAGCAGCAGATACCCGCCCATCATGCCATCCACTCCCAGCCGGAACCCCTCGACCGGCTCCAGCAGCCGCCCCTTCAGGTACTCCCCGTCCTCCTCCGTCCCGCTCAGCCCCAGCATCAACCCGTACAGCCCCAACCGCGACACCACTGTCTGCGGGTTCGACAGCCACTCCCGCAGCTTCTCGCGGGGGAACTTGTCCTTCACCGCCACGATGTCTTTGTACTGAGCGTTCGCGAACTCGCCGTAGGCATCATCCGCGACGATATGGTCGGAGAACTCCAGGAACTTGACGAAGTAGGCCAGCCGTTTGGCCGCTGGGGTTTCCTTCGAGGGAGCCTGTGTGATGTAGTTGAAGCTGGTTTCGGTCACTTCCAGTGGGCTGCCCCATTCCAGTTCGGTGGTCTTGGTCCCCAGCAGCAGGAACATGTCGCCCGACTTCGACGCCCGGTAGCGATCGATGTTCACCTTCCCACCCGGCTTGAGCGTGCCGGATGAGTCATGCACGACCTTCAGGACCGTATACTCCGTACTCCCCAGAAACCCTTTCTCCTTATCCGCGGGCTTGCCGCCTTCCCACTGCACGAGGACCGCAGCGTCGGACATATTCAGCTGTTCGCAGAGCGTCAGCGACGGTGCCGAGCAGAATGGGCAGCACCGGGCCTGAGCCGCTCCCAGAACCAGCAGCGACAGACCCAGACAGACGGAAAGAGTGAGACGGAACATGAGAAGACCTCGAACGCGAGTGCCTGACAGGGTTCCACATGAACCCGGGCATTCATGATGACATTTTTAACCGGTGAACGCCAGAACAACTCGCGGTCCAGGGGGTGATCGCCTTTTTCAATGTGGCGTGGGCTTTAGCCCACGCGATCGACGGATCTCCTTCAGTTCACGTGGGCTAAAGCCCACGCTACTCAACCCATATTCAAACAGGCGAATGCCCTGCACCTCCCCTCCCCCTCCCTCCCCCGCATCCGTTACACTGATTGAATCAACCCGTGTTGAAGTGTGGAGCGGTCATGGTCTGGCAAAATCTCAGTGGCATTGTCGCCTTTCGCTCGGCGAAAGGGCGTCCTTTCGCCGAGCGAAAGGCGACACACGTTTCCGTCTTGATGCTCACACTTCTCGGGGGTGTCATCGTCCAGGAGGCCAGAGCTGCGGAACTGAAGGTCCAGCCCGCGACCGTCCAGATCGGCGACGCCTTCTCCCAGGTGCAGGTTCTCGTCTCGCTCGATGGGAAGGACGTGACCCGCACAGCCACCTACGAATCGGCCAATGCCCAGGTGGCCCGTGTCGACGCCTCTGGCCTCGTGCAACCGGCCAGTGCGGGGAAATCGCAACTGACCATCCGCGCGGGGGGCCAGACGGTTCAAGTCCCGGTCGAGGTCGCCACGTTTGACCGCGCCCGGCAGATCGACTTTGTGACTGAGGTCGAGCCGCTGCTGACGCGGTACGGCTGTAACGCGGGCGGGTGTCACGGCAAGGCGACGGGGCAGAACGGGTTCAAGCTGTCGCTGTTTGGTTTTGATGGAGTGTTCGATCACCATGCGATTGCCACCGAGGCCCGTGGACGCCGCATCTCGCGCTCCGCAGCTCGGCAGAGCCTGATGCTGCTCAAGGCCACCGCCCAAACTCCGCACGGGGGAGGCAAGCGTTTCGCCGTCGACAGCGAGCCGTACAAGATCCTCATGGCCTGGATCGAGTCGGGGGCACCGGCCAGCGCTCCGACCGTGCCTCGCGTGCAAGCCATCCGCATCGAGCCGCGCGAGGCGTTGCTGGCCCCCGAGGCTCTGCAACAGCTGCGAGTCGTCGCCACCTACTCCAACGGCACCGAGCGCGATGTCACGCGCCAGGCCGACTACGCGAGCAACTTGGATGTCGTGGCCCGCGTCGATGAACAAGGTCTTATCACCGCCAACGTCCACAGCGGCGAGGCCGCCATCATGGCCCGCTTCATGGGGCAGGTCGCCGTCTTCACCGCGATCCGCCCTCACGGCAGCCCGCTGGCCGCGATCCCCGACTTCCAGCCGATCAATGAGATCGACCGCCTCGCCGTCGAGAAGTGGAAGAAGCTCGGCATCCTCCCCTCACCCGTGTGCGATGACCCGACGTTCATCCGCCGGATCACGCTCGACCTCTGCGGGCGCTTGCCGACGATCGACGAAACCAAAACCTTCCTGGCCAGCACCGACGCCAACAAGCGGCAACAACTGATCGACCGGCTACTCGACTCGCCCGACTATGCCGCCTTCTTCGCGATGCGCTGGGGCGTGATCCTCCGCAATTCCCAACTGGCCGGGTCGACCAAGGCGGCATATGCCTTCCACAACTGGATCAAGGAGATGCTCGGCAAGAACCGCCCCTACTCCGAGTTCGTGCGCGGCATCGTCGCGGCCAGTGGCGAGTGGCAGGACGCCCCGGCGATCAACTGGTACTGGCAATCTCGCGACGACCAACTCCACACAGTCACCGCCGACACAGCCCAACTCTTTCTCGGGATTCGGCTGCAATGTGCGCGGTGCCATCACCACCCGTACGAGCGCTGGGGACAGGAGGACTACTACGGGCTGGCCGGGTTCTATACGCGGCTGGGTCGCAAGAGCTTCGGCGAACCGCCGCCGTACTTTAGCTCGCCGACCGTCTCGACCGGAGAGAAGAACCCGCTGACCGACCAGGCCCCCGAGCCGAAATACCCGGATGGGGAGTACGCCCAGTTCACCTCGGAGGACGACCCGCGACATGCCCTCGTCGACTGGATGGTCCGCGACGACAACCCGTACTTTGCGAAGGCGTACGTCAATCGCATGTGGGGTCACTTCTTCGGTCGCGGCCTCGTCAGCGAGGTCGACGACATGCGGGCCACCAACCCCGCCTCGAACCCGGAGATCCTCGAATTCCTGGCCAAAGACTTCCGCACCAGCGGGTTCGACATGAAGCGGGCCATCCGCACAATGGTCTCCAGCCGCCTCTATCAACTCTCGTCCGAGCCGCGTCCCGAGAACGCTCAAGACCGCCAAAACTTCGCCCGGTACTACGCCCGCCGACTGGTGGCCGAGGTGTTCCTCGACACCGTCGACCAAGCCTGCGGCACCAAGAGCAACTTCGGCAACATGAGCGCGAGCGCCCGTGCCGTCGACCTCCCCCACGAAGGTTTCAGCTCCACGTTCCTCGACACCTTCGACCGACCGCAGCGGGTCTCCGTCTGCGAGTGCGAACGCTCCGCAGCTGCCACGCTGGGCCAGGTGCTGCTGCTGGCGAACTCGGACGACATCGAGAACAAGATCGCCGACGGCAACGGAAGGATCAAGAAGCTGATCGATGCCAAGAAGTCCCCGGCGGAGATCGTGGAGGAAGTCTACCTCGCCGCCTACTCGCGTCTCCCCAAAGACGACGAGCGGACCGCCGCCGTGTCCTACATCGACCTCGCCAGCGACAAGTCGAAAGCGGCCCAAGACCTCCTCTGGGCCGTGCTGAACTCGCGGGAGTTCATGTACAATCATTGAGGCTCTTGTAGAATGGTATCGCCTGCAGTCCAAGTCGATCGCGTCTCGATCTTCCGAATTCACCAGGCTGTGTCCCCAACGATCATCCGAGTGTCGCAATGACTGCATTGGAAACTCTGAAAGCACGCCGGCTTCGCGTCATCACCGTCACGAAACTTTTTGGAGTCTTCGATCATCGGATTGAACTCAACGATGAACGAATCACGATCATTCACGGGCCCAACGGTTTCGGTAAGACAGCCGTCCTGCGTCTCGTAGCAGGGTTCTTTGAAAGGCACTATTCGATGTTGCGAAATGTGCCTTTTGATACCGTCAGTTTTGAGTTGAGTGACAAAACCACGATTTGTGTGAAACAGCTTCCTCCGAAGGGGAAAGGCCCGCAGCTCAAACCGGAACTGCAGATCTCGTACGGCGGAGAGGATTGGCATTGGAAGAGAAGTCCGCAAACAAGAGAACTACCTTGGCAACTCGTAGAAGAGCAAATCCCTTGGCTGCACCGAGTCGGTGGAGATGCCTGGTTTGATACTCAAACAGGCGAGCAACTCGACTCATCAGAGGTGATTGATCGTTATTCAGAATATCTGCCGATCGAGCATCCTTCGGACAAAACTCCCGAATGGCTCCAGAACATTCAAGATTCGGTGCAAGTGTATTTCATTCGAGCGAATCGCTTGGAGTCTCCATCGCAGCCCGATCGTCCTCGCGTTGCTCGCCGACGTTTGCCAATATTTGCACCGGCTGTTTCCACTTACGCAATTGAGTTAGCTGATCGAATCCAACGTGTTCAGTCAGAGTACGCTTTACTCTCACAGACGCTGGACCGGAGCTTTCCGATACGAATCATGGCGGAAAATCAAGCTTCATCGTCCTCACTGGAAAATGTCAAGCAACAATTGGCCTCGCTTGACCAACAGCGAAAGGATCTCAATAACGCGGGATTGCTCGAACAATTGCCCAAGGAAGGCATCGATCAGTTGCCTGAACCCAATGAATCGCAATTGGGCGTGCTCAAGGTCTACATTGAAGATGTGACTCAGAAACTCGACGTATTTCGGGATCTCCGAGAACGAATCGAGTTGTTTCGCGAACTACTTAATCGCCGATTTCTCTACAAAGAGGTACGTATCGACAAACGCCAAGGCTTGGTGTTCGAGACCGCTGCTGGTCAGGAGTTACCTCCAACGGCCTTGTCGACTGGCGAGCAGCACGAAGTGGTGATTCTGTATCAACTGCTTTTCCTCACACAGCCAAACTCACTGGTGCTCATCGACGAACCGGAAATCTCACTGCATGTGGCTTGGCAAAAGCCGTTCCTCACAGACCTGTTGAGGATCGCCGAACTCTCGAAGGTCGACTTCCTGATCGCCACACACTCTCCTCAGATTATCGGCAGTCGCTGGGATCTCACGGTTGAGTTAAAAGGTCCACAGTGATGAGACAGTTCCTCGACAGTAACGACCTTGCCAGCGAAGCTCGCATGGCTCGATCTCTCGATTCGCGCGCTGTACTGGTCGTGGAAGGTGCGACGGATGCCCGATTCTTCGAGCGGTTCGTAGACCATGAACACTGCTATGTTCTCGCAGCACACGACCGTCAACGGGCGGTTGCCGTGTTACGTCTACTGAACTCTGGACAGTTTCCCGGCGTATTGGCGATTATCGACGCCGACTTCGGACGAATCACAGAGACGTTGGAGACAGAATCTAACATACTGTTTTGTGATGGTCACGATTTGGAGATGATGCTCATTCGATCGAAGTCTTTCGAACGTGTGGTTGGGGAACACTGCTCAGCGACGAAGCTCTCAGTACTTCTTGCAACCCGCAAGCCCGAAATGCTACTGTCGACTTTGCTGGCGCAGGTCTGCCAGCCGCTCGGGGCGTTCCTGTTGGTTTCCTTACGGGGGGATTTGGGATTGAAGTTCGAGGATTTGACCTACAAGGATTTTGTTGAAATCAAAAGTCTCGTAATCAATTTGCCTGACTTGATTCGATCCGTGATGAACAAGTCATCCCGTCATGATTCTCCGCTGGCAGCTAAACTAGAGCAGCAGATTCAGGCCGAGCTGAACCTCGCACCACAAATCTGGGACATGTCTCGAGGCCATGATTGTGTAGAGATGTTATCCTACGCGATTCGTAACACCATCGGCACGAAGAAATCGAAAACCGATGATCGAAAACCTACCCCCGTGAATGCTGAACTCTTAGAGCGTGAGCTACGACTCGCTTTCAGTGAGGTAGATTTCTCATCCACAATATTGTTCTCCGAAATACAAGGATGGGAATCTGCCAATGGCGAGTATCGCATGTTGCTGAGAGTCTGAGGATTTGCTGTCACGTCGGCCATTCTGCCAGAGATCGGTCAGCACAGCACATGAACGCAACCACTCACCGTTCCACATGCTCCGTGCTCACCGCGCAGTTTCGGTCGTCGAAGAGGTTCAGGTAGAACACCTTGGCATCGGCGGGGATCTTGGCAGTGATGCGATTGGTCTTCACATCGATCTCGGCGGGGAGCTGGTCCCACTGGCGGTCCTGCCACTTGCCGTTGGCGCTGGTGTAGCAGAGTTCGGCCTTCGTGATCGGGACTTCGGAGTGGAAGGTGGCCCACGCTTCGTCGGCGGTGTGGCCCTGCTTCGTGATCTTCGGGAGCGGCTTCTCGCCGCGCAGGATTTGGTTCGCGAAAAGGTGAATCTCCTCCGGGTTCTCGCCAGCGGGTCCGTGCCCATGCGGCATCCGGATGCGGAGGCACAGCGTTCGCTCGCTCTGCGGCAGGCGATACGACTTCTGCCACGAGTCCATCGGGTACGCAAAGTCGTTGGTCCCGTTCACCCACAGGATCGGCATCTTCGCCTGACCGAGATAGCTCGACGGATCCCACTGCTTCAACCACATCGCCGCCTTCTCCGGGCCGAGCTTCTCAAACGAGCCGAGCCAGGCGGAGTTCTCGCCCAGAAACCCGCACCCGTACACCGGCACCGCGCACTGGAACCGCGAGTCGACCCCCGCCACGACCGAGGTCAGATACCCGCCCCACGAGATGCCGGTCACACCGATCCGGTCGGCGTCGACCTCCGGATACGAGCGGATCAGCGAGTGAGCCAGCGCCACCGCACTCACCGCGTGATAGGTCCACTGGTCCTCGACCGGAGCATCGAGTTGGCCGAAGCTGGCATCCCACCCCGGCGGTCCGCCGTGTTCATGCCGCTTCCAGTTGCCATACGTCCCGACCGGCACGCAGCCGCAAGTGTCCATCGCGATCGCCGCGTAGCCCCGCGCGTTCCAGACCTTGACCCACCGGTCAAACGCCGTCCCCCCGCCGCCATGAATCAGCACCATCGCCGGGACTTTCTTGCCCGTGGCCACAGCGGGAACACCGGAGTAGGCGAACACACGAGTCGGCTTTCCCTGATAGGAAGCCCCCTCGAAGAAGAACGATTTCACGCCGTCTGCCTGAATCTCCTCGGCAGGATAGACCGCCGGAGGCTTCGCGAGTGCGTCCAGATCGAACGCGACTCCCTGCATCGCATTCGCGGCAGCGGACTCCGTG
Organism: Planctomycetota bacterium; assembly: GCA_043778825.1. Lineage (GTDB taxonomy): Bacteria > Planctomycetota > Planctomycetia > Planctomycetales > Planctomycetaceae > TH-plancto1. Next base: position 1,591 of record JAYWFM010000505.1, on the reverse strand, counting down.
GCCGAGACCAGCTTGTCCTCGGCTAGACTCCTTCCCGCAGACAGCACCAGCACCAGGCACCAGGCGATCAGCATCACGAATACGAAGCGGTTGCGAGGGGGCATGAGTGTGTTCCCAGAGTGCTCACGAAACAAAAAAGGAACTCACGCGAACAGTTCGCGCACCGGGCGAGCATCGTCCGGGAGAATTGGGATCGGGCGGTCGTTCACATCTCGCACGAATTGGTGAGGGTCGATGCCCAGGTTCTGGTAGATCGTCGCCAGGACATCGCGGTAGTGAACGGGCCTCGTGGCGGCATAGGCGGCTGAGGCATCGGTCGAGCCGATCACCTGGCCGGTCTTGATCCCCCCGCCCGCGATCAAGGCGGTCTGCACCGGAGCCCAGTGGTCGCGTCCGGCGTCCTTGTTGATCTTCGGCGTGCGACCGAACTCGCCCCACACCACGACGAGGACATCTTTGTCGAGTCCCCGGGCCGACAGATCCTCAATCAGCGCTGACAATCCGGTATCGAACGTCGGCAGGTGCTGCTTCAGATGATTGAAGTTCTGGCCGTGCGTATCCCAAAACCCATACGCCACTGTGACCACGCGGACCCCGACCTCCACCAGCCGTCGGGCCATCAACAGCTGATCGTTCCACAGCGGTCCGCCGTCGCCGAGATGCTTCGCGGAGCCTTTGCCGTAGCGGGCTCGAACCCGCGGGTCTTCCTTCTCGACATCCAGGGCCTCGACCAGCTTCGACGAGGCCAGCACGTCGAACGCCCGCTGGTAGTTCTGTGACATCGCCCCGACGCGATCGGCTGCGGTGCGAAAGGCGTCGAGCTGTTCCAGCAGGTCACGGCGGCGGCCAAACTGGCTGGCCTCGATGTACCTCAGCCGCATGCTGGCGATGTCTTCGCCGTCGGCTTTGACGGGGTTGAAGGTACTGCCCAGAACCCCCGCGTTGGGGCTGTTGTAGGGGCGATGCTGCATCGTCGGGAAGAGGTCAATGAACGGCGGCGTCAGCGGATCGGTCGGCCCCTGCACGCGGGCGATCAGCGACCCGAAACTCGGTCGGCCATCCCGCTTCGTCTCGTCCATCGTGTAGCCGGTCACACTCTGAAAGCTGGAGTGCTCATCGCGCTGACCGACCACGGACCGGATGAGGCTGTATTTGTCGGCACACTTCGCCAGTTGAGGCAACAGCTCACTGATCTCGATGCCCGGGACGTTGGTCGCGATCGGGTTGAGTTCGCCGCGAACTTCCTTCGGAGCATTGGGCTTGAGGTCAAACGTGTCCTGGTGCGGCAGCCCCCCCGACAGGTAGACCATAATCACCGACTTCCACGGCAGCTTCCGTCCCTCGACGGCGGCGACCGCTTCCGCCCGCGCGATATCCGCCAGAGTCAATCCCCCCGCGCAGGCCAGTCCCCCGATCTGGAGAAACGACCGGCGACCGATCCCGTCGCAGTATCGATGTCGGGAACCGAGCAGCGTGAGCATGCGGAGGGGACTCTTGCGAGGTGCGTGGGCCGTGGGGCGTGGGGCGTGGGATAGGCTTCCAGCCTGTCATCTTCCGGTAACAACGACAGGCTGGAAGCCTATCCCACGGG
>JAYWFM010000504.1:0-16264 GCA_043778825.1 Planctomycetota bacterium | reverse complement strand
GCCCTGCCATCCGTGCGAAATCCAAACTCAATTACTACGCACGGATGGCAGGGCCGAGGCACGGATGGAACACCGCCGGGAGCTGAACACTCCGCACTCGCGGAAGTGGTGTCGTGACGATGCCGACGTGTTGGGTGACCGAACCAGTAACCCGACGCGTCAGCGAGGGCGTACGTCTCTCGATGTTCTGGGAGAGCTCAGCTCTCAGAAGATGCCCCGGTCAATCGGTCAGCCCAGGCCGGACGCTACTTGGTGGCCCCCCCCCCTCGCTGCGCTCGGCCCTCGCTGACGCGTCGGGTTACTGAGTCAGGATACCGCCAAACGGCGAATGCCTCCTCCACTCGCAGGATTTGCCGGAGCGACTATGATGAAGGCGTGGCCCGTTGTTCCGTGTGTGCTTGCTGAATGAACAGGATCTGGTGTGGGATCTGTCCCCTCGATCACGAATTCCGATGACATCGCCCCCTGCAACAGGGAGGATCTCGCAGCGTGCGAGGCGGCGCTCGGCTATGAGTTTCGCGACAAGGGGCTGTTGCGCTGGTGCCTGACCCATGCGTCGGCTTCAAAAACGCGGCTGGAGTCGAACGAGCGGCTTGAGTTCCTGGGGGATTCGATCATGGGGGCGGTGGTGTGCGAGCTGCTGTTTGAGCAGTTCCCGACCTCGGATGAGGGGGAGTTGACGCGCATCAAGTCGATTGTGGTGAGCCGGATGACCTGCGCATTGATCGCGCGGGAGCTGGACCTGGAGCGATTTCTGGTGGTGGGACGCGGGGTGTCGTCGACGGCGCGGACACCGGGGTCAATCATGTCGGCGTTACTGGAAGCCCTGTTCGGAGGAATCTACCTCGACGGAGGGTACGAAGCGGCCCGGACTGTGATCCGCAGCAAGCTGGCGGACAAGATTGACTCGGCGGCGATGTCGGAGACGGGGGTCAACTTCAAGAGTCTGCTGCAACACCTGTCGCAGAAGCACCACGGGCAGACGCCGGTGTATGCGGTGCTGGATCAGAAGGGGCCGGACCACTCGAAGTGTTTTCAGATTTCGGCTGAGATCGCCGGGCAAGCGTTTCCGGGAGCGTGGGGGCCGAGCAAGAAGTCGGCCGAGCAACGGGCGGCGCACAATGCCCTGGCCACGCTGGAAGGCCAGGCGTTGCCGTATCCGTCGGATGACGAGGATCCCGAGGAGATGTGAGGTCGGGTCGTTGTCGACGCTCCACTTGCGGGGACTCGGGGCCACGCGGAACCACGAGTCCCAGCCCTCCGCCTGCCCGTGCGGCAGGCGGACTGCCCTTGGCCACCGTTACGGAGGATCGAGGAACGCGCCGTTGATCAGGAAGCCACCGGTGGACGTGCCGGGCGGGATCGTCAGCGGAATCGTGGTCCCGAGCAGTGGCAGAATCACGTTATCCTGGTTCTGGGCACTAGACAACGTGATGTTGCCAGTGACCTGTGCGAATAGGATGGCGAGTTCGGGCGCAAGCAGACCATCGTCAAACATGACGATTCGGTTTCCATCCATATTGACCGTCGACGCATCGCCGATGGTTTGAAACAGGATGGCCGTATTCTCAAAGCTGTTGTAGATAATCCGGTTGCGGGAGATGTCGACCGTGTTGCCCCCGGCCCGGAACGTCAGGTCCATGGCCCGGTCATCCACCAAGCCGATTGGACCCGCTGGGGGGCTATTCATGGTAAATCCGTCGACGACGGGGTTTCCATTGGCGTCGACGCCAAAGTTATCCAAAACCGACAGAGAGGTGGAACCCGCGAAGTCCATCAGGAGACCGGTGTCGGATGCTCCCCCGCCATCGTGAAAGACGTTTCCGGAGTAGGTGACGTTGGTCGCGGCAGTGGCGTTGGTGGTCACGAGTCGCGTTCCGACCTGACCGAAGGTGGCCGACAAGCGGATGTTGTTGTTCAGGTATTGGGCCAGGACATTCCCGTTCCAGGTGGTCCCGATCACTGCGTCACCAGAGCGACGGTTGGAAGTGAAGCCCACCACCCCTCCGGCATTCGTCCGACCGTTGTTTTCCACCAGCAAATCGAGGGCCGAACCGTTTGCACTGCCCAGCGTACTGATCGAGATCATGTCATCAAACCCGATGGCACCCAGCGCGAGGGCGTCCCGGAAGATGTTGTCGCGGATGACGACTCGGTATCCGGGCAAACCGGTGGTCACGTTGCCGGCGTTCCGGACCAGGCTGGCCTGAATCCGCACTTGACTATCCCCGGCGTTGCTGTCGAACAGGCACTCCTGGATCAGAGTGTCGACCGTATCGAAGGCATCCAGACCGAATCCGAGAGCGCCGTTGCCGGTGACCTGATCGCCGAACAGGGTCAGTCCGTTCACCCGCGTGGTGTCGACACCGGTGGTATTGGCCAGGATGTTCATGTATCCCAGATCGACGTTGTTGACATTCGTGAACGAGGCCCCGGAGATGGCCTTGCCGGTGATGGTTCCGCCTGTGCCGGGCGTTTGGCCGTCTCCGAGGACCGTGAACGAGCCGGGATGGTCGAACAGGGCAATGTTATTGTCCACGAAGATGCCGTAGTCGGACCCGATACTACTGACGGAATTAAACACCACTCCGAATGCCGCGTTGTCGATCATCGTGACGGCCCGCGCCCCGATGGCAGTCAATGCCCCACCCTGGATGGTGATGCTGGAATTGTCTTGGATGTAGAGGGCTGTCGTCAGCGTGCTGTCCACGCTGAGACTCGTGAAGTTGATCGGTCCGGTGTTACTCAAGATGTTCACTCCGGGATTTGGTCCCCGTGTGTCCAGGGCACTCACCGTGCCGAATACGATATTCCCAGTGGAGAGCTGGATGTCGAGCGCAGGGGTTCCATCCAGGAGTTCGTTGCGGATGGTCGTCAGACCGGCAAAATTCGTGTTCCCCGAATGGTTCAAGATCTCAATGCCGCCATCGTCCCGGTTCCCGATGGTGATGCCGTTAAACGTGACAGCGGACCCATCGTTGAGCAACTGGATGGCGGAATCCGTAATCCCGGTGACGACATCTCCGATGATCGTCGTTTGTCCCGCCACGAGGAAACTCCCGGTGTTCGCATCCGCCAGGACTCCCCCGATATTGATGCCCGCCGCATTGCTGCCATTGATCGTGATGTTGTTGAAGGCGACCTGGCCCGCATTCCGCTGGAAGTTGATCCCGTGGTCGGTGGCCCCCGCCCCCGCCCCCGGAGCTCCCATCGTGACCGAACCCGTGAATGCGACCGACCCCGTGCTGGCGATGTCCAGCAGATTGATCCCGACCCCATTCCGACCGTTGATCACGATGGGACTCAAGCCCGAGACTCCGCCGGACAAGTTACGGATGAAAATTCCGTCACCGGTGGGATTGGCAATATTGACATCTCCGAAGATCGAAACCGACCCGAACACATCTTCGATGTGAATCGCGTCCCCCGTGGTGTTGGTCAGATTCAGGGTGCCCAGAGTCGTGGCCCCCCCGGAATTGAACACCCGCACGCCGTCACCCCCGGTCTCGTTGACCGTGGTGCCCAGCATGTTCACGCTCCCCCCCGAATTGTTCTCGACCAGCACTGCGAATCCGGAGGTTCCATTCGTGTTCGTGATCGTCCCCGAGTCGTACACGATCGCGGCGTTTCCCCCATCGACATAGAAGGCATTCCCTTCCGTGTTGGAGATGTTCACGTTTCGAAGCTGGAACTGACCGGTGGCGTTCTGGAAATGGATCCCGTGTGCCGTGGCACCCCCGGTGGTGCCATCGATGCGGAGCTGACTGAGAGAACCGGAGTTGACCCCGCTCCCGAAGATCGCCGTCCCCGTCGTGTTGTTGATGTCAAATCCGGCGAACAGATTGTTGTTCGCCAGCGTCACCGCAGTGCCCACCGTATTGTCGATCAGGGGTCGGTTGGTGCCGTTGGTGGCACGCGGAAGCGGCAGCAGGAGTCCTCCCTGAACGGGAATCGACTGAGTGACGCCTTCGCCGACGACCAACTCCCCGTTGTTGAGTACCAGAGGGGGGCGACCGTCGAACACGCTGTCGGCATGGACAAAGATCAGGTCGGCGTTACCCGAGGTCTGGGCCTCGGGAATGTACTCGAAGGGAGACTGCAGGGCTCCCGTGCCCGTGGGGGCCGTAAAGTTCGGCAGCGCCAGCGTCGGGTTCACGAGGTGGCGGACGTGATTCACAAAGTACGGCTGTCCGGTGCTCGGGTTGATGGCAGCTTGCGGCGCATTGATCTGGACCGAATCCCGAGTGATGACGCCTCGATTCCTGCGAACCCATTGGGCGATGCGGTTGTACTGGCTCGCTCCCAAGCGGGGACGGGCCTCCAGGTGATGCCAATAGTTGACATCCGCTGCCGCGACGAGGTTGGTGCCGTAAAACGGGTCCACCGACAGCTCGGTGTACAGGTGCAGCACGCGGTCCAGGAAATCTCCATCCAGCCTCAGTTTGTACCCGTTGACGTTCTTGAAATTGACGCTGGGGGTGTAGACATGATACCAGCCGGCTGTGGCCTCCAGGTTCATCGACTGGGCGATTTCGCCGGTGATCGGGACCGTGAACATCAGGTCCACCATGTTCGTGCTGGTGGCCAGGGAGGTTTGCGTACTGAAAGTGATTTGATTGTCAGTAAACCTCGCGGAACCGGGAGACACGATCGTCCCCAGGTCTTGAAGCGTTGTACCGATGCCCCAATAGTAGTTGGACCGGATATCCATCCACTGGGAGAACATTTCCAAAGACAAGCCGAGTTGTTGGAACGAAGCGGGACGGGAATCGTCCCGGTCGTACCAGCCCGAGGCCCCCAGCACGAAGTCATTGCGAGGGAAATACTGACGCATACCCAGTCCCGCACTGCCCCCCATGTGCCCCTGATTTGTCAGGAACAACCGACCGTCCCCGAACAGGTATGTATTCTCGGCGAACACGTACGGCGACAGGTCGAAATACGTGATCGACTGGTTGCGTTCCATCGTTTCGCCAGCGATGTGGCCGACGCGTCCGAGAATGCCGAAGCCGCCGACGCCTAAATCGTCCGAACCGGGTGCCTCGGAGTGGGAACTCTGCGGAATCCCATTGGCCGATGCGCTCGCCGCAGCGGGAGTCGATCCCGGCGCTGGCTCGAACACCATGTCGGGCGTGTGTTGGGCCAGACTGACGGAGGTACTCAGCACTAACACCAGCAGGGCTGCGGCGCGCAGCATCTGCCGGATGGGAGTCCGGAGTCGGAAACGGGTCACTCGGAAGTGGTTCATCCATGCACCTTCAGGAGATGCCGCAAGGAGTGCTGCCTTCGATCTTTCGAAGACACACGGTCGCCATCTTGGCGACCGAACGTCTCTCGCTCCGGGGGCGACGGGGCCTGCTGAACCTCAGCTGGACCAATCTTCCCCCGGATCGAGACACGGGGGCTGGTGGCTTTCAGGACGCAGGGCGACCTGGCAGCACCAGCAACACGAGAGGGGTGCAGACAAGTCCGCACTCCGTCCACGGCACAAGCACGCCCGCCCGTGGACCACAGCGACGATAGGTAATGGGATTTGTGGCGGAAAGACGGGAATCCGCGAAATGGGGCGTCCCCGGAGGCGTTCCGAGAGGGGATCGGGCCGGCCAGATCGGTGAGATGACTCCCGGAATCCGCTCCCTCGACAGGCCGTTGGACAGCCCGATCAGAGAGACGCAACTCCTCTGCAATTATCATGTTGCGAATTATCCTGTAACCCAGGTGGCGGCTCCGACATTCCGGATCAACGCGAGCGGAATGATGTCCCGCAATCCGCGTTCAGAGATCCATTCGACTCCGTTGAGGCACATCCTGCCGTCCGGCATCTTCGGCCTGTCGAGGGTCGGTTTCCCCGGCAGGATTTGCTGATCGAGCGGAACTGCTGCGGAAAGGGGTTCGGAACGCAATCCGGCCAAGACATTCAGCCTGCGTCGGAGGGTGGACTAGGAAATCGCAACATGAGGAAGAGTGTGTGCGTCAGAAAAGTGGGCAGCAGCAGAAATTCACCACGGAGGCACGGAGTGGGAATTCTCTCAAGTGACATCCTGGGGCTTCGGCAGACGTTGAGGAAGAGTCGACAGGATCAACAGGATGTCCAGGCTGCAGACACACTGTGTCGAAGGCGAAAGTCATCCTGTGAATCCTGTGAATCCTGTGAATCCTGTCAAAACTCCCGATCAGTGAGGCTCGCATCCCCTCTCGAATGTCTGGATTTCTCCGTGCCTCCGTGCCTCCGTGGTGATTTTCTACCGCTGCCTCCATTTGTGATGCACTCAGGAGGCAGACCCTCTCCCCCCGCTCATCATCCACGGTCCGGTTATTCCGGGGATACTGATCCGGTCAACCCGGTCGAGTCTTTCGAGGCGAATTCCGCCGAACACCCCCGACTCGACTCGCTCCCGTCCTCGGATCGTGGCGATGACTCCATGTGGGAAAACTGCGCAAAGAGTGCCCGGAGTATGGGTTTGTCGCGATCCGTGGGAGATTGTGCCACTCACGTTTGATCCGCGCGACCGTCTTGTGCGTTGACCCTCTGAGTCCGTTGTCGCTGCCCGTTCCGATCAGGAACCCGGCACTCGACACGGCGGCGTGCATGGAGATTGTTCGATGGCCGACTTCCCGAAATTTCCAAAACGCGGCACCCCGAGTCGCCCCGGCATGGCGGCTCCGCTGATGCTGTTTCTGGCCTTCATGCTCGTCGCGGTCAGTTGGATGATCTACTCCAGCTTTCGCATTGATGTCGGGCAGGGCGAGATGGCGATCCTGATCCACAAGGTCGGGAAGGACATCCCCAACGGGGATGAGGTCGCCCCCTCGGAAGAATACAAGGGGGTGCAGCGGAAGGTGCTGACCGAAGGCCGTTACTTCTACAACCCCTACTCGTGGAGCTGGGAAGTCAAGAAGCAGGTCGAGATCCCACCCGGCAAGATCGGGGTCAAAATCAGCCTGACGGGCAAGGACTTGGGGTACGGCGAATTCCTGGCCGTCGTCGTGAATGATGAAGCGACGACCAAGGGGATCATGCCCGGCATTCTCAACCCCGGTCGCTATCCGCTGAACCCCTACCTGTATGCGATCGAAGAAGCGGAGCCGGTCACGATCGAGGCGGGCTTCAAGGGCGTCGTCACCAACCTCGCCGGGCCGCTCCCCAAGCTGCCCAATGTGCTGCTCGTCGAGCCGGGTGAACGCGGCGTGCAGAAGGTGGCCCTCGAGCCGGGGACACACACCGTCAATCCGTACCAGTACCGCATCAACAAGGTCGACTGCCGCAGCCAGCGTTTCAACATTGGCGAAGAGGGCGATATGGGGTTCCCCTCGAAGGACGGCTTCTGGGTCAGCCTGGATGGGATCATTGAGTTCCGCGTCAACCCGGACAAGGCGGCCGAGGTCTACGTCCTGTTCAACCAAATCGACAACGGCGACGCCATTGACGAGGAGATCGTCCGCACGGTCATCATGCCCAACGCGCGCAGCTTCTGCCGCCTGCAAGGCTCCAACTCGTCGGGCCGCGACTTCATCCAGGGCACCACCCGCACCAAGTTCCAGGAAACGTTTGAGATCTCGATGAAGGAGGCCTGTCAGCCGCTGGGGATCGAGGTCATTCAATCGCTGATCACCAAGATTCGGCCCCCTCAGCAGATCGCGACCCCGGTCCGCGAACGCGAGATCGCCAAGCAGCAGGAACTCCAGTACCAGCAACAGATTCTCCAGCAGGAATCGGAGCAGAAGCTCGCCATCGAGAAAGCCATGGTCGTCCAGAAGCAGGCCCTCGTCGCCGCCGAACAGGATGTCGTCAAAGTCACGACCAAGGCCAAACAGGAGCAGCAAGTCGCCCTCACCAAGGCCGCCGAGCAACTCGCCGTAGCCCAGTTGAAGCTCGATGCCTCGAAGGATGAGGCGGCGGCGATTGAGGCCAAGGGCAAGGCTGTTGCGGACGTGATCCGCTTTGAGAACGAAGCCGAGTCGGCGGGCTGGAAGAAGGCGGTCGAGTCATTCAGCGGCGACGGCCAAGCCTACGCCCAGTTCGTGCTGTACCAGAAGCTGGCCTCGTCGTACCGTCGGATCATGGTCAACACCGCAGATAGCCCGATCATGAAGATCTTCGAGGACTTCACGGACGCGAGTTCGCAGGATGCCAAGCCGAAGGCCCCGCCGACGACCACAGCCACCCCGTAGCTGCGTTCGCCAGAACGTGGGCTGCCGGAACCAGCACCTGAACACGGGGAAGACTTCCGAAGTCTTCCGAGACTTCGGAAGTCTGTGGGCACCCGCGACCGCCGAATCCAATCTGCCCGTCTTCTGGCGAAGGCAGCTACCAGACCTGAACCCCATTCTCCCCTCGGGAGTTCCCCATGAGTACCGACAACCCCTCCCCTCGTGCCTCGCGCGGCTTGATCGCCTTTGGGCTGTCGACGCTGTTCCTGCTGCTCTTTGGCTCGGAACTGTTCCAATGGACGTTCAACCGGGTCTATGTGCCGCAAGGTTCCAGCCTGGTGGTCCGGTACAAGGGGCCGCCTCTGCCGTTCCTGCCGGGGCGTCGGCCCGTCGCCACACCGGGACAGTTCGCCAAGGTCGACGCCAATGGCAACCCGCAAGAAGTCGGCATCCTCAAGGAGATGCGCGGCCCCGGCCGCCACTTCTTCTTTGTGGGCTGGTGGGAGACCACACTCGTGAGCGACACAACGATCAAGCCGGGGGAACTGGCCCTCGTCTCCAGCAAGATGGGGAAAGACCTGAAGGACGGGCAATTCCTCGTCGACGGCGAGATCGATGAGACCCTGGAGAAGGGCACACTCCGCAAGGTCTTCGGCCCCGGCACCTACCGCATCAACACCTATGCCTACGATGTGAAAATCATCAAAGAGGAATCGACCACCTCGGGCCTGCAAATCAAGCACGCCGGGTGGGTCAGCATTCCCACCGGGTATGTGGGCGTCGTCACCAATCTCACCAACAACAAGCTCACCCAAGCCAAAGTCGGCATCCAGGACAACGTCCTGCAACCGGGGCTGTACCCTGTCAACCCCCGCGAACAGCAGATCGACATCATCGGCGTCGGGTACGTCGAGAAGTCGGTCAAGTCGAACCTCGTCAGCCGCGACGGCGTGCCGGTCCTGGATGACAGCGGCGAGCCCGCCGTGCTGGACGACGACGCCGGGATCACCTTCCCTTCCAGCGACGGCTTCAAGATTCACATGGACTTCACCGCCGTGTGGGGCATCCTGCCCGACCAGGCCCCGGACGTGATCCGCAAGTTTGGCAACCTGGAGGCCGTCGAGGCCAAGGTCGTCGTGCCTCAGATCGAGAGCTTGTGCCGTAACAAGGGGTCGTCACTGGGGGCGGTCGACCTGCTCGTGGGCGAGACCCGCCGCAAGTTTCAGGACGATGTGTCCGACTCATTCCACAAGATCCTGGGAGACAAAGACCTGACCCTGCTGCACGGCTTCGTCCGCAACATCCACATCCCGCAAGAGGTCCGCGAGCCGATTCAGTTGAGCTTCCTGGCCGACGAACTGACCCTCACCCGCGATCAGGAACAACTGACCGCCCACACCGAAGGTCTGCTCCGCGAAGCCGAGAAGAAGGTGGAGTTGGAGACCGAGCGCATCAAGGCCGAGACCATGAAGCTCGTGGCCGAAGCCATCGCCGAAGGGGCTAAGGAAGCCGAAGAGACCAAGGCCGGAACCGCCAAGCAAGTCGCCACCGTCGCCCGCGAGACCGCCGAACTGGACGCCCAGGCCACTGTGACCCTCGGCAGGGCCACCGCCAGTGTCAAACAGCTCAGCGCCGAGGCGAAGTCCGAACTGTTCAAGCTGGCCGTCGACGCCTTCGGCTCGGGCAAAGCCTACAACCAATGGGTCTTCGCCACCGGCCTGCCCGAGGACATCCAACTCGACCTGTTCTACGCCGGTGAGGGGACGCTGTGGACCGACCTCAAGGGGTTCACCGATGTCATGCTGGGCAGCGAAGCGGTCAAGAGTCGAGGGACTAAAAAGTAGCTGCGTTCGCCAGAACGCGGGCTGCCGGAACCAGCGTCCGAACACGGGGAAGACTTCCGAAGGAGTCTGGCGGGTAAGATTCCATTGGCCGCTCGCCTAAACGGAATTGGTTCCGCTCTCATCCCCGGCCAAACCCGCGAAGTTCTTCAGCAGTTGCAGCCCCACCGTCTGGCTCTTTTCGGGGTGAAACTGGGTCGCGGTCAGGTTCCCCTTCGCGATCATGGCCACGAACGGGCCACCGTGGTCGCTGGTCGCGGCGATGACGCCGGGGTCGGTCGGGACGACGTGATAGCTGTGAACGAAATAGACGTGCGAACCGGGGGCGATGCCGTTCAGAATCGGGTGGGTCTGCTGGAACGTCAGTGTGTTCCAGCCCATGTGCGGCACCTTGAGGTCCGGCTGGGGGGCGAAGCGGACGACCTGGCCGGGGACGATGCCCAGTCCTTCGTGCTCGCCATCTTCGTAACTCACATCGAACAACAGCTGGAGCCCCAGGCAGATGCCCAGGAACGGTTTCCCGCTGGCCACGGCCTCCCGAATCGCGGGCACAAAATCGAGCCGCTGGAGTTCCGCGATCGCATCGCGAAAGGCCCCCACCCCCGGCAGAATCACGCGGTCGGCTGTGGCCAGATCGCGCGGGTTGGTCGTGATCGCCGCCTCGACGCCCAGATGCTCAAACGCCTTCTGGACGCTGCGGAGGTTGCCCATTCCGTAATCGATGATGTGCAGCATGGGGGGAGAGCCGTCAGCTTTTCGCTTTCAGCATTCGGCCAGAACAGTGAAAAGCAGGGGTGGCACGTTGGGGAACCCCCGCATGCTATCGCAGAAGTTGCCGGGGACCAATGTGGAATGTAGTACGACGCTCCGCGTCGTAATTCACGACGCGGAGCGTCGTGCGACATTGGGACACGACAACGCCCCTCGTTTCCCCTAAACTACCCGGCCCGACGTTGGACCTGACACACGGACGCGAGACACAGTGGCACGGAAAGCAACGAAATCCTTACCGCCTTCGCTCGATGCGGAGACGCTCCAGCTGGGGCGGGAGTTGTGGACGGCGCTGGATGACCGGCGACCGACGATCTTTGACCGCCGTTGGTGGCTCGATCATCTGCTCGAATGGGCGATGTCGGACCCCACGGTCAAGGTGCAGATGTTCCGGTTTGTCGATGTCTTGCCGACGTTGAAGTCGAGCGAGTCCATCGCCCGGCACTTGCAGGAATACTTCGAGGATGTGCAGTCGCATCTGCCCCTGGCAGCCCGGCTGGCTCTCGAAGTCGGCGATGCCGATTCGCTGCTGGGCAAGGCGCTGGCCGTCAACGCCCGCAACAACGTCCGCAAGATGGCCGAGCGGTTCATCGCGGGCAATAGCGCCGACGAGGTGTACCAGAGCGTCAATCGGCTGCGGCGGGCGGGGCTGGCGTTCACGCTTGACCTGCTGGGCGAGGCCGTCATCAGCGAGCCGGAGGCCGAAGCCTACCAGAAGAAATACCTCGACCTCATCACCACGCTGGCCCCGCAGACCGAGAAGTGGCCCGAGAACGATCACCTCGACCGCGACGAGTCGGGCTTCCTCCCCCGCTGCCAAGTCTCACTCAAACTCTCCGCCCTCTACAGCCAGTTCAAACCGATCGACCCGGTCCGCAGCTCGAACGCCGTCAAGGCCCGGTTGCGTCCGATCCTGCAAGCCGCTCGCGACAACGATGCCTACGTCCATGTCGACATGGAGCAGGCGTCGTACAAGGGCCTCACGCAGCAGATCTTCCGCGAAGTGCTGCTGGAGGACGAGTTCCGCGACTGGTCTGATGTCGGCATCGTGATCCAGGCGTACCTCGCCGACGCGGAGGCAGACCTCCTGGCCTTTCGCGAGTGGGTCGCCGAGCGCGGCACGCCGATTTCGATCCGCCTCGTCAAGGGGGCGTACTGGGATTACGAGACGATTCACGCCGGGTCTCGCGGCTGGAAGACGCCGGTCTTTCAGCAGAAGTGGCAGACGGATGCGAACTTCGAGAAGCTGACCCGCATGCTGTTCGAGGAGCGGGCGTGGCTGCGACCGCAGATCGCCAGCCACAACCTGCGGAGTCTCGCTCATGCGGTCACTTGCGCGAAGCAACTGGGCGTTCCCAAGGATGCCTGGGAAATCCAGATGCTGTACGGGATGGCCGAGGGGCAGGCGGCCTTGTTCGCCGAGCGCGGCCATCGCGTGCGGATCTACACGCCATTCGGGGAGATGCTGCCCGGGATGGCGTACTTGGTGCGGAGGCTGCTGGAGAACACGTCGAACGACTCGTTCCTCAAGCATGCGTACGACCGCGATTTGCCGATTGATGAATTGCTGCGGAATCCGGAAGAGGTGGGAATCCGGATCGATGCTGAACGAAAGGCTGCTCCCGTGACTGTTGAAACATCCGTGACCACTCCTCTGCCCGAGTTCGTGAACGAGCCGCCGACCGACTTCAGCGTGCCGGAGAACCGGGAGGCGATGCAAGCCGCCGTCGAGGATGTGGCCGAGCAACTTGGCAACGACTACCCGCTCGTCATCAATGGCAAGGCCGTCGACACCCGCGCCCGGATCACCTCCAAGAACCCCTCGCACAAGAAGCAGGTGATCGGGACTTCCGCCTCTGCCAGCGTCGATCATGCGGATCAAGCAGTCCAGGCGGCGCGACGGGCTTGGCGGCAGTGGTCGCGGACTCCCGCGACGCAGCGGGCCGATTACCTCGAAGTCATCGCTGCGGAGATGCGGAACCAGCGACTGACACTGGCCGCGTGGGAAGTCCACGAGTGCGGCAAGTCGTGGGCCGAGGCCGATGGCGATGTGGCCGAGGCGATCGACTTCTGCATGTACTACGCCCACTTGATGCGGGAACTTGATTCGCCGCTGCCGTGCGATGTGCCCGGTGAAGAGAACGCCTATCTGTACCGCCCGCGCGGTGTGTGTGTGGTCATTGCCCCGTGGAACTTCCCGCTGGCGATCCTGTGCGGGATGACCGTCGCCGCGATGGTCAGCGGCAACACGGTCGTGATGAAGCCGGCGGAGCAGTCGATCGTGATCGCGGCCAAGTTCATGGAGATCCTCCGCGATGCGGGGATTCCGGACGGCGTGGTGAACTATCTGCCGGGAGTCGGCGAAGAGGTCGGTCCGGCCCTCGTCTCGCACCCCGAGGTCGACATCGTGGCCTTCACCGGGTCGCGGGCCGTCGGGCTGTCGATCAACAAGCTGGCCGCGGAGACCGATCCCCGGCAACAGGGCGTGAAACGCGTCATCGCCGAGATGGGCGGCAAGAACGCCATTATCGTCGACGAGGACGCCGACCTTGATGAGGCCGTCGTGGGAGTCATCCAGAGTGCTTTCGGCTACAGCGGGCAGAAGTGTTCGGCCTGCTCGCGCGTGATCGTTCACGCATCGGTGTATGAGGCATTCCTCAAGCGGCTGCAACCGGCGGTGGAGGCGCTCATCGTCGGCCCGGCGGAAGACCCCGGCACGGTCCTCGGCCCCGTCATCGACGAGCAGGCCCAAAAGCGGATCAACGATTACATCGCTCTCGGCACCGAAGAACACCGGCTGATCGCGTCGATCGACATCAAGGCCCTGGCCAAGGAAGGCTACTTCGCGGCCCCGCACGTCTTCGCCGATGTGCCGCACGATGCCCGCATCGCCCAGCAGGAAATCTTCGGCCCGGTGCTGTGCATCATCAAGGCCAAGGACTTCGACGAGGCCATCGACTTCGCCAACCAGACCGACTACGCCCTTACCGCTGGCGTCTACAGCCGCAGCCCCAAGAACCTCGACAGCGCGAGGCAGGAACTGCAAGCGGGCAACCTGTACCTCAACCGCCCGATCACCGGAGCGTTGGTCCAGCGGCAACCATTCGGCGGGTTCAAGATGTCCGGCATCGGCTCGAAGGCCGGGGGCCGCGATTATCTGTTGCAGTTCCTGATCCCGGTGAACGTGACCGAGAACACCCTGCGACGCGGGTTTGCTCCGCCCGCGAAGGGGAAGAAGGCGAAGTGAGTTCGTGGCTACCTTTTGGTAAGGTGGCTCCGGGTGTGTGCATCGAAAAAGTCGGCAGCCGTGATATTCTGCCCCCTCTCCCCCACGATCAATATGGCTTTCGGAGAGGACTTCGTGCGGGGGAGAGGGCTGGGGTGAGGGGGCCACTCGGCTCGCTCTGAGCCCCTCACCCCGGCCCTCTCCTCACAGCCACGCCCACTCCACAAGTCCTGCCGCCAGTGGGGAGAGGGGGCAGAAACACGCGACTGCCTACAATTCTGATGCACCCACTGGCTCCGGGCGTCAGAACGTGGGCTGCTCGCACAATCGGCGAGGGAGGCGGAACGTGACTCACGGGATTCGCATGCTGCTGCTGGCCGTCTGGGGGCTTGGCCTGTGCCTCGGACAGGCTCCCGCTGCAGAGCCACCAGATCCAGTCGCACGCGGTGGTGTGTTCCGGAAAGCCTGGAACAATCCGGTCCGCGCCGGTCTCGACAAGGAACCGCTCCGCTCGGCCCTGCAGCAACTCTGCTCGACCTCGGGGATCACGTGGGTGGTGGACCGTCGGCTCGATCCGGATCAGCGACTGTCGTGTACACCGGCGGCCCCAGCCCCGCTGTCGGAGTTTCTGCCAGAGTTGCTGGCGACGATTCAGGCCGATGCCGTGATCGTCGGGGACACGCTGATCGTCGGGCCGCAGGAGAAGATTCACTGGTTGCGGACGCTGGTGGAGATTCAGCGGAAGGAACTGCATGCGAATGCGGGCTCGGCGAAACTCGTGCAGTCGCTCGGTCTGCAGAAGGATATTGAGTGGGCAGATCTGGCCCAGCCGAGGCAACTGGCGGTGGACCTCGCTCAACGGGCGAAGGTGACTCTGACGGGGGCGGAGTTGATTCCGTACGACCTGTGGGGGAGCGGCGACCTGGTGGGGGTCACGGCGGGGGAGGCCCTGACCGTGTTGGCGTGGCAGTATGACCTGCAACTGAAGTGGGAGGCGGGCGGGAAGGCGACACTGGTGCCGTGGCAACTCCCGGTCCACGTCTCGCAGACAATCCCAATCCCGCAGGCCAAGCGGGCGGCTGCGAAGTTGCAGTTCCCGGACCTCGCTTCGGAGGGTGAGGGGAAAATGCTACGGTTCACCGGGCGAGTCGAGGAGTTGGAGGCGCTCGATCTCTGGCTGAAAGGCGGGGCCAAACCCAAGCCCAACCCGAGAAAACCCGCTGGGGACTGGCGGACGCGGAAGTTCACCTTCAAGGTCGCGAACGCTCCGCTGATTGACGTGCTGAAGCGTCTCAAGGACCAGGGCATCCCGCTGGAGTGGGACGAGGCTGCCCTGGTCGCGGCGGGGGTGGACCTCCAGGTCAAGCTGCAAATTGATCTCCAGGGAGCCAGTGCCCAGGAGATGCTCTCGGCGATCTGCGATCCCGCTGGGTTGAAGTCCGTGATCACCGAGCAAGGGGCGGTGATCTCGCCTCCGTGAGCATTCGTTGGAGTCCAGCCTTTAGGCTGCTCTGGTGCGAGGTGAAGAGCAGCCTAAAGGCTGGACTCCAACGGTCTCTTTACATTTCGTAAACCACCCATCTTGACCAGTGTCAACGAATCGTTACAATCCAACCGGTCCTGTTCAGGTCGCCGCACACGCGTCTCCACGACCTGCGAGTGTTTGCAGACACCCGCGCCGAACAAGGATTTGAGATGAATCTGTTCATGCAACTGCTCCGCGACGAGCACGGTTTCGTGCTGTCTGCGGAAATGGCCCTGTTGGGCACTGTGGGTGTCATCGGGGCTACGGTGGGGCTGTCAGCGGTGGCCAAGTCGGTCAACGACGAGTTGACGGATGTCGCCATGGCATTCCGCAGCCTCGACCAGAGCTACTGCTTCGAGGGGGCGTCCGGCTGCGGTTCGTATACCGCGGGATCGAGCTACAAGCAGGCTCCGGTGGAGCAATCGCTGCGGGAACTCCGCGAGGAGATCGAGAAGGCCAAGGCCCGCGAGAAGGAACTCGATGAGAAGGCCCGCAAGGAACACGACAAGGACGGCAATCCCCAGCCGCCGAAGATGAAGAAGCCGGGCGAGAAGACGCCGGAGATGAAGACGCCGGAGGCCAAGAAGCCCAACCCAGAGACCCCGAAGAAGCGGAAGAAGAACCAGGAACGGGCCGAGGACGAGACCAGCATCTAGGAGTTTGTCCAAGAATTGCACTGTGACCCTCGTTAGCGGGGTGTAGCGGGGCTTGGCGGGAGGTTGTTGGCGACCTCGGCGCGCTCCGGGGGCT
>JAYWFM010000503.1:0-37966 GCA_043778825.1 Planctomycetota bacterium | reverse complement strand
ACCACGCCAGATTGAGCCCTCGCATTCACAAACTCGACAGCCGCCAAAACCCCGTTTCACCAGGCCACCCCAGCCCTCTCCCCCACAGTGGAGTCCTCTCCGAAAGCCGTGCCGATTGTGGGGGAGAGAGAGCAGACAAGGCAGACTACCGCCAGTTGGCGAATGCCCCCGCACTCTGGCGAGTGCAGCTACCTCCATCGACCGACCCACATATCGACCACGCCCAGCACCAGAATCCCGACACTCACCGCCGCGTTCACATGGAAGAAGGCGGTGTTCACCCGGCTGAGATCATCGGGCCGCACGAGCCAGTGCTCATACGCCAGGAGCAGGGCCAGTACGACCACGCCGCCCAGGAACACCGGGCCCAGCGGGGCGAACTTCCACAGGGCCACGAGGGCCACGACCGTGCAGAAGTGGCTGAACGCCGCAATTTTCAGTGCCGCAGGAATGCCGACGCGGGCTGGGATGCTCGACAGCCCCCGCTCGCGGTCGAAGTCGGCGTCCTGTGTCGCGTACAGGATGTCGAACCCTCCGACCCAGAAGAAGATGACGGCCGCCAGCAGCGCTGCGGGCAACTCGACCGTGCCACGGATCGCAATCCAGGCTGCGATGGGCGAGAGCATCAGAGCGGCACTCAACCAGAAGTGGCACAATGCGGTGAACCGCTTGGCATACGAGTACCCCAGCAGGAACAGCAGCACCGGCACCGAGAGATACAGTGGCCAGCGGTTGGGCAGGAAGATCAACGTCGCCGCCACAAAGCCGATCGAGCAGACGAGTACGAACAGCGTCACCGCTCGCGGGGTCAGCAGACCGGCCGGGATGTGCCGCCGCACCGTGCGCGGGTTGGCGGCGTCCATGTCGCGATCGACCAGCCGGTTAAACGCCATCGCTGCGGAGCGAGCCAGCACCATGCACAGCAGAATCCCGAACAGGTCACGCCCGCGGAACTCGGTCAGCCGCCAGGCGAGAATGGCCGAGAACAGCGCGAACGGCAGAGCGAAGACCGTGTGGCTGAACCGGATGAGTTCGAGGAAGTGGCGGATGGGGGGGGGCATGGGGGAGTCGGGAGTCGGAAGTCGGGAGTCGGGAGTCGGGAGTCGGGAGTCGGGAGTCGAGAGTCGAGAGTCGGGAGTCGGGAGTCGAGAGTCGGGAGTCGAGAGGAGGAAGGAGGAAGGAGGAAGGAGGAAGGAGGAAGGTCTTTCAGTCCCTACTCCCTACTCCCTATTCCCTATTCCCCACTCCCTACTCCCTATTCCCTATTCCCCTACTCCCTCCTCAGAGGTTCTCAGACTCTCCCCTAGCATGCAATCGACACGGGAAACGAAAACGGTCGGGAGGAGTCACTCTCGTGACCGTCCCGACCGTTGTGTGAAATCGAGATGGATCGGCCTGAGAGGAGCCGCAGCTGCCGATCACTCACGGCGACTGTTGGAGTTCAGGCTTTCGCCTGTCTTTGGTCTGGCTGTGCCCCATCACCGAACGTAGGCGAAGCAGCCTAAAGGCTGAACTCCAACAGTCGAGTTCATGGGCTGGCGCGTGTTGTCCGTGGCCCGCGTTCTGGCGAACGCAGCGACCTCAGCGAGGGCTGCCGTCGCCCTGGACCCGCTTGCGGATATCGGTCTCCAGTCGCCCGAAGACCTGCTCGTGTCGCTGCACGGTGGCGGTCAAGAGAGCTGCCAGACGCTTGGCAGTGAAGTGGTTTAGGATTACACGCTGCGACACGCGAATCTTCTGGACCGGAGCCCCCATCGGATTCGGATTGAGGGCCAGGTCCAGGATCACTTCTTCCGGAGTGCTGGAGACGCGGCACAGATTCGAGTACAGGCCATCGACACCCGTATCGTCGAGTTCGATGCGAACTCCGGCGTCGGGTTCCTGCGGTGCGTTCAACGGGGAATTCGGAGGGGTAGCTGCCATGAGGGGGCCTCGGGGTGAGAGAGTTGAGGAGAGAGATCGTCTATATACCATTCCGTGCGGAGAGCCTCAAACCGGAATCTCAGTCATGGAACGGAGATTTCGCGGGGCTGTCGCATTCCGAGGAGGAATGGGTAATCTGCGAAGTGTGACCGAAGATTCTCGGGACGAGTGTTCGGCTTTGGCGAAACCTCCGCCCGGTGAACGGGGTTGAATGAGGGACGGCGAACGGGGGCGGTCTGGTTGTGTTTCGTCGACGAATCACTCTCGGGGAGGTTGTGCGATGTGGCTGCGTGGATTGGTCGGACTGTGGGTCTGTTCGGTGGGGCTGGCAGCACTCCGCGCGGAGGACCGGGTCGCGGGGGCCTACGACCCGCTCAGAAAGACTCATCCCGAGAAGGTCGTGCCCCTCGACCTCACCATCCGCGATGAGACTCGGAACCGCGACATTCCGATCCGGGTCTACCGCTGCGGGAATATCCAGTCGGCTCCGGTCGTGCTGTTCAGCCACGGACTGGGTGGCTCGCGAGAAGTGGGTCTGTACCTCGGCGAGCATTGGGCCGCGCGGGGCTACATCGCAGTGTTCCTTCAGCATCCGGGGAGCGATACCTCTGTCTGGAAGAGGAAACGTCCCGCCCAGATCATGACCGCGATGAAGGAAGCCGCCAACGCGGAGAATTTCCTGCTCCGCGCGAAGGATGTCCCCGCGGTCCTCGATCAACTGGAACTCTGGAACAAGGACTCGAAGCACGAGCTTTTCGGGGCCTTCAATCTGGAACAGGTCGGAATGTCGGGCCACTCGTTTGGTGCCGTGACCACACAAGCCGTCAGCGGGCAGACCACAGCTCGCGGGAAATTCAACCTGACTGATCCCCGCATCAAGGCCGCCCTGCCGATGAGTCCCAGCAGCCCAGCTGTGGGTGATCCTGCGTCCGCGTTCGGCAAGGTGGGCATCCCCTGGCTGTTGATGACCGGCACGCAGGATGTTTCTGCGATCGGCGGTGCGACCGTGGAAACCCGACGCGCTGTGTACACCGCGTTGCCAGCCGGTGGGAAGTATGAACTCGTGCTGGACGAGGCCGAGCACTCGGTCTTCACCGACCGATCACTGCCGGGAGACAAGCACCAGCGGAACCCGAACCACCACCGCGCGATCCTCGCCCTGAGTACCGCGTTCTGGGATGCCTACTTGACGGGGGATGAGAAGGCCAAGTCGTGGCTCGACGGAGACGGGCCACGGACGGTGATGGAAGCCAAGGATCTGTGGCAGCGAAAGTAGCTCGGTGTTTCGATCGGTTCTGACATGGGAATGTGCATCTCAAGCATCGGTGAATCGAGAATTCGCCAAGTCTTCGACCCCCACGGGGTCTCGCCTTGTAGCCCAGGGTCGGCCGCGCAGCGGAAGACCCTGGGTTGTTGAGTCGGAATTCTGATCAACCCCCACGGGGTTGCGTCCCCCGTCTGACGCAACCCCGTTGGGGTTGGAACTCGCGTAATCGGTCGCAGACCCAGGGTTTCCCGCTGCGCGGGCAACCCTGGGCTATGGGGCGCGACCCCTTCGGGGTCAGGTCACTGACGTTGGGGATGCACACACCTGACATGAGGTGGCCCAATCGTTGCTTTGAACTTCTGGGTGACGCAGGAACAAGAGGGATGGAAAGGTGAGCGTCTTCTCCGTAACCTCTTGTTGTTCCACACCCCAGACGCTCAAAGCAGCATCTGGACCACTCCGCCTTGACTCCAGAAGACATTGGTTCGTAACCATGAACGACGATAGAGACGTAACAGGCCAGCAATCATCCATTGGAGACCAGAAATTCGCACTTTTTCCGATCGACTTGAATCTGCCAGATGCGCCCGACCACTTGGTGGAAAATGCGAGCGCTGCTATACGACGTGAGTATCGAGACTCGGTCAAATGGAAACAGTTGCAATGCAGTAACGTCGAACCCGTGTCAGCGACCGACATGTGTTCGGTCTTCGCTCTGAAAATCAGTCATGCAATTGAGTTTGATTGGACTTGGGAAGGAGCTGTCGCTTTCAAGCCGCTCGGGATGAGTCAGGAGGCAATAGGAGTTGGTCAACTCAATGCCGATGATGCTGCGGCATACGAGGACTCATCTCTATGGTCCGGTGAGATACTGGAAGTAGATGAGACTGGAAGCCGATTGTTCGTTCGTGTTTCAGATCGGGATCATCCACCGACCATTGGCGCTTTCTTCGTCAAGCCCTTTGAGTTTCTTGCGGCTCTCGATGCCATCTATGGAGACCCACGTTTTGTTATCGCGCAGTCACTGCTCCCAAGTCGACTCTTGGCCACAAAAGGCGGAGTCCATCCACCAGTTGTCGACCAGCAAAAGGTCGGACTGACTGACCTTTGGGAATGGTGGGGACGGTCTTGGAGTGTCTTGTGGGGGCCTCCGGGGACCGGCAAGACGTACACAACGGGCCAGCAGATTGCGAGAATTCTCAGTGATCCCAGTGAACGTGTACTCGTGGTGTCAACTACAAACCGGGCAACCGACGCCGTGGCAATCTCTATTGGGGAAGACGCGAAATCGCATGCTCCCCAAGAACTGCAGTCGGGGCGGATGTTGCGGATCGGGAAAGGCGCTGCGATTCAAAGGTTCGAGGAGGCCAATCTGACGGCCATGCTCCAGGGAACTGAAACCGCCTTGCTACAGGAGTTGGATCAACACTCAAAAGACTTGGCTCGGGCATCCGATCCGGAATTACGAGCTCTGATTCGGAGTGAAATGCATGAGATCAGGAATCGCATGCGGGATGCAGCAAGAACCATACTGCTGGATCGAGAGTGTCGAGTTGTCGTTAGCACTGCGTTTCGAGCGACGACATTCGCGAAATCTGAGGAAGTCCGCGAAGCATTGGAATCCGGACACGCTCTCTTCACAACGGTGGTGATTGATGAAGCTGGTTTGATCTCGCGGGCAGCCGCAGCCGTATTGTCGCTGCTGGCCAGCCGGAGGGTGGTCCTTGTCGGCGATTCGAAGCAACTCGCACCCATCAGTCGAATCAGTCGCGTGCTACCCACGGACCAAATGACATGGCTGGCAAACAGCGGCGTCAGTCACTTGACCAGCTTCGGTTCCAATCCCATCGGAGTCCACGTGTTGCGTGAGCAGCATCGGATGCACCCGGATATCTGCCAAGTCGTCTCGTCATACCAGTACGGTGGCGCACTCACGACTGCGGACCGCGTGTTGCAGCGGGAGTCCGCAGTTCCATTGAATCTGCATTCACAACCCCGAGCGATCTGGTACGTGCTGGATGAGGACGCTGAAGAGATCCACATGGTCCGTGCGGAACGTGGTCCAGGCAATCGCAGTTGGGTTCGGTTGGCCACACGCAAGGTATTGGAACGATTGTTTTCTGATGCGACCTTTCGTTCATCCAACGGATTGTTCGTGTCGCCGTTCAAAGCGCAGGTCAAGGACATTGCGGCCATGATCGCTCGTGAGAGATTGGAAACGTGGACATCCTCCACGGTCCATAGCCAGCAGGGGGCTGAAGCAGATGTGGTTATCTTCGATACGGTCAACGCTGGGAGTTGCTGCTGGCCTCCGGATGAGTGGAAACGTCTCGTCAATGTGGCACTCAGTCGAGCGAAGCATGCGGTCATTCTGCTCGCGAGTAGAGCCGAGATGACGGAACCGTTTCTTGACGAGCTACTGAAACACCTCCCTCCCAAAGTGTTGCGGGCTCGAGGTGGGCATTTCAAATGGGAAGATGTCAGCCCGACCACCCCATACATTCGTCCAGGAGCTACAACCCCTAGCCCCGATCCGAATACGTTGGGAATGCAGTTACTGCAGCGGAAGGCGCTGCTGCCAATTCTGTCCAAAGAGCAGGAACAACTTTGCCAGCTTGATTTGGATGGCAAGCCCCGTCTCGTCCGTGGTGTGGCTGGCAGTGGAAAGACGATCGTACTCGCAAACTGGCTCATGCAGACTGCCAAGCGTTTGGAGAATCGTCCCGATGCCCCCATCTGGGCCGTATTTGCGAATCGGTCGCTCGAAACTTTGATTCGGTCTTCGATTGACGCAGCTTGGAAGCAAGAGTCTGACGGAGTGGGCTTCCCATGGGAGCGTGTGAAACTAATACACATTCGCGATCTGTTGATGTCATTGCTGCTGGGAGTCCGTCGATCGATTGAGGAATTTGGATTTGAATACGACGATGCGGCTGCGGCATATCTCGAATGTGTTTCAAGTGACAGAATTGACTCTCATTGCGAGGCTCTCTTCATTGATGAAGCCCAAGACATGGGGCCAAACACCCTCAAGCTGCTCACATCACTGGCCCGTCAAACAGACAGCACCGATGCGAACAGCCGGGCGGTCCATGTGTTTTATGACAACGCACAAAACATCTATGGGAGGGGGACGCCCACTTGGTCTGAGATCGGATTGGGGATGCGTGGTCGTTCAACTGTCATGAAGGAGAGCTTTCGAAGCACGACACCAATCATCGAGTTTGCACTCAACGTCCTCTACCGACTCCAGCCGCCAACGAACAATCCGGATCATCGTGAGTTGGTCGGACGCAGACTGATCGAGAAAGTCGAAAGAAACGGAAAAGCGTGGTGGAAGGTCCGCTTCAATCAGGTGGATGGCCCAAAACCAGAGCATCACGTGTACCCGACCAAGGAGGCCGAATTTGATGCTATAGCTGAGTACTGTCGCAAGTTGATTGAGGATGACCATGTTAAGCCCAGCGACATCTGCATCATCTGCAATCATACAGCGATGATGTACGATCTTGAGACTCGAGTGACATCAAGCGTTCGCCGCCTTTCTGTTGAGGTTTCCGTCCAGAATAGTCAGCAATACTACCGCCATGATTGGCTGTTGCTGATCACAACACCTCATTCCTTCAAAGGGTATGACTCCGAAGTCGTGATCGTTGCGGGTGCGGATAAGTTCGTCCTGAGAGAAGAAAAGCGGATTCTCGAAAGCACTTTGTACGTCGCGATGACCCGCGCACGGTCTGTCTTGACACTGTATTCCCAAGAGTCCAATTCAATAGAAGGGAGGAAAATCCGAACGGTCATTGAAGATTGTCTCAACGACCTCTGCGAGAGGCCCGAAGTGGAAAATGCGATTGACCGTCGGGACGAATTTGACCGGATGGTGGCATCGATTGGTGAGACTCATCGAGATTGGTTGGACAAACTCTGGAGTGATGCGCAGCTGGAGCCGCTCTTGGCAGAGGATGGAGAACTCCTCGCTGAACCGATGTTTTGGTTCAGAAGAGGTAGTCGAACCTATGCGTGTTTTTCGTCCGCTCTACCTCAACGGAAGGCGAGACTTCTTGAAGACGCGGGTATCACGGCATTCGGCGTGGGGGACATGCTGGCAGGCATGTAAGTTCTACGGCGGGGTGGCAGGGTGGCCCAGACATCGCTTTGGATGTCTGGGTGACGAAGGAACAAGAGGGATTGAAAGGCGGGCGTCTCCTCCGTAACCTCTTGTTGTTCCACAACCCAGACACTCAAAGCAGTGTCTGGGCCACCCAGACCAGACCCAGTAGTATCGCGTAGCCTGCATCGCATACCGGCCATCGACACTGTACAAAACTCCTGTGTCCCGGCATGACCGTCTCATGACCACACACATCCCCCGAGAGGAACTCCCGATGAAGACTGCTCACCGCCTGTGTCTGACAGCTTGGCTCATCGCCCTTTGCTCCCTGTCCGGACTCTCGTTGGCCGAGGATAAGGTCGTGCCCGAGAAGCTCGGCCTGTGGAATGGCCACGCCGCACTCGGCGATGGCAAGGTCCAGGAGACTGAGGTGTTCATCACCGTCTACCGCCCCTCCCAGCCGAACGGCACAGCGGTCGTGATCTGCCCCGGCGGGGGTTATGGTGGCCTCGCGGTCCAGCCGGAGGGCCACGGCATTGCAGCTTGGCTCAATGGGCATGGAGTGACGGGCGTGGTCCTGGAGTACCGGATGCCAGCTGGGCGGCATGCGGTGCCACTGCTCGATGCCCAGCGGGCGATCCGCACCGTGCGGGCCAATGCGAAGGCTTGGCACATCGATCCCGCCCGCATCGGCATCATCGGTTTCTCCGCCGGTGGCCATCTCGCCTCCACAGCGGCCACGCACTTCGACGCCGGTAAGCCCGACTCCACGGATGCCGTCGAAAAGGTCAGTTGCCGTCCGGACTTTGCGATTCTGGTCTATCCGGTGATCTCGATGGGAGAGCTGACACACGGAGGTTCGAGGAACAATCTGCTGGGGAAAGATCCCTCCCCGGAACTGATCGCACTCTACTCGAATGAGAAGCAGGTCACCGACAAAACGCCGCCGACGTATCTGGCTCACGCTCTGGACGACAAGGTCGTGGTGCCCGCCAACAGCCAGTCATTTTACGAAGCGTTGCAGGCTCACAAGGTGCCCAGCCAGTACCTCGAACTGGCCTACGGTGGCCACGGCCTGAATGGGTACAAGGGGCCGATGTGGGACGCCTGGCAAACCGGTTCGCTGGCCTGGCTCACGGAGTTGAAGCTGCTGCCGGGGACGGGGAAAGAGTGAAGAGTTGAGGGGCCGCGAGGTCAGAGTGGGTGCCACAATGTGTCAGGGCGCATCGCTCGGTTCGGTAGGTGATGAAGACGAGTCGGACAAGAGTGGAAGTAGCGTGGGCTTTAGCCCACGCCTTTCGGAAGAAAACGCATTCACGTGGGCTAAAGCCCACGCTACCGGGACATTTGTCGGATCCGTCAATGAAGACATCGGGTACTGGTGCCATCAGGAGGAGTCCAGAGTTTGTCAGCTCACGGGCTTGCGGTTCTGCCACGCCTCCCAGTAGTCCACGCCGAGCTGGTCGAATTGATCCAGACTCAACTCGTCTCCATTCGAAGTCTTAATGGTCAGCCCGTGAAAGGCGATGCAGACCTCGCAATACAGATCGTCGAAGGTGTCGCCATCGAGCATGCCTTGAAGTTGGAGTGTGCCGGATTCAGCACCCACGGCCAAAGAGGCATTGCTGATTTCCAGGAGATTCGCTGGGAACGCCGTTTCGAACTCGGTCCAACTCAGGGAGTCCATTCTCCCCTTTGCCTGATATTCTTTGAACAGAGTACATTTCTCATCTTGCGAAATGCCTGGAGGGTATTCGATCCCTCCCGGCCACCCAACCCCGACACTGGCACATGCCGAAGTCACCTGGCTGAGGAGGAAGTCGAATGTGATATTCGATTCCTCTTCGACGAGATGTCCGACTTCGATATTCAGTCGAATGGTCCGTCTCAGCAGGTCGGATACGCAGGAATGGAGATATCCATCATGCAGCGAATGCCACAAAGAGCGTGGTTCAAGGTCGCTGGGAAGATGGACCCCATTGGGCTTCGTCGGCAGGGGATCGCTCAAGGGAACCTCACATTTTTACGTTCCGCGATTTCACACTTCGAACTCACTGCGTGTCAACCCGGACTGACGGATGATCGATCGGAGTGTTCCAATTCGTCATTCTTTGTGGTCGGGAACTGGAACCGTCGTAGTCTGCCCGGCCACAACACGCTGCATGACGACATGGCTCCCACTCTGGCGGACACGGACAAAGCTGTGGCGTTCCAGAATGGCACACGTTTCCTGGCCCGACAACACCCTCAATTTACCCACAGGCCACCTCGACCTGGGTCACGTAGACTTCTTCACCCCATCGTTCCTGGATCTCCGACGGAGAGGCACACTCAAAAAACAACTCCAGTGCTTCTCGGAGGTTGTCTCGCGCTTGTTCAATCGTGTCTCCCTGACTGGCGACATCCAGTTCCGGACACAGGGCGACGAACCCATTCCCTTCTCGATGAATCACAGCCGTCAATCGCTTGTTCATTCCGACTCCTCAGCCTTCGAGAGTCAAATACCGGTACGTCTGGATTGACGCCCAAGTCTTCACCGTCACGACCGGCAAGCAGTCATTGTAGCCCGTTCGTCGCAGAAGTCTTCAGACAACTCTCCGCACAATTTCGCCGCTGTGTGCTCCAGAAAAGTAGGCAGCGGAAGAATTTCACCACAAAGGCACGACGACACGAAGGAATCCAGAGGTTCGAACAGGGCCGTGTTGACAGTGGGGACAGGTTCAGCTGAACAAATCCTGCCCGGACTGTTGCCTGTCGATCCTGTTTCCTCGTCCGCAACTGGGGATGAGGCCCGAGCGAGGTCTACTTCGTGTCTTCGTGTCTTCGTGCCTTTGTGGTGAATCTCTGCCGACGTTCTGAACGCACACACATTTCGCCGCTGGCGGAGTGCGAGTCGTGGAGCGATGTCGCCGGGATCTCGCTCACTCATGTACCATCTTGAGCCGCTCCTGGCGGTCGAACTCGACGAGGGCTTCGATCATTTCGTCGATCTCGCCCATCATGAAGGCGTCGAGTTTATAACTGGTGTATCCGATGCGGTGGTCGGTGATGCGGGCCTGTGGGAAGTTATACGTGCGGATGCGTTCGCTGCGGTCGCCCGACCCGATGAGCGTGCGGCGAACCGAGGCGCGGGCCTCCTGCTCCTTGCGGCGGGTCTCGTCGAAGAGACGGCTGCGAAGCACTCGCATCGCGGAGGCTTTGTTTTTGTGCTGGCTCTTTTCGTCCTGGCACTTCACGACCAGTCCCGAGGGGATGTGCGTGATGCGAACGGCGCTTTCGGTCTTGTTGACCTTTTGCCCGCCGGGGCCACCGGCGCGCATCGTGTCGATCCGCAGGTCTTCATCGCGGATCACGATTTCGACTTCCGTCGCTTCGGGGAGGACCGCCACCGTGGCGGCACTGGTATGGATGCGGCCTTGCGATTCGGTTTCGGGGACACGCTGCACGCGGTGTCCGCCGCTTTCGAACTGCATCCGGTGAAAGGCCCCCTCGCCGGACACCGAGAACACCATTTCCTTGTATCCGCCCATTTCGCCTTCGGTGACTTCCATGACTTCCATGGACCAGCCGCGCGCGGCGATGTAGCGCGTGTACATGTCGAACAGGTTGCCCGCGAACAGGGCTGCTTCATCGCCACCGGTCCCCGCCCGGATTTCCATCATCATTCCGCCACGCGAGATCGAGTCACCGGCAGTGACCAGATCCTCCAGCTCGGTGTTGTGGATGGTCCGCTGGGCGGTTAACTCGTTGACCTCAGACTGCGCATACTCGCGAGTCTCGTCGTCCGTCGCCTCGTTCAGGAACTCCCTCGCAGCAGCCAGGTCGGCCTCCCGCTGAATGAAGTTCCGCACCGACTCGGCGATCTTGCGCAGCCCGCCGTACTCGCGCTGGACTTCCACCGACTTCGACGGGTTGGCCAGAACCGCCGGGTCTTGCAGCTGGCGTTCGAGTTCCTCGAACCGATTGAGTTTGAGTTGCAGGCTGGGGTACATGGGGGATCAGACGAGAGAAGAGAGGGGAGAGACGAGAGCCAGCAGGAGAAGAAGATACGAGGAAGGAGTTGTCTGGCTCTGATCTCTCGTCTCTGATCTCTCTTCTGTCTAAACGAACAACCCGCGCGGGCCTACTGTCCCGGCGGGTCGATCGCATGTCAGAGTGCAGGTCGCTACTTGGCCTCTTCGACCTTGGGGGCCTCTTCGACCTTGGGGGCGATGCCGTACTTCTTCTGGAACTTTTCCACGCGACCGGCGGCGTCGATGAACTTCATCTTGCCGGTGAAGAAGGGATGGCTGGCCGAGCTGATGTCGACGGAGATCTGTGGATACTCGTTCCCGTCTTCCCACTTGACCTTGTCCTTGGAGGACATGGTGGAGCGGGTGAGGAACTTCACTCCCGAACCGACATCGTGGAAGATGACCGGATGGTAGTCGGGATGGATGCCTTCTTTCATGACTCACCTCGAAATGGCGACCTGCTCGGTTTGATCGTACGAACTGGCAGGTTCACGTGCGTGATTTTGAGAGCCGGGTAGTGTACTGGCTGTTTGTGAGAGACGCAAACATCGCCGCGAATCGGGCAGATGTTGCAGCGTTCGTCAGGATTCTGACGGGCAGTTATTCCACAACTGCCAGCGGCAAGAAGTCTTACGACTTCTGCTACGACATGATTCGGTGCGTCGGCACCGGCCGACCGGGGCGGAAGCTTTGCAGCGTCGTCACATCATGCGTCGCACCGATCGCGGCACAGGCCGCCGCCACTTCGGCTCGCACCAGGGCTTCCAACTCCGTCGGGTCGGTCGCGACGCGGGCGTTGACGACGACGTTGGCTGAGCGGGTGTGGGTCTTCGAGGGGAGCGAGAGTTCTGGGCCGGTCGAGTTGCTCACGAGGTTCGCCACGGCGTAGCTCCCGTCGCACAGGCCGATCGTCTTGAGGTGCGCCGCCTCCGCCCCCGCTCCGACGAACCGCTCGTGCAACCGCCCGATGACATCGAGCAGCAGGGCGTCGAGGTCGAACGCCTGGTCGGAGTCGACCTGCACTTGGCTGTTGAGCCAGCCGAGTTCGGCCTCCCCCTCGGCGTAGATGTCGTAGTCGACCTCCATCACGCGCTGGCCGAACGCCCCGCGCTGGTCGAGCATCTCAGTCAGGGCCTCGAACCCCTCGCCAGTCCGGGCCGAGACGCGAAGGATCGGCTGATCCGGGAAGTCGGCTCGCAGCAGAGACTCCAGTTCCTCGATCTCGGCGGGGGTCATCTCATCAATGCGGTTGATGATGATGAAGTCGGCCTCTTCGAGCTGCTTGCGGAAGATGTACTCGGCCTTGGGGGAGAAGCCTCGTTTCGAGTCGCCTCGCAGGATCTTGAGCCCGTGGCTGGGCTTGAGGATCACGCCGTACGGGGCCACATCGAGCGGCTTGCCGTAGACCTGCATCAACGGGCGAATCACTGTGGCGACGAGGTCGGTGCAACTGCCGACCGGCTCGGCGATGATGACATCGGGGAGCTGGGCCTCGCCGAGTCCCTCGACGGTGTCGGTGAGGGCGTTGAAGTTGCAGCAGAAGCAGGATCCCGCCACTTCGCCGACTTCGAAACCCTGCGACCGCAGCGAGTGCGTGTCAACGAGGTCGGTGGTCTGGTCGTTGGTGACGATGCCGACGCGCTTGCCTGCGGCCATGTAGTGCCGGGCGAGGCGTCCGACCGTGGTGGTTTTTCCGGCTCCGAGGAAGCCGCCGATCATGATGTATTGTGGGTTCATGGGGAGTCGGGAGTCGGGAGTCGGGAGTCGGACGGGCCAAATGGGCCCGTCTTACGGTTGCGGTGACTTCATGTTCGTGAAGGGGTTCTGGACCGGTGGGGTCGAATCGAACTTGTGGGCGGTCATCCAGGCAAACTTCGTTTCGCCGGGGGCGGATGGATCGGGTTCGGGCAGGGCGACCCCGTCCGCCTCGGCGTAGATCGTGCGGACGACTGCCACCCTTTTCGACGCCGGGGGCACGAGGTCGTAGTCGGTCCCGTGGGTCTGCTTGAACCAGGTGTTGTCGCGAAACCCGCTGGTCAGTCGGGCATGGGCAGTGGCGACGAGTGCGTCCTTGTCGGCGGCGGCGAGCTGGGCGTTCGCGCGAATCAAAGCGGTCAGCTTCTGCGTCTCGGAGACATCAAAGCTGACCCAACCATAGGGAGCCAGGAACGCCTCCAGCTTGCAGTGCGATGGAGACGCCTTGGGGAACGTATTGATTCCATAGGTCACCCGTGTCGGCTGTTGCAGCAGTCGCCCCATCGCGGCGCAGAACCCGTGGTAGTCGCTGCAATGGCCGGATTTCTGGTTCAGAGCGTGGAGGGAGCTGGCTTGCAGTGAGGCGTGTTTGTGGTCGTACTGGAAGTTCTGGTCGACGTACTGCATGACCTGTTCCAGATCGAGCAGCGGGTTCTTGCGCTGCGGCACGATCTCGGCCAGCAGCTTCTCGAACCGGGCATCCGCCACGACCGCCTGACTCTCACTGCGCAGGTAGGGGGCGAAGCTCTCCGGCCACATCGGGGTGGACTGCACCTTCTCGGGGTCGAGGTTCCAGTGGAGTTCGTTGACCTGGATATTCAGCGTGTGGCGAATGACCATCGCCCCCTGGGGATTGGGGAACTCGAAGTAGGCGAACTTGTTGCCGAACACCGGCTCCGAGGCGATCTGCGGTTGGACCTCGACGGGGAATGTCGAGAACTCCGAACTCACCAACTGCTGCGCGTTGTCTGTTGGCGGGATCGGCATCCAGACCCGCAACAACTTGGTCTTGTAGGGAGCCGTCACCGTGATCAGCAACTCGGCCTCGTGCGTCACCGGGTTCGAAGCGGTGCCGGAGTACGGCTGGGATGGGTCGAGTGACTCCGCAGCGTGCGCGATCGGCTGAAGCAGATGAGCGATGGAAATCAGAAGTCCCACGGCGAACGTCCGGCGTAAGCTGGATGGTGACTTAGTGAGCGGCATGGCGCTCGCCACCGGTTCTGCGGGGGCGGGTTGGCCTGCGGAGGAACCGGCGGCTCGCGCCGTGCCGCTCACTGACCAGTCAGGGAATGAAAACAGCATCATGTCCTCAGTTCTTGACCGCAGCGGGACGGACGACGAACTCATACACCGCGCCGCCGATGAGAGCTCCGGCGATCGGGGCCAGGATGTACACGGTGAGCCAACCGGTGTCGGCAAATCCGGGTAAGGCCACCCTGCCCCAGCCCGCGAAGTACGCGAACAGCCGTGGCCCGAAGTCCCGCGCGGGGTTGAAGCAGGCTTGCGTGAGTGGCGCGATCACCGAGATGAGTACGGACACGGTGAGACCAATGAAGATCGGAGCCTGTCCATTCGCGGGTCGCCCCGAGTTGCGATCGTCGGTCACGGAGAACACCACGAACGCCAGAATCGCGGTGCCAATCAGCTCCGCCCCGAAGGCCAGGCCCTCGCTCATGTTGCTCTTTAAGATGGCGTGTTTGGTGGGGGAATAGGGATCAATCCCGCTGGCCAGACTGCCCGGAGCGGGGTAGTACTCGCCGTAGCACATGGCGGTCACGACGCTGCCGGGTTCGCCGCGCTGGACCCCTTTGAGTTTCTCCAAGGCCGCCAGATGTGGACCGAATAGCACGAACAATGTCGCGGCGGCCAGCATGCTCCCCGCCAGTTGACCGAGGATGTACGGCCCGACTTTCCGCCACGGAAAACCTCGCCAGACCGCCATCGCGATCGTCATCGCCGGGTTGATGTGTGCCCCACTCACCGACCCGACCGAGTAGGCGGCCAACATGATGGCCACACCCCACACGATCGCCACCTGCCACAGCCCCGACTGCGCCCCGGTCAGCACCGCCGCATGCACCGCACCACAGCCGAAAAAGATCAGGATGTACGTTCCGATCAGTTCCGCGATCACCTGGCGGCGCAGACTCGGCTCGTGGGCTTTGCTCATGGGGCTGGTCGCAGGGGAGTACGGGACCGGACGAGAACACTCTAACATCCATTGGAATGAACGCAACGCAAAACCCACCCCGTAGCGTGGGCTTTAGCCCACGCCGAGCGATATCGTCCAGCACACGTGGGCTAAAGCCCACGCTACGGGGACGTACTGACAGTCTCGTCATTCGGCGAATGGTTCGGTATCTTAGGCCCGATGCCACGACGTGACCCGCTCTCCGCCGATCAATGCGCCCTGCTGCTCAAAGCACTCGGTGATCGGGACCGGCTGCGCCTGGTGCAGGCGTTGCGGTCGGGGCCGTGTTGCGTGTCGGATTTGGCGGAGCGACTGAGCCTCGAACTGGCGAACGTGTCGCACCATTTGGGGGTGCTGCGGCGGGCGGGGTTGGTGGTGAGTTCGCGAAATGGCAAGCAGATCATCTACGAACTGCCGGATCAGATTCTGCAACGCGATGCCGCTGACGAGACCTGCGAGCATTTGAACCTGGGCTGCTGCCGGTTGGAGATTCCGGGGGCGTAGGCTTCCGGACGTAGCCACGTTCGCCACAACGTGGGGGTGCATTCGCTAAATGGCAGTCTCCTGCCCCCTCTCCCCCGCGAGCGACATCCATCCCGCCGGAGGACATTTTGCGGGGGAGAGGGCTGGGGTGAGGGGGCCACACCGCTCGTTCAGGCCCCCTCACCCCGACCCTCTCCCCCACAGCGGAGACCACCCCGAAAGCCATGCCGATTGTGGGGGAGAGGGAGCAGAGACGACGGAGTACCGCCATTTGGTGAATGCCCCCAGAGCGTGGTGGGGGGGCGTCCCAGATGCGAAGGGGAGAGCCCGGCGATATCATGAGGCGAGCGTTTCGGTTCCCTCTGACCACTCCCCTGGAGTCCCCTCATGATTCGTCGCTCGCTGTTCGCTCTCGCTGTTCTTGCTCTCTCCGCTGTCTCGGCTCAGGCCGAAGAGAAGCAGCTCTTCAATGGCAAGGATCTCACCGGCTGGGAAGGCCGCAAGGATCTGTGGTCGGTCCAGGATGGGGCGATCACCGGCAAGACCACTGCCGAAAAGCCGATCACGCAGAACACGTTCCTCGTCTGGTCCGGCGAAGTGGCCGACTTCGAACTGACGTTCCAGTACCGGATCGTCGCGGGCAACTCCGGCATCCAGTACCGCAGCACGGTGAAGTCGAACAAGGAAGAAACCGGCCCCAGCGTCGGCGGCTACCAGGCCGACTTCGAAGCGGGCAAGACCTACAGCGGCATCCTCTACGAAGAGCAGGGTCGCGGCATCCTCGCCGGTCGTGGCGAAAAGACCAAGCTGACCGCCGACCCGAGCGACAAGAACAAGATGGTCAAGACCAACGTCGGCAAGACCGAGAAGACCACCGAAGAGCTGCAGGCGGCCATCAAGAACGAAGACTGGAACACGTACCGCATCGTGGCCAAGGGGAACACGCTGCAGCACTTCATCAACGGCAACATGACCTGCGAAGTGGTCGACGAGCATGCCGAGAAGGCCGCCAAGTCGGGCAAGCTGGCGCTGCAATTGCATGCCGGTCCGGCGATGGTGGTGCAGATGAAGGATGTGGTGCTGAAGACGGAGTAAAGGGACTCGTTCGTGGGACGGGCACATTTGCCCGTCCTTCCCGGATGTCGCATTGGCTGTGGAGAGTCGCCTTTCGCTCCGCGAAAGGGCGTTCTTTCGCGGAGCGAAAGACGACACTCTGTGATGCCTTAGACGGACGGGCAAATGTGCCCGTCCCACGGACAAGGGGACACCATGCGACCTGCGGTTTGGCTGGGGATTGTCGTCGTGCTGCTGGCGATGTCGTCGATCGCTCACGCGGAGATCACCCCGCGTGAGGCCCAGCGGTTCTGTGTCGACATCGCTCTGCTCAAGGGCGGTGTCGAACTGCGGGGGGCGGTGCTGAGCCGGGATGAGAAGGAGCTGCGGATGGCGGTGCAGCGCAGCTGGGTGGCTGCCAAGCATCCAGACCTGATGAAGCAGATCGACGAGGATGCGGCTCAACAGCAGGCCGCGTGTCGCGACGAGTTGAAACAGCGGATCGAGGCGTGGAAGGTCGAGCGGGCGGCGGATACCCGATTAGTCGCGGTCCTCCATCGCGAGCTGGCGAAGCTCGCCCAGGCCGTGAACCCCGCGGGTGAACCGGACTCGCAGTTCGTGGTGGTCGTTACGCCCGCAGACCGGGTGCGGAAGGTGTTCACCGCGCCCACTGCCTCCCGACAATTGGCACTGGCTGCCTGGAGCGAACGATTGGAGCGGGTGGAAGAGACCGCGCTGACTCCCTTGAAGGCCGCCGTCGAAAAGAAGCGGCCCGACTGGCAGGCGGTGCAGGTCGACCTCTCCGATCGGCTCCCGACAGGCCAACCGCAGACCGCCGATGAGTGGTCAGCGCGGCAGGCGATCTTCGAGTACGAGTACCGCGAGCGGCTCGACTTCCAGGGCACCGGCAACTTCGTGATCCGGGTCGGCGAGGGGGCCGAGAAGCCCGACCTCAAAACACTTTTCGCCAAGACCGCAGCCGATGCTCTCCAAGGGGAACTCGGCGGGCTGGGCCTCGACCTCGGACTGGACCCCGCCGCCCAGCCGAACAAGCCGTCCGACTGGCAGACGACCGCCATCGAGCAGGCAAAAACGCGGAAGCTCAAAGGCTTCCGCGTGACCCGCATCCCGAAGATTACCGGCAGCGGCCCCGCCACGGTGACGGTCAGTTTCTTCGCCCGCCGGAGCGATGGCAACTATCGCGTCCTCTGGTCGAACGAGTTGACCACCGACCCGGCCACGATCAAGCCAGAGGCTCTCGACCGCCTCCAGCAAGACCCGCAGGTGCAGGAGATTCAGAAGATCGCCAGCGCCCTCTCGCTGGGCAATGACGCCGCCACAGCGATCCGTTTCGGAGCCGCCGTGCAGACGAGCCTGGACGCCTCCGAGACCCGGTTCTTCGAGTTCCGCCAGCGGTACAATGACTCACTCGACGGCCCGCCGCTGGTGGTTCCCGCCCCGTAGCCGCGTTCGCCAGAACGTGGGCGAACCGGAGCAGACTTCCGAAGTCTCGGAAGACTTCGGAAGTCTGGCAGCCACCTCGCACATCGAGACCGGTCGTGCGTGCATCACGGAAATTGGAAACGCAGAGGACGCTGAGGGCGCAGAGAAATGGCATCCCGTCTGAACTCCGCGTCCTCAGCGCCCTCTGCGTTTCAAACCCTCCCATCCGGAGCGTTCGCCTGTTCACAATCGGGAGTGTGCGACGCACTTTGCGATTGTCGCTGGCCCACCCATTCCTAGTCTCCCCATGATTTTGTGGCTCATGATTTTGTGAACCTCAGCTTCTCTCGGAGAGGCAGGGGAGGGTCACAAAATCATGAACCACAAAATCATGAAGAGGCTCCACGTATTCGCTGTCCCACATGTTAGGCGTCCTATGGAGACCGCATCGATAGTCACGCGTCTTTGGGATTACGGCTGGCTTTGCCACGATTCTGTGCAGCTTGTGTCCGCTCCTTCCGATGCGGCGTTGATTGAGCAGTATGTCGCTTCGCGTGCTTTCCATTGTTCGTTTGTTCCGAACGACAAAGACGAGACTGTCATCCACGGGCCGTTCGTAGCAGGCCGCATCCACCCCGATGATTTTGTTCCACTGGAGCAGGCCGACCTGGAGCACTACCTACAGAGTGTCGAGATTTCCGAGACGCCCAGCGATGATGTTGCCGAACGTGCCAAGCTGTTGCCGCACCTTCGCGGAGCGTTTGACGGAGGCCGGAGGTGTTATATCCTCAGTCGCGATGAGCGAGACAAAGAGTTGTTTCACGATTGGGGGTTTGTCCTTTGGGTTTTTCGGGAGTTTGTTTTTGTCGGACCACAGCGAGACAGACTGGAGAGGTTCATTGTTGGTTATGACTAGGACGCCTAACCATGCGCTGCAGTGAACCCGGCCATCGCGTCGCGGTTGCAATCCACGCGTCCCGTGGTCAGGGTCGCTGAGCTTGGGGCGTTCGGACGCATTGCTTTTCAGTCGATTCGATAAGTCTGCAAAGTGCGGACATACACACGAGACCGGTCTCCCCCCATTGGGCGAAGGAGGCTACGATGGCCAGAACCCATACACTGGTTCCTGCCTCGCCGAGGCACAGAAAGACCCCCGGATGCGCCAAGTTCTGATCTACATTCTGCTCCAGCATCCGTTCGCCTTCGGAGAACGCGACCCCGCATCCGGTGTGCCGGGGTTCGGGCTGACGTGGGTGCTGGCTGCGGCGTTTCTGGGCTGGCTGGTGTTGCAGTTCATTCGCGAGCAGAGGCTCTCGGCGGACGCGAAGCAGACGTTCTGGTTCTGGGGCGGAGCGATCCTGGCCTCGGTCTTCGTCCTGCCAGCTGTCGGTCAGCCCAGGCTGCCGGTCTTCGGCTATGGGATGATGGTGCTGATCGGGTTTGTGAGCGGGCTGTGGCTCTCGCGAATTCGGGCCAGACGCATCGGCCTCGATCCAGAGATCTTTTCCGATGTCAGTTTCTGGTTGCTGATCTCGGGAGTGGCCGGGGGGCGATTGGCCTATCTGGGGCAGTATTGGAAGCTGATCTTTAAGAAGTGCCAGACGATCCCCGAGTACCTGTTCGCCGCAGTGAACCTCACCGAGGGCGGCTTGGTGCTGATCGGGGCACTCGTCGGAGGAGCGATCGGCTTCTTCCTGTTCTGCCGTGTGCGGAAGTTGCCCGCGCTGTTGATGGTGGATGTCATCATGCCGGGCGTCTTCATCGGAGTCGGGTTTGGCCGCATCGGGTGCCTGCTCAACGGCTGCTGCTTTGGCGATCCGTGCAACCTGCCGTGGGCGATTCAGTTTCCCGCAGGGAGCGTGCCGTGGAGAGATCTAGTCGATCGAAAACTCCTGAACGACAATGCCCCGTTCACGATGCCACTGCACCCGACGCAGGTCTATAGCTCGATCGACGGATTCCTGCTCGGCA
This sequence comes from Planctomycetota bacterium, assembly GCA_043778825.1. Lineage (GTDB taxonomy): Bacteria > Planctomycetota > Planctomycetia > Planctomycetales > Planctomycetaceae > TH-plancto1. The sequence continues at coordinate 17,756 of JAYWFM010000503.1, read as the reverse complement.
CGATCCTGTGGAATCTGTTCCCGCTGCGTGCCCGCAACGGCCAGCTGTTGGGGATGGGGTGCATGGCGTATGCTTGCACGCGGTTTATGATCGAGTTCATCCGCAACGACGAACCGGGCCGGTTCGGCACCTCGCTGACGATCTCCCAGTGGTATAGCATGGGGTTGTTCGTCATCGGGGCCACGCTGCTGGTGTGGCTGTTCCGCAAGGGGGAACCGGCGACACAGCGAATCGAGAGCCGACTCCCGACCCCCGACTCCCGACTCCCGACTTCCACTCAGTGATTCACGGCGAATTCGGTCGAGTTCAAATACGCCCAGAGGATGTCGCCGTAGGGCTCCGCGTCATTCGTCCCTGCGTTGGGGCGGTTGTGCCGGAGAGTCTGCTGGAATGAAGCCAACTCGTTCCGCTTCGGGTCGCGGCCCAGGGCGGCGCGGCACAGGCTCTTGATTCGCTCCTGGTCATCCCCCTGCATCCGCAGAATTTCGTGCAGCACGGTGCCGGGCGAGTCGCTGATCGCGTTCCGCACCAGATCGCCGTTCATCATCATCAGCGACTGCGAGAACGTGCCATCGAATGTCGAGGCGTCTCCGTTCTCCTCGTTCTCCATCACCGAATAGAACTGGGCCAGCCACGCCTTGCGATGCTCTTCCGCCTGCTCCCAGTACGCGGCTCCAGCCCGGTCGGCGGCTGTGGCGACGAGCAGCGAGTCAAACATCTGCTCGGCGGAGAGGGGCTTGAGGTACATGCGGCTGAACAGCGGCAGCTCCCCATCGACGGGCAGATCGGCTCGATTGCCGGGCACCTGGGCACTGGAGAGATGATAGGCTTGCGTGGACACGATCCAGCGATTGAGGCGTTCAGTGTCAAAGTTGGTCGCCACCACGGCATCGGTCAGGGTTTCGAGCAGTTCCGGATTGGCACAGGGCGAGTGCGGGCCCATGTCGTCGATGGGGTTCACCAGCCCCTGACCAAAGAAGTGCGCCCAGGTGCGGTTAACCAGGGCCGCAGCCAGTTCGCGCTCTCCCTGGCTGGTCAGCAGCTTGGCGAGTTCCTGACGCCGTTTGACGGTCGGGTCGGGATCGACTTCCTGACTTCCGAATTTTGGGTAGGCGACCCGCATCACGCCCTTCAGATCGTCGTAATACGTCGGTCCGCCGACCTCGCGATCGACCAGTGACCGGCTGACGACATCAGTACGTCCGGTGGTCGGGTTGTACTTCTTGTTCTCGACGATGCCCGCTTGCTGGAAGAAACTGTTGAGTTCCCAGAACTCGGCCATCGAGCCGCCGTGCTGCGAGTCGGGGTGCTTGTGGCACTGCGTACACTGGACTTGCTGGCAGAGGAAGATGCGGGCGGTCACGGCGGTGGCGGGGACCGCTTCGTTGTTGAGGTGAGCGAGCAGGAAGTTCGCCTCGCCGACTTCGTTTCCGTCCCCCTCGGCGGACACCAGCCGGGCCACGGTCTCGGTCCACGGGCGGTTCTGGCGGAACTGGTCACGCAGGAATTTGGAAAGCATATCCCGATTGATCGGGCGATCAGAGGTGCGACCGACCAGCAGATTGGTCCAGATCGTGGTCAGGTTCCGAACATAGTCGGGCTTCTGCACCAGTTCATCGATCAGCAGTTCACGCTTGTTGGGACGCGAGTCGGTCAGGAAGCGGTCGACTCTCTCCGCATCCGGGATGTGGCCCGCGAGGTCGAGGTACACGCGCCGCAGCCACTCGGTGTCTTCGGCGAGGGGAGACGACTGAACGCCCGCTTCGTCCAATTTGGCTTGCCACAAGCTGTTCAGGCGGGCGACCAGTTCTGCGTCCACAATCGGAGCGTGGGTGGCGACTGCGGTCGGAACTGTCGGTGAGGGAGTCACGACTTCCGGCGGCGGCGGTGTCGTGTCGCGATGCAGGTGCACGCGGGGAATGGGTGTCACCTCCGCGATGGACGGATTCGAATGGTTGTTGACATCCGGGACGAGGACGGGAGGTGTCGGTCCAATCGGGGCTGGGTCGACGATGGCGATATTGTTTGATCCTGGAGCGGCCCCCGGGCCAGTCGCTGGGCCAGTCCCCTGCGACACCAGAAAGACCACGAGCAAGGCGGATGAGAGCAGTCCGACGATCAGCGCCAATCGCTGTTTCGTCCAACGCGATGGACGCACGGGAGTGGCCCCCATCCGCTCGGCATAGGCCACGAGCGAGGCCGACTCGCTCAGTGAGGCGTCCCACGTCAGCGTTCCGTGCAGGTGCATGTAGTCAATGTACAAACGGCGGGCTGCGGGCTGCGCGATGACCAGTTGCTCCAGGCGGTCCTTCCCCGCAGGCGTCTGGCGATTTTCGCACAGCGCTTCGAGGAGAGGGTACAGTTCGGAGACCACTTCGAGGGACATTTGGACTCACCACGTCAACCGTTGGAGTTCAGCCTTTAGGCTGCTCTGGCTTCGCTCGACTCTCGCCCAGCGGCAGCCTGAAGGCTGGACTCCAACGGTCGAGATGCTTCACGGGGTTACATTTCCGCCAATCGCCGCTGGATACACTCCAGCAGCACACGCCGAATCCGGCCCAGCGACTGATAGACCGAGTTCGGTGGTCGTTGCAGGTTCGAGGCCAGATCCTTGCCGGAAGATCCCGGCTGATACCGCTCGCGGATCAACTCCCGATCCCGAGCGGACAACTTCTGAAGACACTGTTCGAGGGCCAGACGCTGCGGTTCGGGGTCATCGAGTCGGCTGACCGACTCCTTGGCCACGACATCCAGGAACTCTTCGCTGAACTTGAGCTTGTCCCGCCGATAGCGCTGTCGGTGCTGCATCACCTCGTAGCGGGCAATCTGACAGGCCCAGGCGAAGAAGTTCGTGCCGGGATCGAACTGGTTCGACTTGGTCCAGATCACGAGGTTCGTGTTCTGGAGCACTTCTTCGGCGTCTTGCACGCTCCCCGTCTGCCCCAGGATGAACAGGTATAGAGAACGCTGAGACTTCGTGAACAACTGGACAAAGCTGGCCGGATCGCGGGGAACGGAGATGCTGCCCGACTGAACTTCCGGTTCAGTGGTCGTGGGAACCGCCGGGATGGCCGGGTTGGAACTCACTGTGTCTCGCTTTGCAGGCTGGCCAGGTCACGGTCCAGGAACACTCACCATTCAAGAAACAAGGGGGCAGAGCCTGCCCCCTTGCATCGACGAATCCATAGTCCGTTGGACTAGGAGATGAGTCCCTTGATCGGCACTCCGCCGCCAGCGATCTTCATCGGACGACCACGCTTGGAGGTGTGGACCGTGTCGAGAGGAATCCGCAGAGCGTAGGCTGCCGTGGCCCAGATGTCCCCTGGCAGGTAGCTCTCGCTGATGACCTTGTCACCGTCGGCGTTGGTCTCACCGATGGCCCGGCCACCCTTGAGTCCGCCGCCACCGATCATGACCGACCAGCTGGACGCCCAGTGATCGCGTCCAGTGTTCTGGTTGATGCGAGGAGTTCGGCTGAACTCGCCCATGCAGATCACGACGACATCATCGATCATGCCGCGTTGCTTGAGGTCAGCAGTCAGGCCAGCGATCCCCTTGTCGAGAATCGGCAGACGCTGATTCTTGAGGGTGTTGAACACGTCCGCGTGGAGATCCCAGCCGCCGGGGAAGTTGACTTCGATGAACGGCACACCGACTTCGACCAGACGACGAGCCATGAGCATGCTGGCACCGAAGCCAGGACCGCCGTAGGAGGCGAGAGTTTCTGGGCTCTCTTCGGTGATCTTGAATGCCTTCATCTGCTCAGACCGCATCAGGTTGACGGCCTTGCCGTACACATCCTTGTGAGCCTGGCCCGCATCGCCGCGATCCGACTTGATGAAGCCGTCTTCGATCGACTGCAGCATCGAGAGCCGGGCACCGAGCCGGGCTGGGTCAACGCCCGCCATGTCGGCGTTCTGAATCTGACCCTGAGCATTCACGCTGAACGGAGCGTGGGACATGCCCAGGAAGCCGGGGCTCATGCCGCCGCCACCGATCGAGACGAACGAAGGAATCTCCAATTCCTTGCGCTTCGGACCGAGTTCGTAGCTGACCACCGAGCCGAAGGTCGGGTGAACCACGGTCGGGTTCGGAACGTATCCGGAGTGCATGAAGTACGTACCCCGCATGTGGTCGGCTTCACGGGTGCTCATCGAACGCACGACCGAGAGGGCATCCATCTGCTTGGCGACTTCGGGGAGGTGCTCGGAGATTTGCAGGTCGCCCGCGGTGCTGATGGGCTTGAACTCTCCACCGTTCTTGGAACCGGGCTTCAAGTCCCACATATCGATCGTCGGGGCACCACCGCCCAACCAGACCAGGATGCAGGCCTTCTGATTCTTTCTGACTTCCGCGGCGTTCAGGTGCAGGTGACTCAGGAACTCATTGGCTCCCAGAACCGCTGCGCCGCCCATGGCAGCATGGCTCAGGAAGTGACGACGGGACATGCCTTGGTTGAACATGGGTGACTCGCTTCGGGAAAGGGTGTGGTGGAGAAGAGTGTTTTGGAATGGAGCCGAAGCGCCGGAGGTTGGTGATGTTTGACGAGTGGTGGCGACGGGTTAGTGGTTGACGATGAACTCGTTCGAGTTGAGCAAAGCCCAGTACAGATCCTGATAGGCGGTAATCCTGTCAGAATACTGAGACATCATCCCTTGCAGGTTCTTCTGTTCACTGCTGGTTGGAATTCGCCCCAAGGCTGCCATGTACAAGGCTCGAATTCGTTCCGGCTCCTTCTTGTAGGTCGGATTGGTCAGTACCGTGTTCAGGTAGCTGCCACTCCCCCCGCTCGTCGCGTTCTTGACCAATGCTCCGTTCATCATCAACAGAGCCTGTGGAATAGTACCGCTGTAGATCGCAGGTTCTTCGTCGTCATTTGAACCAAAAATTTGCATAAACTGTTGTTTGGCCTGGTCACGCTGGACCTCAGTAGTCCCTGTCCCCCCCGCAGCGGAAGAATCGGAACTCGTCGCAACGAGCAGTGACTCATAGAGTTGCTCCACTTGCATCGGCTTGACGTACATGTGGCTGAACAGGGGCACTTCCCCGTTGGACGGGTTGTCAATCTCATTTTTGGGATTGAACTTACTGGTCAGGTTGTAGGCTTCCGTGTTGCAAATCCAGCGGGTCAGCTGCTTCAGGTCGTAGCCGCTCTTGACGAATTCGTCCGTCAGGCGATCCAGCAGTTCTGGGTGGCTCGCCGGGTTGTGCGGCCCCATGTCGTCCACGGGACGGGTAAACCCGTTCGCAAAGTAGTGGCCCCACATACGGTTGACCATGGCTCGAGCCAGCCACTTGTTCGAGTCGTCCTTGGTAATCAGCTTGGCAAGTTCCAGCCGGCGATTCGTTTCGCCGCCTTGATCGAGTTCTGTCCCGAAATACTTCGGATAGGCCACCAGCATCAGTCCGGCACGGGTCTCGTAGTAGACCGGCCCTTCGAAGTTGCGGCGGATCAACTCCGAGTAGTCGTCTTCCATTTCCCCATTCGTGGGGTTGTACTTTTCGTGGTCTTCCCGCCGCATCTGGCGGAAGAAGCTGTAGAACTCCCAGAACTGGTTCTGCTTCCAGTCATTGAAGGGGTGGTTGTGACACTGCGTACATTGCACTTGCAGGCCCAGAAAAATGCGGGCCGACTTGGCAGTGGCCTCGACGGGGTATTCGTCGCTATTGGGGTTCAGTTGCAACTGGGCCAGGAGGTAGTTGACAGCCCCGTTATCATCAAACCGGCCTTCAGAGCCGAGCAGGTCGTAAGCGATCTCATTCCAGGGCCGATTCTTGGCGAAACTCTCCCGCAGGAACTTTTCCAGGGCACCGCGATTGGTCTTATCCGGAGTTGTCCGCCCGATCAGCGTGTTAGTCCAGTAGGTCGTGTAGTTCCGCACGTAGCCCGAATCGGCCAGCAGCGTCTCGATCATCTTGCTGCGCTTGGCCGGATCCTTGTCCTTCATGAAGTCTTCGAGGACTTTGCCCGACGGGACATGCCCGACGACGTCCAGATAGACCCGACGCAACCATTCGGCGTCGTCCGCCACCGCACTGGGCTTGATCTCATTATCATCCCAGCCCTTGCGAACCTGCTCATTGATAAAGCTGATGAGCGGATCGGACGAGCCAGTCGTGAACTTGTCTTCTGCCTGTACAGAACTCGGGCCACAACTCGGAGCCGCAACAAGGCAGTACAGACCACAGCCAACCATCAGGGCAATCACGGCGCGTTTCATTGAGCCATCTCTCCTGCAAATTCGGTCCATTGCGTACTCTCTCTCTCGCTGCATCAGTCGCCTCGGAATTCTCCGAAGCATGAGGTGAAAAGGCCACACTTCCCAGCTTTTCACCTGTCCAACGCAACGATTCTCGTCCTTGAAAGTACCGCATGTTTGCGAACAATGTTCGCCACATTTCGGAAATTCAAGGAGGATCACCCCAGGATCGCATCCGAGAGGCGGACACAACCCTTTATCGTATGCAGTGTTACCGATCTCATTCGCAATTGCAATCAAAATTACCTCCACTCCCCAAAATTGTGTCCGAGACGCATTTCACAGCCTTGGCGTATCTGACAGAACGCCGTTCCGCCAACCGCATGCGGCAGCAGAGTTCGACGGACCTCCTCATGACTTTGTGCTCCATGATATTGTGACTCTCTTCCGGCTCCAGACAGCCGTGGAGGTTCACCAATTCATGGGGAAACGGAACGCGGGTCGGCTGAGGACCACGGCGACGCACCGAGAGACTGGGTGTGTGCGTCCCGTTCGTCGGTAGCGGTTTCGCCCACCCACACACGCAGGAATCCAACCACGAAAGGCACGAAATACACGAAAAACGCAGGGTGTCGTGGTGGAGGATGTCTCTGGGAGTGGGGTGTCGCACCCGTTCCGCGAGGCTGTCGGATGCCGTTCCGCGGTCTTCCTTTTCGTGTGTTTCGTGACTTTCGTGGTTCCACTCCGAGGGTTTGGATTCTCTGACCCAGAGTACCGACGATGGGGACGCACACCGAGAGACTGGTGCGTTGCCATACACCAGTGTGATCCCCCTTGCGGGAATGTTATCCTAGGACACAGAGACCTCCCCACGGGGTCTGCTCTCCATGATCTACCTGCCGCAGGTGTTTGTGCCCCGCTCCCTCTCCCAGAAACGCGATGCTCTGCTCGACATCCTCCGCACCGGAGGCCGCGTCGCGGTGGCCTATTCCGGCGGCGTCGACAGCGCGGTCGTGGCGATGGCGGCCCACCTCGCCTGCGGGGAGCGGGCCTTCGCCGTGACAGCTGTCAGTCCCAGCCTGGCGAGTGGGGAATTGGAGAACGCCAGCGACATCGCCCGGCGGATCGGCATTCGGCATGTCGTGATCGACACGCAGGAGTTTTCTCAAACCGGCTACATCCAGAACGCGGGCAACCGCTGCTACTTTTGCAAGACCGAACTGTATACCCGGATCGAGGAGATCGCCGCACGGGAGCCGTTCGACCTGCTCGTCAACGGGGCCAACGCCGACGACATCGGCGATCACCGTCCCGGCATGGTGGCGGCCTCGCAGCACCAAGTCCGCAGCCCGTTGCTGGAAGTCGGCCTGACCAAAGCCGAGGTCCGCGAACTGGCCCAGGCGTGGAACCTGCCCGTGTGGGACAAGCCCGCCAGCCCCTGTCTGTCGAGCCGCATCGCCTACGGAGTCGAGGTCACTCCCGAGCGCGTGGCCCGTGTCGACGCCGCTGAAGTCTGGCTCCGTGAACAACTCGGCATCCGCGAACTGCGAGTCCGCCTGGAGGCCAACGACCTCGCCCGCATCGAAGTTCCGGTGGCAGCTGTGGCTCGACTCACCGACGACGATCTGCGGCAACGTACCGCAGCCCACTTGCGGTCCTTGGGATTCCGGTATGTGACGCTCGACCTGGAGGGGTTCCGCAGCGGGAGCCTGAATGCGGCGCTGCCGCCGGTCGATCTGGTTCCGCTGTTGATCCCGCGTTCGATGTCAACGAATTGAGGCCACGATTCAGACGGTTTACATTGAGACATCTGTCGTCAGCTATCTGCGCCATTACCCCTACGGCGTCTGCTCCCACCGTCAGCAAACAACTCGCCACGCGGCAGTGGTGGAACGATGATCGGGAGCGGTACTCGCTGGTCACATCGCAATATGTTCGCGACGAAGCCAGTGTCGGCAACGTGGTGTTGGCATCGGATCGGCTGAGACATCTGGCGGGGATCTCGCTACTGAACCTCGATCCCCTGATCGACGAATTGGCAGCCGAGATATTGGCCCGTGCGATCTTGCCTCCCAGTGCCGCGCTGGATGCGCTCCATATTGCCTGTGCCGCAGTCCACCGGATAGACTTTCTGTTGACATGGAATTGCAGGCACATCGCGAACCCGGTCATCTTGCCTCGGGTCTACCGGGTGATCGACGACTTCGCCCTGCCGTTTCCGGTGATTTGCACGCCCCAAGACATGCGGGATTCCGATGAAGACGCCGAATCTGATTGACCCTGTCATTGAAGAGCTGCACGCCATCCGCCGCGAGATCGCCGCGCGGTTCGACAACGATATCCACCGCATCGCGGAGGATGCCCGCCGCCGCCAAGCCGCCTCGGGCCTACCCGTCTGGCCCGGTCCAGCGAGCCCCGATCCACTTGAAACCGTCCCCCCCAGCGGCAAAGACGACAACGCTCGGGTGGCACGTCCCTGAATCTTCGAAGGGCGTGGCAAGCGTCACCCGACCTATGCACTTCCCAATGCGTCAGGGACGTGCCACCCGTTCGCAGGTCGATAGCGTGCCCCTGTTGATCCCGGGAACGTCCCCCATGTAGTACACTGGACTCCACGTCGTGACTCACGACGTGGTGCGTCGTGCGAGTGGGATCAACCGATAGAGTTGCACGCCGTTGGAGTCGGCCCAGACCGGTTTGAGTTGGACGCGCTCCCCTTGACGCGGGAGCGGGGCCAGTGGGGGTTTGGCCTGAGATTTTGAGTCGACGATCAGGAACTCAACGCCGGACTCATAAATACGGTCCAGGAATTCCGGCGTCACTCCGGGATTGATCATCTCGCCCCGCAGATGGGTCTCCTCTTCGGGAAAGAACCCCGAGTAACCGTTCCGCAGCGGAACCTGGTGAAAGGTGCCGAAGTACATCCAGTTCGTGGTCGGCTCGAAGGCCCCCACGACCGTGCCGCTCGGCATCGGCAGGCACAGCACCGCCCGACCCGGTGGAGTTTCTGCTCGCAGGTAGTTGCACCAGACTCGGTGAGACTCGAAGTCCGGCACAGCCCACAACTTCGTCTCCTTCGGCCACGTCTCAAAGGCCACCAGCGCCGCACCGAGACACACACCGGAGCGGATGGTGAGGCTGATCCATCGCGCGCGGCTGCGGCTCCACACGGTCAGCAGATGGAGGGCCTGCACCGCCAACAGGACCGACGCGATCTGCACGAACACGGCGAACCGGTTCGGGCTGCGGACCTGTGAGAATCCGGGGATCTTCTGGCTCAGCAAGTCCCACGGAGCGTACTCGCCCCACTTGAGATTCGTCCCCAGTGAGAGACCGAACGCCACCCCAGCAGTCAGTGCCAGAAACAGCGTCCAGCGCCGGGTCCGTCGCCGCCACAGCCCCAGCCCGATGCCCAGTCCCGCCAGGCCGACTTTGATCCAACCGGGAGACATCGACCAATACTGCCTCGCGGCCATTTGTCCCCACGGAATCACACTGCGCCCGAAAGCCTGCGTGTAGTCACCGGGCTGCGCCGACAACAGGGTGATGAGGCTTCTGTCACGGGTGAACCCGTGGGAATTGAGGACCAGTTGCACATGCAGGATCATCGGTCCGGCGAGGAGGAGAGCGACGATGCCCCCCAGTGGCCAAGCCCTCCACGTCGACGGGGAGAACCACCGCCGCACCATGATCCAGCCCGTCGCCGCCGAGAGGATGGCCGCAAACAGACCATAGTGCATGCACATCAGACTCGTCGTCGCCGCAGCCACTCCCAGCTCGACGCCGTGCCAGACACGCGATTCGCGAGAGAGCTTCACGAACGCGATCCAGACCCACAGGATGCCCCACACCGGAACCAGTTGAATCACGTCCCGCTGCCACTGCAAAATCGGGAGCAGGATCATCGCGATCCCTCCGCTGCGAGCCAGCAGACGCCCCACGTTTTGCAATCGGAGCAGTCGCTCCGTCAGCACCCCGTTGAGCAGGAACGAGAGCCAGTAATAAGCGTTGTAGGCCAGCACCCGCGACCCGGTGAGCCAGATCACCGGGGCCACCAGCAGCGTGGTCGGCTGTGGCTCGGAGAAGGCGAACGAGTCGGAAACCGGGGCAAAGATCGGCGCGTGCCAGTACCCCTGAAAGGCGTGCAGCGCCCGATCAGCGTTCCACCAGATCGTCCACAGATTGAGCATCGGCACAACGGATGAATCGACCGGCCCCATCGGCAGCGTCGACAGCGGGGAGCCCGCCAGCGGCCACGTCATCACGAGGATGACCACGGCATAGCTCAGCCACGAGGCGAGTGGTGATCTCCAGTACCGTTGAACAGTCGAGAGGAACGTGCTGTTCACGGGAGTGGCCTTGGGGAACCGGGGAACTGTGGAACGCGAATCAAGAATGTAGCCACATTCGCCAGAAGGTGGGCGAAGGCACTCGGCGTCCGCCAAGCTCACCAGAATTCCGAAGTCTTCCGAGACTTCGGAATTCTTCACGCTCGCTCGAACGCGGATTCCAGTCGCCCACGTTCTGGCGAACGTGGCTACCTTGCGACTCGACTACGGAACCGGTAACTCGACCGGCTGGGCGGGCCACTGCGTGACATCGATCTCAATCATCTCCCGCAGCGGCACCGTTTGGTTCTCGATGGCTCCCCCGGTGGCCAGGAACATTCGTCCGTTCGCTGCCCCCGCGTCGATGTTGATGACCGGGTTGCCATCGCCGGTGAAGCGGGCCTTGGCGAGAGGCTGCCACTTCTGGTCAGGAGTCTTGATCCAGCCAGGACCGAACTCGGCTCGCCGTGTGTGTGTTGTCGACACGCGATCCCGTTTGAAGTCCTCCACGAACGAATACGTCCCCTTCAGCAGATCGCCCCCGGTCGGTGTCGAGAACGTGACCAGGTGCTTCCAGGTCTTCGTCTCTGGCATATAGAAATACCCCGCGTACTCGCTGCGTTTTCCATCGGCCTTCGCGGTCACAAGGCAGCGGTACGTCTCGCCCACCTTCCAGTCATAGTCGAAGAACGACTGCCCACCGGTCCCCTCATTCCCGAACCGCCCGACCCGCACCGCGTCGTCCTTGTGCAACAGCTTCACCCGCAAGGCGTCCTGCACTGGGGTCGGGTCGTTCTGTTCACCGGGATCCCACACCGAGAACAGCACCACCTTCTTGCCGTTCCCGAGTTCCTGGATCCCAAAGTACCCCTTCCCCCACCCGCAGACCATAAAGTACGTCCCCGCAGCCGATTCCCGCACGGTGATCTCGTTATAGAACGCCACCGCCTCGGGAGCCGAGTAGCCCAGGTGGACCGACCGGCAGGCGATCCCCTTGAGCTTCTCATCCGCCAGAGTGGGGGATGAGAATGAGGCCATGAGGGACAAAGCCAGAATCAGAACGGTGAAACACGGCATCAGTGAATACTCTCTTGTGGGGCAGTCGAATTGACGTGATCGCGCGAACGACGGCTGCGGATTCCATTGTGACTGCCCCGAAAGAAGTCGCAAGGTCAGCGGTCGACGGAGACACGGCTGGCCGGTTTGTCACTTTGACTCTGGCAGAGATGTCTCACACAAAGGCACGAAGACACAAAGTGAAGGCCATTCATCACCGGATGGTGCCCATTGATGACGTGTCCGACAGAAGTCGAAGTCGTGTGGGCTTTAGCCCACGCTTCCGTGATGATAACGCTCCCGCGTGGGCTAAAGCCCACGCTACAGGGACTTTTGTCGGATACGTCATTGATCCCCACTTCGTGCCTTTGTGCCTTTGTGTGAGAATCTTTTTTGCATGCGTTTCCCCGCAGTTTGACACACTGGCCTGCCGAGTCGACGGAGACACGATCCGATCCAGCAGACGCCTCACCAAGGAGTTCGCAGGAGCGCTGTTATGGATCTCCATCCATTGCGGTTCTCATCGCAGTGACCGAGTGTGCACAGACAACGGAGACGCCATGACAGACCAACACCCATCAGGCCGCATCGTCATTGCGGGCGGCAGTGGTTTCCTGGGGACTTCACTCGCAGCTCACTTGGCAGCCGCCGGGGCATCCATTGTCGTGCTGTCCCGAAATCCTCCCCAGGTCAGCGGTCCCTGGCGGCATGTCCAGTGGGATGGGCGCTCGCTGGGCGAGTGGAAGCGGGAACTCGAGGGGGCAGTCGGTTTGGTGAACCTGACGGGGCGGAGCGTGGACTGCATCAAAACCCCCGATCATCAGGACGAGATTCTGCGGTCCCGCGTGGAGGCCACGCGCGTCCTCGGCCTCGCTGTCCGGAGCGTCGACTCTCCGCCTCCCGTGTGGGTGCAGATGAGTACCGCCCACATCTACGGCGACCCGCCAGAGGTCACATGCACCGAGGAGTCACCGTTCGGCTACGGCCTCGCCCCGTCTGTCGGGCGGGCTTGGGAAGAGGAGTTCCGAGCCAGCGTCCTTCCCGCGCAGCGTGCGGTCATCCTGCGGACGAGCTTTGTCATCGGTCGGGATCGCGGTGCGGGATGCGGCGCTCTGGCACGGTTGAGACCGCTGGCCCGATTGGGCCTGGGAGGGACAGTCGGATCGGGCACTCAGGGGATGAGCTGGATTCATGAGGTCGACCTGAACCGCCTCTTCGAGCGGGCCTTGGTCTCCCCGGACATGCACGGGGCGTACATCGCCTCGTCTCCCCACCCCGTGCCCAATCGCGATTTCATGCACGAGTTGCGACGTGCTGTGCGGATGCCGATCGGACTTCCCGCATCTGCCTGGATGGTGCGATTCGGAGCGAAGTGGCTGCTCCGCACCGATCCGGAACTCGCCCTGTACGGGCGGTACGTCGTCTCGAAGCGTCTGAAGGCGGAGGGGTTTGAGTTCCGGTTTCCCCGGCTCTCCGAGGCGCTGGATGATCTGCTGGGTCATCGCCGGTGAATTCCCCACTCAACGACCCAATGCAAATGGTCAGACTTGTCTGACCCGTGGGATAGGCTTCCAGCCTGTCTTTTGACTGATAAATGGCAGGCTGGAAGCCTATCCCACGGCATCACCCGCGTATCAATCCGCGCACGTACTGCACCGTCAGGTCCGGGAAGTCGGAGAACGCACCGTCGACGCCCAGTTGCTTGAACAGCACCTCGTGCAGGGCTTGGACACTCTCAATATCTTTCGGCAGGGCGTCGCGGCGAATCGTCCAGGGGTGGACCTTGAGTTGCAGCTTGTGGGCCGCTTCCACCAATGGCGAGGTCCGCAGGAACCCATCGGGATCGCGGCCCAGCAGCAACTGCGACAGCGACGGGCCGATGCCAGCGGCGTACTCCCGCACCTTCTGGAGTGCTTGTTCCAAGTCGGCCACACGACCGGGCTTCACGAGATCATCCCACGGGTCGCTCGGCAGCAGTTGAATGAGTGGTAACTGACAGCCGAGTTCCTCGCGGAGGCGTCGCGTCTCTGGGGCCTCAAAGCATTGAACGTAAATGAGGTTCTTGTCGGCGGCCCAACCGGTCTTCTCGATGGTCTCCAGGACGATGCGCGAGATGTCCTGGCCCGCCTGGCGGTGGAAGGCGGGCTGTTTGATTTCGGGGTAGATGCCAACCTGTCGCCCCGTGCTGGCATTCAGTCCGGCGATGAACTTCAGTTCTTGCTCAAACGAGGGGATCGCGAATGAGGATGAACCGATAGGGTAGCGGGTGGGGAAGACTGCCTTGCCAGTGTCGGCCTTAAACCGCTCGCAGGCCCGCAACTGCTGCACCTCGTCCCAGGTGAAGTCGATGGCGTAGAACCGACCATCCGCGCGCTGCCGACCGGGGAATTTCGCCGCGACATCGCTGACCGTGTCGAGGTGAATGTCATGCAGCACAATCGGGACATCGTCTCGCGTCAGCACAACATCCTGTTCCAGGAAGTCCGCCCCGACGGCATGGGCATACGCCTTCGCGGCGAGCGTATGCTCGGGCAGATAGCCCGAGGCTCCCCGGTGAGCAATCACAATCGGCTGGGCTGGAGGCATGAGAGGCGGCACGGGATGTTCGATGAGGGAGGATGTCGTAGAACGGAATTTATTCCGTTCCAGCGTGTGCCAGGAACGGAATAAATTCCGTTCTACAGTCGTTCGTACCGCGAATGCACGCGGCACACGGCGAGACTTTCCGGGAACGTGTGCCATGCCTGGACCGCGATGGCGTCGTACGACACGTCGAGCGAGATACCGCTCAGGGCGGGTGGACGGAGAGGGGACACTCCGCAGAACTCCCGACTCACACAGGCCCGCCGCGCATCGGCCTCCCAGCGCTCCTGAGCGGCCAAGAATCCCTCGTGGTCATAAGTCTCGAACTCCAATCGGGCATGCCAGTGGAACACCCCCGCCAGTTCCAGACTCTCTTCTCGGGGCTCAATGGAAAGTGGGAACGCCAGCAGTTGTCCGCGTTGAGGCAGGGCGATCGACGAGGCGAGCAGCATCTCGCACGCCGACTCGCCAGCCAGCGAGATCTGGATCACATGACCCGCCTCGCCCAGCGACAACACGCAGCTGAAATCACCCGTCTTGATCCGCGCCGTAGTGGCGCAGGGATACAACTCCGGGTGGAGAGCCCGGTCGAAGACGCGCAGGGAGAGATCCTTGAGTTTCGGTCTCGTGGGCGTGACCGGCATGCGGGGGCTCCTCTGCTCTCGTAGCCACGTTCGCCAGAGCGTGGGCGATTCGAGTGAAGACTTCCGAAGTCTCAGAAGACTTCGGAAGTCTGTTGGCACCGTGAATGTCGAGAGCCGCCGCCCACCTTCTGGCGAAGGTGGCTACCCTCACTTCCCGACGCAGTACAGGCCGTCAAACGTGCGGATCAGAATCCGTCCATCGACGAACACCGGTGTCGCGACCACGGTCTGTCCGTCTCCGAGACTGTTCTTGGACACCAGCTTGAAGGCCGTCCCCGCCTCGGCCACGAACGTCGTCCCGTCCTCACGAATCGCGTACAGATGGCCACCCGCCAGCACCGGACTCGCGCTGTAGACATGGCGATCCTTCTCCAGCTCGGACTGCCAGACCACGTCGCCGTTCACTGTATTCACACAGGCCAGCACGCCCTTGTCGGTCAGCACGTACGCGACCGCATCGACTGCGATCGGTGTCGGCACGTCCGCCGAGATCCCCGGCTTCGACCACACCACGTGCGTCAGGGTGACATCTCCCGTGCCGCCCATCATAATCCCGTGCAGCATATTCCCGCGTGAGTACGGGGCGACGACCATCCCGTCCGCCACAGCTGCGGAGGCAATCGACCGGTTGTACTTGTTGACCTCGGGATTGAGCGACCCGACCCGCCACAGCTCTTTCCCATCGGCGGCCGCATGAGCGGTGACGAAATCGGCACCGACGTTGACGAGGGTCTCCTGGCCTTTGAAGGTCGTCACCACCGGGGTCGAGTAGCTCTGGGCCGCCTCTTCCGGGGCACCGAGTTCCCGCAGCACCTTCCAGACGACTTCACCGTTCTCCCTGTTAAAGGCAGCGATGTACGACGGCGAAGGCGGCGACTGCATGACCGTGATCACGACATGCTTTTCGGTCAGCACCGGGCTGCTCCCCAAGTCCCACCACAGCGTGTCCTCGCCGTATTCCTGTTGCAGGTTCTTGTGCCAGACGATGTTCCCTTTCAGATCGAGGGCTGCAAAGTCGCCACTCTTGAAGTACACAAACAGGTGCTTGCCGTCCGTGACGGGTGACGGATTACAGCCGCTCCCCTTCTTGTGCTTGCCGGGCTTCTCGTTGCCGACCTCGGTCTTCCACAGGACTTCGCCCGTCTCGCGGTTCAGGCCCCAGACCTTGTTCTTGCCGTTCTCGTCTTTGGCGTCCCGCTCGACACAGGTCAGCGCGATCAACGCCCCGGTCACGACTGGCGTCGACCCCGCCGCCCCAGGGAGTGGGGTCTTCCACGTCACATTCTCCGTGGCCGACCACTGCGTCGGGTACTTCTCCCCCACCGCGATCCCGTTTCCGTTCGGTCCCCGCCAACCAGGCCAGTCACCGGCGGAAAGAGCGGTCGTCGAAAGCACCAAACACAGAAGCAGAGGGAGTCGCATGAGAACTCTCACGAGGGGAGGACCGGAGACCGAAGCGGGGAGTCGAGGGGCACCACCGAGGCGATGCCGCTGTGGCGTAGGATAACTCGGATGCGTCCGGGAAGGGAGAGTGGGCACGACGCACCTCGCTGGGGGGAGGCATTCGTCCATGGGCGGTCCCCCTCATGAATCTCGGTCGCGGAGCGACCGAGCTACGTAGGCGATGTCGCTCCGCGACTCGCATTTCGCGAAGTACCGCCAATTGGCGTATGCACCAGACTCGCTGGGCTCTTGGCTGGGCGACTGGGATGTCGGAATCGTGCCCCACGCTAATCGGCTTAACTGCCATCGTGTTCACAGCACCGGGGCGAGGCTCCCCCGCATCACCCGCTCTCTCCGACTCCACGAAGGGGGGGGCAGAGTGGGATGGTCTTTTGCATCAGGAATGAATATATATGACGTGTCCGACAAAAGTCCCTGTAGCGTGGGCTTTAGTCCACGCGGGAGCGTTATCTTCATGAAAGCGTGGGCTAAAGCCCACGCGACTTCGACTTCAGTCGGTCACGTCATTGATGAACGGGCCTCACCCAGTCTGGACACCCATTTCGTCCACGCTTCCGGCAATCGGGTCTTGTCCCTCGCCCGCCTGGCGAATGGAACGACAGACGAATCTGTCGATCCCATTCAGACTGCCCGCGTACGGGCGAACGAGGGGCATTCCCGGATGAATTACGGAGCGACCAGAACCCAGCGCTTCGTCTCCGCATCGCGCTGGTACAGCGAATTCCGCTGGCCATGGAACAGGCACTGGTACATCACGTTCTTGAACTTGTCGGCCTTGGACTTATATCCAGCCGCTTCCACTGCAGCGATCAGTTCATCAATCGTGAGCCCCTTCTTGGCCTTCTGCAGTTCCTCCTGAACCCAGACCTTCAGCGACTTCTGGCCCTTGATGCGCGAGCCGCGACGACCCTTGTTCTTCGATCCCTTCGGACGACCCCGGCGGCGCGGAGCTTCCTCGCCCGCAGGGGACTCTCCTCCCTCCAAGCCAAGAATCTGCTCATCCAGGCTGCCCAACTCCGCCAGCAGCTTGTCCCTCTTCAAGTCTTCCAGCTTCGACTTCTTGGCCAGCAACAACTTCTCCAGTTGTGCCACTGTCAAATCACGCAATGCAGATGCTTTCGCCATTGACTCCACCCACTCCACTCTTAGAACTGAATTAGGAATTTCTTCCCCGACCCACATCTAGTACGTTATGTGTCGATACTCGTAAATACAAGTCGTAATGGCGGGTATCTTTTCATTTTCCTGAACATGAATAGAAAACCACTGTCATCTCTTTTTCATGTCATATATCGCCCCTCCGCCCCGAACCCAACCGTTCCCCGCCGAGCTGGCCTCATCGGTCTCGACCCCCACGGACGAAGGCGAACAAGACCTGTCCCTGACAGCACCTTTCGCCCTCCCCCATCCGTGCCTCGGCCCTGCCATCCGTGCGAAATCCAAACTCGAGTTCTTCGCACAGCTGGCAGGGCCGAGGCACG
>JAYWFM010000502.1:0-2813 GCA_043778825.1 Planctomycetota bacterium | reverse complement strand
TTGGGCCTTGATCGGTTGAGGAGGCCACGCGTTCCCAGGGCTGCCGCCCTGGGCTATCGAGTCCAGCCCCTTCGGGGCGAGAATCCCAGGGGATTCTGAGTAGGATGGCGACCGCACTCCTTCGGAAGTCTCTCCGGTGCTTGGTCGCGGGTTCCGGCCGCCCGCGTTCTGGCGAACGCAGCTACTCCGGAAACGCCATACGGGACAGCCACACGCTCGGCAAGTCCGGCTGCAAGAGCGGGGCAGGGCGGCCCAGTCGCCTGAGCACATTTTCCGCCGCCAGATACCCGCTGCGGACGGCGGACTCCATCGTGGCGGGCCAGCCGGTTTGGGTCCAATCGCCCGCGAGTTGCAGATTCGGAATCGGGCTTTGCTGGACCGGTCGAATCGCGTCGATCCCGGGTGTGGCCGAGAAGACCGCGCGGCGCTCGACGACGAGGCGTCCCCGAATCAATTGGGCATCTTTCGCCTCGGGCCAGATCGCGCGCAGCTCGTCAGCGACCTTCGCCACGGTCGCCTCACTGCCCAGGGCCTCGACATCGCGGCTGGCACTGATGACGACCTGGCAGTACCAGCCCGCGTCGGACAGCTCGCCCGGCGTCGAGCGATTGAACATCCACTGGCTGAGCCGGTCGACGAGGACCGCATGCGGCAGGTTCGTGAGCGGGCGATCGAACCAGAGATGCACGCTGGCAATCGGGGCCGTCTCCAACGCGGCGAGTGGCGGCCATAATGTCGTCTTTTTCTCCGAAAAAGAACGTCCTTTTTCGGAGAAAAAGGCGACATTCCCGCCCGCCTCGATCATCGGCAGCAGACGATACGGCGGGACCGCCACGATCACCTCCTCGACGGGGATCTCTTCGCCCGTGCGTGTGGCGATGTGCGTGATCCGCTCGCCGTCCCCGTGCAGACTCTCGACCGCTGTCGAACGGTCAATCCGCACGCCCCGACTCGTGAGCCACTCGGCGGCCAATTCATCGTAGAGCCGCGTCAGCGACACGGTCGGAATGAGCACCTCCCAGCCGGTGCGGTTCTTCGCAAACCCATCGAGCAGCACCTTGCGGGCATAACTCGCATCGATCCGGTCCAGCGTCTCACTGAGCGCACTGACCAGCACCAGATGCCAGAACCCGCTGCAGATCCGCTCGGACTGGTGATGCTCAGCCAGCCAGTCCGAAAGCTTGACGCCTCGCAGTTTCGAACTGGGCGTTCGCAACAAGCTCGACAGACCGAACAACAGGCGCAGCCTCTCACTCCAAGTGAGCCAGTGCAGTGAGGCCAGCGACGGGAACAGATGCAGCGGAGCCGGAAGCGGGGCTGCGGACATCACCGTCGAGCGCCCGGTTGGCCCGATGAAGGTCAATGACTTCTCTCGCCGAAAGTACGGCCCTGCGCCGATCGTCTCGCAGAAGTGAGCGAGGTTGGTGCAGCAACCCATGCTCACATGCTGGCAGTTGTCGAGTTCCTCCCCGTTCGTGGGATCGATGAACGAAGAGGCCCGCCCGCCGAGTTGCTGCCGCGACTCCAGAATGCGACAGGCAACCCCCTGCGCCGCCAGACCGGCGGCGGCGGCCAGACCGGCGAGACCGCCACCGATGATGATGACTGGAGGAGAGGGCATGTCAACCAGTGCTCACGGGCCGTAGGACGGGCACATTTGCCCGTCCGTGATTGTCAATGCGATGCAGGTTGAGAAGTAGAGTCTGGGAACACTAATCATCGCTCATCAAAACGAATCCGGAGGGACACCCTGAACGAATAATGTTTATCAGCGAAGATTAGTGTTCCACTCTCTTCCATCCGATTGCGAGCTTGTTCCACTTTACGAACCGTTCGGAATGCGAGTCGCGGAGCGACATCGCCTACGATCAATCCCCGTGCAGCGTCCGCAATCGGCCCGAGGTCCGCAGCATCCACTGAATGCGTTCGAACTCATCCAGCCAGTCCTGCATCACCGACAGCGTGAGATCATCGCCCAGCGCGATGCCGGTGGAACAGGCGGCTCCGGAGAGCGTGGAGATCAGGCTGCGGTACTTCGACAGCGTGCGGTCGCCGTAGCGCCCGCAGACGTGGTCGTCCTCGCTGAGGAACACCACTGACGGGACGCGAGCCCCTCCGCAGGTTGCCATCGCAGCGGCCAGATCGGGGTTGGCGTCGCGGTCGAAGTAGCGGATATCGAGCTGGGGGCACGCCTTCGCGAAGTGCTCGAACATCGGACACTGGTTGACGCAATCGCCGCACCAGGTGCCTGCCAGAACGATGACCTTCATCGACCGCGTGAAGCTGCCGAGCAGGGCCTTCTGCGAGTCGTTCAGCGAGACACAACCGAAGAAATCGTTCCAGCGGCGACGCTGATCGGGCGAGCCGTACTTCTCCAGGAAGGCACTGT
The DNA here is from genome assembly GCA_043778825.1 of Planctomycetota bacterium. Lineage (GTDB taxonomy): Bacteria > Planctomycetota > Planctomycetia > Planctomycetales > Planctomycetaceae > TH-plancto1. The sequence goes on along the minus strand of JAYWFM010000502.1, from coordinate 424 downwards.
ACGACAGCCCTTCGGCAAACTTGGCGGCGAAATCCATCGGGTCAGTCCTCGGTCGAAGCGGGGGGCAGTGGGGCGTCGCGTAGCATCCTCGCGTGGCGGGCGATCTTGTCAAGCGCTGCCCGAAAATGACGGGCTGCGGATCGTCCTTCGAGAAGCAGTGGATGATGCAGCATCACGATGCTGGCACAGGCCCGCGTCGCGTTTGGCAGGTCGCCCACCGCCCGAAACCGACGGCGAGCATGGATCTGATGCAGCCCCGCGAACCCCGGATCGAGGGCGATCCCCTCGGCCCGCATGGCCTGGCAGAACCGGTCTCGCGACAGGCCGTCGAACGCGGTCGGGTCGTACCAGAACCCGAGCTTGTAGTACGCGGGCAGAGTCGCCTTTTTCTCCGAAAAAGGACGCTCTTTTTCGGAGAAAAAGG
>JAYWFM010000501.1:0-6771 GCA_043778825.1 Planctomycetota bacterium | reverse complement strand
TCGAAACGCCACAATCCTGGCCGCTCTCAGCCAGCAGGCCCAAGAATCCTGGATTATCGCCTCGGTGGACAGATCAATCTTGGACAAACTCCTAGAATACCCGGTCACTGTTGTTTGCTGTGTCCGCTCAGGTGTTCCGCATGGATTTCATCCGCTTCTGCATCGAGAACCCCGTCAAGGTCACGGTCTCCGTGCTGCTGTCGCTGTTGTTTGGGATCGTCTCGCTGATTGCGACACCGATTCAACTGACGCCCGATGTCTCCGAGCCGGAGATCACCGTGACCACCGTCTGGCCGGGAGCCAGTGCGCAAGAGGTCGAGCGCGAGATCACCGACGAGCAGGAAGAGCAGCTGAAGAGCGTCGAGGGCTTGCGCGAGTTTAAGAGCGAAAGCCGCGACGGGGCCTCGACGATCACGTTGCGGTTTCCGGTCGGCACGCTGTTGGCCGATGCTCGGGCGCGGATCAATGGCAAGCTGAATCAGGTGGCCAAGTACCCTGTGGATGCCCGCGAGCCGACGATCAGCGAGGGGGCCGCAAACACGGAGTTCGTGTGCTGGATCATCCTCAAACCGCTGCCGCCGACCACGCAGGAACTGGCGTCATTCGTCGAAATCCATCCGGAGTTAACAGAGCCGCTGAAGAAGTATCTCGATGGCAGCCGCCCGGTCGATCTCGGTAGGCTGACGGGGTTAAAGGCGAAGTATCCGGTCATTGAGGAGCTGTTGCAGGGCCGTGCCGATCCGACCCGCATGAAGAAGTTTACCGAGGACTTCATTGAAGCCCGCTTCGAGCGCGTGCCGGGGGTGGCCGCCTCCAACGTCATCGGCGGTCAAGAGGAGGAGTTCCGCGTTGTTGTCGATCCGGCCAAGCTCGCCGCTCACCATATGACGGTGGCCGACCTGCAGCGGGCACTCCGTGAGCAGAACATCAACGTCTCCGCCGGGGACATCTGGGAAGGCAAGCAACGCAATATCGTCCGTACCTTGGGCCAGTTCGACACGCCCGAGAAGGTCGGCGAAGCGATCGTCGGCATCCGCGACAACGCCCCGGTGCGAGTCCGCGACATCGGCACGGTCGGCATCGACTACAAGAAACCCGACGGGGTGGTTCGCCAGAAGGGAGTCGATGGACTGGCGATCAACTGCCAGCAGGCCCCCGGCACCAACGTCCTGGAAATCATGGGGCCGCCTCGCGGTGAACTGGACCTCGATCGCGACGGCACAATCACTCAGTTCGAACTCTCCGAGTCGCGCCGCATCCACGGGGACAATCTGCGGATCGCCATCGAGGAGCTGAACACCGGCGTCCTCGCTCAGAAGGGACTTGTGCTGGAACAGGTCTACGACCAGACCGAATACATCCATGCCGCGGTCGACATGGTCGAGGAGAACATCTACTCCGGCAGCATCCTGGCGCTGCTGGTGCTGTGGGTCTTCCTCCGCAATGTCCGAACCGTGGCGGTCATCGGCATCTCGATCCCGATCAGCGTCATCGCCTCGTTCATCTTCATCAAGGCCCTCGGGCGCTCGATCAACGTCATCAGCCTGGCCGGGATGGCGTTTGCGGTCGGCATGGCCGTCGACAACGCCATCGTCGTGCTGGAGAACATCTTTCGCCGCTATGAAATGGGCGAGTCCCCGGAGGACGCCTCGATTCGCGGCACCGCTGAAGTCTGGGGCGCGGTGTTCGCCAATACCTGCACCACGCTGGCCGTCCTGATCCCGATCATCCTGATCGAGGGCCAGGCCGGACAGCTGTTCCGCGACATCTCGATTGCGATCACGTATGCCAACGTGCTGTCGATGGTGGTTTCGTTCACGGTCGTGCCGGTGGCCGCGTGCAAGATCCTCAAGCCGCATCCGGTCCTGGCGGATGGGACCACGGGCATCGGCTCCGCCAGCCCGTTCGGGTCCGAAGTCGAGAAGCCGGGGCTGATTACCTCAATGGTCAATGTGTTCATCCAGTGGTTGAAGCTGATGATGACGATGCCCGGTGGAGCGCTGATCCGATTTGGGATCGTGGCCTTGATGGTGGCGGGGTCATACTGGGGTTCACAGTTGATGATGCCAAAGATGGAGTACCTGCCAGAGGGGAACCGCAATCTGGTGTTCGCCATTCTGCTGCCACCATCAGGCTACAACGTCGATCAGATGATTAAGGTTGGTCGCCGCGTCGAGGACGATATGGCGAAATACTGGGAGGCCGAACCGGGTTCCCCCGAAGAGGCCGCTCTGGATGGCCCCCGCATGAAGAACTTCTTCTTCGTGGCTCGCGGCGGTCGACTGTTCATGGGGGCCGCTGCCGAAGACCCGCTGAGTGCGGGCGGGATGGTGCCCGTCATGCGAACGGCAGCCGCCAAGATTCCGGGGACGTTCGCGATTGTGGCTCAGTCGAGCCTGTTTCAGGGGGGCCTCTCCGGGGGGCGTTCGATCGATGTCGACATCACCGGGCCAGACATGTCGCGGCTCAATCAATTGGGCAGCATGGTCTTTATGCAGTCGATGGGGATCGGACCGTATGAAGGGAAAGGCGTGTTCCCGCCCAGCGCGGGGCATCAGGTGACCCCCAAGTCGAACCTTGAATCGACGAACCCGGAGCTGCACGTCCTGCCCAACTGGGAGCATGCGGCGGACCTCGGTGTCTCCACCGAAGAACTCGGTTACGCGGTCAACGCCCTGGTCGATGGAGCCTATGCCGGAGACTACTGGCACAATGGGCGGAAGCTCGACCTCGTGATCTACGGGGCCAATGAGTTCGCGCGGCAGACGCAAGACCTCGCTAACCTGCCGGTCAGCACCCGCTCGGGCAAGGTCGTGAACATCGCCAGTCTGGCTCAGGTGAAAGCCACCGGCGGCCCCGAGGTCGTCAATCACATCGAACGTCAACGGTCGATCACGATTCAGATCAAGCCGAACATGTCGATGGCCCTCGACGAGGCGATCTCCCTGGCCGATGAGAAGATTCGCAAGCCGCTGCTCAGTTCCCCCCTCACCGAAGGCGGCCTGTACCAGATCCGCTTTGCGGGCACAGCCGACAAGCTGCAGGACACGCAGCGGGCCATGCAGGGGAGTCTGCTGATGGCGGGGCTGATTACCTACCTGCTGATGTGCGCCCTGTTCGAGTCGTACTTTTACCCGCTGATCATCATGACCAGCGTGGCCCTGGGCATGGTCGGCGGGTTTGCCGGGCTGGCGTTGCTGAATGTCTGGTTCCCCCAGCCGATGGACACGCTGACGATGCTGGGGTTCGTGATCCTGATCGGGGTGGTGGTCAACAATGCGATCCTGATCGTGCATCAGGCGTTGCAGAACATGAAGGGCGGGATGGACCATCAAGCGGCCATCCTCGACAGCACGCGGACCCGGCTGCGTCCGATCTTCATGAGTACGATCACGACCGTACTCGGGATGCTGCCGCTGGTGGTCCCGATGCCGTCGTGGAAGGGCGGCCACATGGTGTTCATCCCCGGAGCAGGGAGTGAACTCTATCGCGGCTTGGGGAGCGTGGTCCTCGGCGGCCTGATCGTGTCGACGGTGTTCACGCTGGTGCTGATCCCGCTGAGCTTTAGCTTGGCCCTGGATGCCAGGACATTCCTCGCCCGCCTCTTCGGACGCACCACTCCGGTTCCCGCGCCGCCTCCGATCGCTTGAGGATCGTAGAACGGAATTGATTCCGTTCCGTGGGATAGGCTTCCAGCCTGTCGTCTCCGAGTTCGGGAGCCTCTTCCTCTCATTCCCAAGCTCTGCTTGGGAATGCCTATCCCCGAAGCTCCGCTTCGCCGCGTACCAGGCAGCCCGGTCAACTGGGGTTGAAATTCCCCGAACTGGAGTCCCGATTCTCGGGCCAGTCTCCAGTCCGATGGCGGGATCGATCGGTTTCCGGCTGTGCGTGGCGAAGCAGAGCTTGGGACCGAGGCCAAAACGCCACCCCGCTTGTCGGGGTGGTTCCCGCGCTTGTGCGCTACGAAACCGCAATGTGTATCCAGTAGTGCACAAGCGCGGGAACCACCGGGGCAAGCCCGGTGGCGGGACTTTTTCGGACACGTCAGTCTTCCGTTGACAGTTCCCACACACGTTTAGACAATAGTTGTTCTAACACCTTTCGAGTCCCCCCGCATGTCCGCTGCACGACCCGTCAAGTCGGCCACCTCCAAACGTCGGTTCGATTCGGTCGAACAGGCGGCTTATCTGAATTTGTGGAGGACGTACGACCTCCTCAAAGCCTACGAGGACCGCCTCTTCGGGGCGCATGACCTCTCGGCCCAGCAGTACAACACATTGCGGCTGTTGCGGGCAGTGCATCCGAAGCGAGTCCCGACGCTGGAGTTGGGGAATCGGCTGGTGTCGCGGGCTCCGGACATGACGCGGCTGCTCGATCGCCTGGAGGCCCGGGGTTTGATCGACCGCGAACGGCTCAGCGCGAACCGCCGGGTCGTCCAGATCGGCATCACTCCGGCAGGAGTCGCACTCCTCGATGCGCTCGACGTCCCAGTCCGACAGTGCCACGCACAGCAGCTGAGTCACATGACGCCGCAGGAACTGGCCACGCTCAACCGGCTCTTGAATCGGTGCCGCGAGCCGCACGAGCCCCCCGATTCGCACTGGCCACCGACGACTTAGGCGAGCGGTCAGTGGAAACTTCCCGTAGCCTGGACCCCTAGGTCCGGGCGGAACGGACCTAGGGGTCCGTTCTACAGGTAGGCCATCACTGGCCGTTCGCCTGAGAGCATCTTCCGCGATTGAATGTTCCCTTCCATGCTGAACCACATCCTGATCGCCGCCGAGACCTCAACCGCCCCTACCATCGAGTGGGCGACCCAGGCGGCCCAGGCCCTGAAGGGGTTGCATGTCGAGGCGGTCCTGCTGCCGCTGCTGTGGCAGGTCGGGCTGATCATCCTCGTGGCCCGCGTGTGTGCCTCGCTGTTCCGCCGCATGGGGCAGCCGGGCACGGTCGGCGAGATCGCTGCCGGCCTGATCATCGGCCCGTCAGTGCTGGGCAAGCTGGCCCCGGATTTGTTCCATGCGATCTTCCATCCGGCGCTGGAAGGCGTGCCGCTCGTCGTTTCCGATCAACTCTTCCGCTGGATTCTGACCTCGTTCAGCCAGTTCGGGTTGATCTTACTCCTGTTCCTGATCGGGATGGAGTTCGACTTCAAGCACCTCAAGGTCAGCGGGAAGTCGGCGATCGCGGTCTCGGTGATCGGGGTGTTGTTCCCCTTCTCGCTGGGCTTGCTGGTGGCCGCGCTGCTCTGCCCGTTGGTGGGCCAGGGGATCGACCGGCTCGGGTTCATGTTGTTTCTCGGAACCTCAATGTCGATCACTGCCATCCCGATCCTGGGCCGGATCATGATGGAGTTGGGGATCACCCGGTCGAAGATTGGAACCCTGACCATCAGCGCAGCTGCCGTCAATGACGCCATCGGTTGGATCCTGCTGGCCACGATTGCGGCCTTGGTGAAGTCGGGGCAGTCGGGAGGCGGTGGGGTCGACTGGGGCCAGACCGGATGGATGCTGATCGCAACCGTGCTGTTCGCGCTGGGGATGGTCTATGTCGTGCGTCCGCTACTCCGCCAGTGGGTGGCCCGTGCGATGCGGAATGAGTCGCAGGAACTGAGCCTGAACAACATGGCGATCCTGCTGGTGATCTTGCTGGCCTGTTCCATCGTGACGAATCGGATTGGCATCTTTGCGATCTTTGGAGCATTCGTGCTGGGGGCGATTCTGTCGGAGGAGCACGAGTTTCGCGAGGCCGTGAACCGCAAGTTCATGGACTTCGTGACGGTGTTTTTTCTGCCGATCTTCTTTGCCTACACCGGGGCGAGGACCGACATCGGCACACTGGGAACCCCGCTGCTGTGGGGGTTGTGCGGGTTGGTCTGCCTGGCGGCGATTGTGGGGAAGTTCGGCGGCTGTGGGCTGGCGGCGTGGTTGACCGGAAGTCGCCCGCGTGAGGCCGCGTGCATTGGTGTGATGATGAACGCGCGCGGGTTAATGGAACTCGTGGTCATCAACGTCGGGAAGGATCTGGGCGTGATCCCGGACAGCGTGTACTGCATGCTGGTCCTCATGGCCCTGCTCACCACGGTGATGACGACCCCGATCCTGCTGCGGACGATGCGTGGGACCGAACTCGAGCCGCTCATCGAGGCGTCCGGGTTCTTAAAGGCGTAATGTACGACAGGCGGGAAGCCACGAGTGAGCGAAACGCATTTTGTGACTCCGGAGTGTGGCCCCCGATTCGAGAGTGACTCGGCTTTCCGCCCCGAAGGGGCAGCCACAAATCAGCCTGGGGCAGAGCGACCATCGGGAGCGCCGCCCCAGGTTCTTATGTCCCCGACGGCCCCAGCCCTGAAAGGGCGAAACAGAGCTGGGCCTCGCGGTGTGCCGCCCCTTCAGGGCTGGCCAAACCAGCGGACTCGATTCCTAGGGCGTTGCCCTAGTGCCCCGTCAAGGCTAAGAAGCGGGGTTGGAGTTCAGGCTTTAGCCTGTCCCGGAGCAGCCTAAAGGCTGGACTCCAACCCCTAAATCAAGCCTTGACGAGGCACTAGGCTGATGTGTCGGTGCCCCTTCGGGGCGGAAGAACGGAGCATTCCTGAGACGGGAGTGCATCACAAAAGTAGGCAGAGTTTCGCCACAGATCTCAGACACCGGACGAACACGTGTTCCGGAAAAAGGCGGCACAGGAAATCCCTCGATCCAGCACCTCGGAAATTGAAAACGCAGAGGGCGCTGAGGACGCAGAGAAAGCCAGTCCTTCTGAACTCTGCGTCCT
>JAYWFM010000500.1:0-16306 GCA_043778825.1 Planctomycetota bacterium | reverse complement strand
CTGGGTCCGCGAGCACCACAGAGCTGCCCCCAGCCCTGAAAGGGCGTCACCCCGAGCCGCCCCAATGGTGTCGCCCTTTCAGGGCTTCGATCGGAAGTGTGGCCTCCTGACCCAGGGCGGCGTTCCCCAACTTCGTCGGTTCACTTGCCCTGGGCGATCGAGTCGGGCTCCTTCGGGGCGTCGGAGGTGTGCCCTGGGGTAGGCGGTTTGGGGCTGGGAATTCAATGCGTAAAGACAGGATCTGAAACCGCTCTAAAGCCCACGCTACCATGACTTTTGTCGGAAACGTCAGGATTGCCATCCGATTGCCGCAGGATTGCTGGCGGAGCAAACACTCCCTCGTGAGTTCGCCGGTCAGCGACGAGACAGAAGTGAATGTTTGCGATCCCGGGGCAGTTGTTCGAGGGGTGCCCGGCGGAGGTCATGGATTGTCTGGCGAACCTGAAGTCCCAGTGTACGCAGCGATGAGGGAGCCAGACTTCACGACCAATGGCTCAAGCCGATACGCAACTCATCGAACCCCAACGACCGGTTCGGCCTTCGCGACTGGCCTGTCTGAACGCCATGCTCAACCTGAACATGGTGAATCTCCGCTGCACCAGCCAAATCACCAACCCATCCGAACTGACCCGCGACGCCCCAATCACCCCGGCTCAACAGCCTGCCACTTCCGTGACGGCCCACGCCGGACTCCCCAGCCACCCGTGGCTCCGTCGCACTCCCAGTACCTGCCCGGCAGCAGCCCCCCCCCAACCCACTCGACGGAGTCACCCCCCCCCAGCCCTCGGGACCGGTGGTGTCCAGCTTGATTGTGAGGTTCTTCGTGGCATCTTTCATCGGGGTGCTGAATGTCATTGACGTTTGGTTGCTGTCATCAGGGAGCCGCTCACGCTGTCCTCTTCTTCCTTCGCCTCCCAGACTCCCGATGCGACGCCTGGGCGACCGCGCGTGTTCAAGGCTTCTGAGCGTGCCAGAATTGTTCCATCGCCAATCGGGCTTCGGCGTTGATTTCGTCCTTCTTGCCACTGGCTTCGCCGATGGCATGGGAGAGTCCGCCGCCGAAAACGACCTCCATGTTGGCGGCGTTGACAATCGCTGCTGCCCCGTGGACGTTGGGCTTGGTGATGTCTCCCTGGACGACGCTCACCCCTGCCGTGCCGGGTTTCACGGCCTTCTGAAAGGCATGGTAATCCGCATCACTGTACCCGACGAGGACGACCTCGACTTCACCTCGGTGGGCCACAGCTGCGGAGACGATCGCTTGTGCCAGTTGCTCGGGTGTCTTGCCGATCCGCTCCAGCCAGATCCCTCCACCAAGCAACGGGATCGCGACCTTCTTGATCTGGGCCGACTTCGCCAGTGCCAGTGAGTTGGCGACCGATGCCCCGATCGATTCCAGGGTCGGTTCAAAGAGTTTTGGATTGGCCGAGTTCTTCGGCGGCGACATCGCCCCCGGAGCGGCATGGATGATGTGGGCAATCCCCTGATCCTTGAGCGCCCCCGAAGAGGTCAACACCGCAGCCCCTCGCGGGACCATATTCAGCGAGACCAACTCGGGACTCGATGTCACCATCGCCGCCGAGACCTTGTCGGTCGATTTCAAATCGTCAGCCAGCAACAAGCTCTGCCCCATCATGGCGATCAGCGCTCCCATTCCCCAAGTCATCATGTGACGCATGTCATCGTCTCCCAGGTTTCCGAAAAGAGGTGATAGTTCGTATCGATCGGGTGGCCCAGACATCGCTTTGGATGTCTGGGTGACGCAGGAACAAGAGGGATTGTCAGGTTGAGCGTGTCCTTCGTTACCTCTTGTTGTTGCACAACCCAGACGCTCAAAGCAGCGTCTGGGCCACCCCGCCTACACGGCCACCCCGACCTCGGGTCCGGTGGGGTCCAGGTCGCTTGTGAGGTTGTTCGTGGTTCCAGCAGTCTTCTGTCTGTGTTTCGTCGACGATCAGTGACGCCTCACCTGCCACCCAGTCAGACTTGTCCCTCATGTTCCTTCGTCACCCAGACACTCAACGCAGTGTCTGGGCCACCCGCCATTTCCCAAACCGCCCCGCCAGATCGGCTCCCACCGGCGTCCACTGCGCGAACGCGGGTTGGGTACAAACCAGGGCCAGCAAAGTTACAAGGAATCGAATCAGGGACATGGGAATCTCCGGAAGTTGTGATGAGAATTGAACTGCACGTGCCAACCCCTCTTGTTCCTTCCTCACCCAGACGCTGTGAAGTGGCGTCCGGGCTAGCCTGTCGCTTCAATCGTAACTACGGTCGTCTTTTAGGTGGATTCAACGAGCCGTAAAACAACGCCCAGACTCGCTTGCGATTATCGAACAGCCAGCTCCGACCTGCCGAGCTATCGAAGTGCTTCCAAAATAACGATCCCTCTGTTGGCACATCTGCTTCAACGCCTGCCGAGAGCTTCTCGCGGTGATCGAACAGGTACTCTTTCACACCGCTGGGCAGCGCCGGGAAGCCAGACTCGTCCTCCGCGTGCATGACTTTGATCATCAGGTCGAACATTTCCTGTCCTCCAGGCTCTGCGGCTGGATACATCAGGTCGCCCGTCACCTCGACAGAGGTGCGGTTGTAGTCGCTAAGGTTCTCGACCAACATCCCGAACTGCTTAGCAATGATCTTTAGTGCTGGCTTCAGGTACAGCGTTGAGTAGAGTGCAAAATGTGGTGGTGCCGACAGCGGTGACGCCGAAATCAGATCGCTACTGATATTAATTACATCTGAGAGATCCTTCATTCCCTGCTCAGCCTCGGTGGCTCTCTTGCTGCGATCAGCTATGGTGAGTACGACACTCAGCGCAGAAAAGCCGCGACCAAGTTTGGCGAGCATGTCAGTGTACTTGCTAATGTTGACTATTATGACATTGGATTTGCCGACTTGGGATGTCCAATGGTCAACGTGGATCTTGGTGCCGCTGGGGACTGGCAGGCCCATGATCTCCTTCGTGATGTCGGCGGCCAGCTTCTGGAGATTGCGACCAACGCTGAGTGCTCCTTTCACTGCCGAGACGACCTCCTTGACCGTGTTGGAACTGCCCTTGCGGTAGGCAGCGCGCAGGGCATCGTCGAAAGCTGGTTGAAGAGCCTCTGCCTCTTCGGCAGCCTTGAGGGCGGCATCATGCTCACGCCATAGCGCATCCTTGATCTGAGTCAGCTTATCTTGTTGTACAGCTGCACGGACCTTAAGCAGGTTGTCGTATTGGTGATTGATCAACGGGACGAGGTCTGGATTGATCTCTTCACCCATGTGCCGGTCGAAGTACGGAATAAAACCTTTGACCGTGGAAATCCACTCAGCGACTTGGGCAGCAACCGTAGCAGACTCGACACCTGCCAGATCATCTTGAAGGGATGCAATAACCAACCGGGCCATAACGGCGACCTGTCCGTTGGTTTCAACGGGAATACCTCCTTCGATGAGCCAGTCGATCCGAAACTTGATCTCGGGCTTGGTGGCTTGCTGCTGAATGTTCTGATTCGGCAGCACTGCACTCGTGTCACTTCTCTGTACGAGCGTGAGGGATCGGCGAACACCGCTCATCTGCTGTACTGTATGGGCAAGTTCATGGGCCAGGAGGTGTTTATCGCTCAGTGAGGCACCGGGCCCGAAAGCAATGTGGCTCCCGACCGTGTATGCCTTTGCTTGTACTGCGGCAGCGGACTCAGCGGCGAGCGAGTCAGTGTGCACTCGGACGTTCATGAAATCAGCCCCAAAGCGGGATTCCATGAAGGATCGCGTATCGGCTGGAAGCGGGGAGCCGGGGGAACTGAGGACGCGGCTGACGATCGGCGGGGCAGCCATTCCGGCGGCGGAGTCGCCGTGGGTGGAGAGGCGTTGGAGGGTGCCGCCGAGGCCTGGTTTCTTTTTCTTGCACTCCGGGCATTCGCCGCCGGTGGGGGACTTCCCGCCGCAGGTGGCACACTCGCGCTGGACGGTCGGCTCCGGCATCCGCATGACCATGTCGGCGACGCGGTCGGCTTCTTGTTCGTACTTGTCACCGGGGGTGTTGACGGTCAGTTTGGGTTGAAAGCGGGGGCGGTTTCCAGATGATCCGGTGAGTGCATCCAGATTGATACTGATGCCTACCCCGACCGAAGACTGCTTCGGATCGTTGAAGTCGGGGGTCAGGCTAAACTTAACTTGGAATTTCTCACTCGCTGGGCCAGGAATTACCAAACTAAAAGCAGCCCCCAGTCCCCCGGACTTGAATCCACCGACTGCCCCTTCCTTCCCCAGCAATGATTGTCCAACGAAGCCCGTGGCAAAGCTAGTTGCAGCCGAAGAGAGGCGTGACTGCCCTGCGACTTGTTGTCCGATTTCATTCAGAATGGACTGGAGAACCTCTTTGCCGACAAGCGTGGGATCATACCCAGCGGATCGGCTGGCGAGATCCTGCGTGACGGCGACTGCTGCAATCTGGCCGAGATTGAGCCTACCGAGCAGGCTCGGTGAAACAGGAAATGCGTATTGCCGCATCGGCACCACGGGAGTGAAACTCATCGAACTGTTATTGGTTGTCGCATCCTGACTGACAATAGGCTGAGCCGCGTTTGGGGGTGCTTGTTGCGAGTCGATTGCGGACGCATCGTTGGCGGGAGCTTCTGATTTCGAACCTGTACCATCCGCAGTTTGGCGTTGGAGAACGGGAGCGGTCATCGGCGAGCCTATTGAACCAATAAGCGTGACTGGGTTGATTGTGGCGCGAGGTGAGAAGGTCGCGGTGGGCAAGGCGGCCCTCACCCCCAGCCCCTCTCCCAGAGGGAGAGGGGAGGAAGAGGGAGAGCGGCGAGCAGGGGCCGGTGGGCGCTGGAGCAGTGAGGACGGCTGCACGCGGGGGGCGGGGGTGGCGGTGGGGGATTGGGGCTGCTTTCCGGTCATGGGTTCGCTGCTCCTCCGTGAGGGTGTACGGTCGGGGAAGGCGATCCGTAGCCTGGACCCCCAGGTCCGGGCGGAACGGACCTGGGGGTCCGTTCTACGGGGGAGCCATCACTGTCCGTTCGCGTGAAGAGGGAGGCCACTGATGTTGCCGCTTGCTTTCCCAGGGCCATCGGTGAGGCGGGGCTGCGGGGGAGTGTGACGGACAGGCGGGGGGCGGCGAAGGAGGCGGTGGGGAGATTGTCCGCTCCGAGGAGCCGCGACAGTTCGGCGGTGAGGGCGCGTTCGAAGGTGATCGAGTGCGACTCCGGGAGGTCGAAGTCGTGCAGGATCAGTTCGTCGATGTGGATGCTGGTGGGCATTGCGGGGGAACGTTGAGGGTTGAGCGATGAGAGTTGAGCGTTGAGGCAACGACCCACCGAGTCGCCCAGGCGATCCGGTGGCCGTCAGGCCCCGGACTTCGGGGATACCCGCTGGAGTCCGGGGGCTGACGCCGCCCGGCTCGCCGGGTCGGTCAGTGACCTCCGCGAGCCCCCTCGCCCCGGCCCTCTCCCCCACGGTGGAGTCTGTTCAGTTAGTCGTGTCGCTTGTGGAAGAGAGGGAGGCAGAGGGGGTCTGGCCGTGGGATCGGCTTCCAGCTTGTCGTGCGGGGAGGACGATCACAAGGCGAGCGGCCAGTGGAATCTCACCCGCCAGACTTCCGAAGTCTCCGAAGACTTCGGAAGTCTCTTGGGACGCGAAGTCTGGCCGTTCGCCCATGCGGAAGATGACAGGCTGGAAGCCTATCCCACGGGGCAATTGTCGCCGACTCCGGCTAGGGACGCAGGGGGTGGGCTGGGGCGAGGGGCGATTGGTGGCGGCGGCGCGGCGCGCGGACGCCACACGAAGTCGCTGGCGTTGATCGGCTTTTGCAGCTTGCGGTACTCCGACCTTCCGGCGGACATGAGATTCTCCATCGTCACTGCGGTGCCGAGGCTGGCCGCTGCGTAGGCGGCGTTGAGGGCGATGTTGAAGATCGACCCGCCGGTGAGGTTCCATTTGGCGAGGTGGTCGAGGTCGAGATGCTCCCGTGGGGTGTCACTGGGGAAGGCTCGCTTCCACATTTGCTTTCTTAGGGAAGCCGTGGGGAAGGGGAAGTCGACCACGAACCGCAGCCGCCGCATAAACGCCGCATCAAGCGAGGACTTCAGGTTCGTCGCGAGGATCGCCAGCCCGCGATAGCTCTCCAGCCGCTGCAATAAGTAGTTGGTCTCGATATTGGCGTAGCGGTCGTGGCTGTCTTTGACCTCGCTGCGTTTGCCGAACAGGGCATCGGCCTCGTCGAAGAACAGGATCACGCCCGACTCATCGGCGGCATCGAACAGCCTTCGCAGGTTCTTCTCGGTCTCGCCGATGTACTTGTTGACGACCTGCGAGAGGTCGATGCGGTACAGGTCGAGGTTCAGATCGCGCGCCAGCACCTCGGCGGCCATCGTCTTCCCGGTGCCGCTCTCGCCGGAGAAGAGAGCTGAGACCCCCATGCCGCGATTGAGGCGAGCTGCGAAGCCCCAGTTTTCGAGTACGGTCAGGCGGTGGCGGACCTGGGCCGAGATGCCTCGCAGCAGTGACTCCTCCTCGTCGCCGAGGACCAGATCGTCCCACGACGCCTTCACGTCGATCCGTTGGGCGAGCGAATCGAGCGACGGGCGGGTGGCGGCGAGGCAGGCGTTCCAGATCCCCGTGTCTGGTTCGCTTTGGCTCGGGAGTGCGGACTGTTCCGACTTGGCGATCACCTGCGTCAGCGTCGGCAGGGGCAGTTGAAACTGCGTCGCCAGTTGTCGGGCGAGTGGCAGACGGCCTCTCCCGAAATGCTCGGCCCACAGCGCCGCCTGCTCCTCGCGAGTCGGACGGGCGACTGCGATGATCTCGGTCGGCAGGCCGGACAACGGCAATGGCTCGGGAGTATCGACGATCGCGAACGTCCCCCACTGCGACAAGAACCGGACAATCGGCGAAAGCCGCGTCGTGGCAGTGCGATCCAGACTTGCTCCATTGATGTAGAGCACGAGCGGCAGCAACCGGATCTCCCGCTGCCAGAGTCGGACCTGCTGCTCCAGTTCGTTGGCATCGGTGTGGAGCATTTCGGCGGGCAGCAGGCACAACTCGGCATTCAGTCGAGCGGCGGCGGCGGCGGCGATGACCTGCTTGTCTGGCGAGTCAGAGCCGGTGAGTTGAATGATCGCGGGTGGCGAGGCCGTGGCCGCCTCGACGATCTGGTGGGTGATCGCCTCTTGCGATGGTGGGAGATCGTGAGGTAAGGCAGCGGGCCATTGGCATTGCGAGATCAACCGGCGGTCGATCGAGTTGACGCCCCGCAGGTAGTTCAAGATCCGCTCATCCACCGAAAGCGGAGCCGAGGTGAGCGGGACGCCGATCGACGGGTGGACCTGGATCATGCGCCAGTACCGCAGAGGACGATGATCGGTGACGACATCCCAGGCCAGATTGTCGAACAGGGTCAGGGCCAGCGAGAACGTCGGGTAGCTCTTGCTGGCATCGCGCTGCGCAGCTGCAAAGAGCGACGAGAACGACGGATCAAACTCCGGAGCGGCACAGAGCAGCAGCGTCAGTTGTTCCCCCTCACTCAGGCCGAATGTCTCCGCCAATGTGGCGATGGCGGGGAGCGAATCGGCCTCATCCAGGGAGGGTTCTGGGCCGCTCGCCATGGAGTCTGGGCTGGCCTGCCCGGGATCGATCAACTCCATGAGCCGACCACGGAACCACTCCAGCGTCCGCGTGAGGAAGACCGTGTTGCTCTGTTCTGGCGGCATGGAGGGGAGTTCCGGGGCTTGGCAGCCCGTTGGTAACGTGGCATGGGCGTCTCGCCCATGTGGGAAACCCAAGGAATCACGGGCGAGACGCCCGTGCCACAGACTTGTTCAACGGGCCTTACCCAATCGTGATCTTCTGGCTCTCGTCCATCTCGAGCAGAGCGGGATTCAGTAGGGATCGCTGGAAGGGGAGGCTGTCCACCAGATCGACTCGCAACCGGACGCGGTACTCGCCCGGCGGGATGTCGGTGGCATCAAACGTCGGTGTCGTGGGTGAATGGCTCAGCGACCCGCTGGCCAATTTCAACTGCCGCGAATCGCCGTTGTCCGCATCGAGTACCAGTCGCGCCGATAGGAGTCGAGTCGTATCGGCTGCCAATGGCGGGTCACAGCTCACCGTGATCAGGCTCTTTCCCTGTTCCACAGAGGGGATCGCGAGCACCCGACCGGTGGGAGCGAGACGCAAACGTGGAGCCAGCAGAAACGGCTGGGGGGAGGTGGTGCGGACCTTCTGGTTGAGGCCGGGGTATTGCAGACTGACGGAGAGCATCCCCGAGACCCAGCGTGCCCCGGCCAACTGAGGATCGATTTCGAAGCGGATGCGCTCCTTGGTACTGAGCGGGAGCGGGTCGATCGAGGCAACCAGATCCTGGCCGGGGGCCTGCCTCGAATCGTGGATGAGAATCTTAGTGTCTCGAAGTGGCAGATCGGTCCCAACGAGCGAGCAGACGAACTTCTCCTGACCGAACTTGGGGAACGAGGCGGCGGGAAGGGGACGGCTGCCCAGGACCGTGGGGTCGAGGTAATCGACGCGGTCAATCAGAGGGCCGAGGTTGGGCTGCGTGTCCCAGCCCCGGTCCTTCTCGCCGCGCTTGATGACGGGGAGCGGTGTCCGGGTGCCGCGCCCGCTTTCGATCAGCACGACACTGGCCTCGAACGGCACGGAGAGGCGGTACTGCGTTTGAAACGTCGACCAGAGCTTGGACAACTCCTCCATGTTCATGACCTGGAACGTCAGCTTGACTCGTTCGATCTGCTGATGCAAATCGGGCACGGTCTCCAAGAACTGATCGCGGATGTTGTTCGTCGCATCCTGGATATCGGTCAGATCCAACACCGGATGGTCGTGTAACGCCAGCATCGCCCGACCCAGCAACCGGTGATCGACAAGCGATGGTCCGTCATCCCCGTAGGCGGTGAGCAGGTATTGCAGATTGAGCGCCAAGGGCGGATAGCCTTGCTCCCCCGGACGAATCCGGCCTGGCATCGGTTGATTCCGCCAAGCCGCATTCGGCACGACCTGATACAGCAGCAGATTAACTCGGTCGCTGGGCTGAGCGGCTGCGGCCTTGTCGAGGGGCAGCGTGGTCACATTGCCGATTCCGGCCTGGAGCAGCAGATGACGAAGCGTGGCCGTGACCGCTGAGATCGCGAGGGCGTTACTCATGAGGCACCCGCCGATTTCTGAAGCAGGTAATCTTCCAGGCTGACCACGCGCGAGGCGGGACGCTGCGGGCTGGGAGCTGGGGACGGCGCGGGATCACTCCGACGTGAGGAGTGCCGGAACTCGATTCGACCAATGGAGACAGTCACCGTGGGTGTCGGTGCGGGTGTGTGAGGCAGCTCAATCTGCGGCACCGCTTGTTGAGGCACGAGTCCCACTGGAATAGGACGCTCGACGATCAGTCGAGATTCGGAATTCGACCGCTGACTGGTGGAGTCGGCCCGTGGGGGCGAACTGACCTTGGCAGTGACAGGCCGAATCGCTGGCTCCGATGATTTCGAAGGAGCGGGAGTCCCCAGGCGGCGGGACAACCTCTCAACATCCTCGGCGAGTCGATGAACACGCTGCGACTCAGACTGATAGTTCGCGGAGTGGAACGGATCGCCAGCATTCGGTTGCGTCGTGGTCTCCGCGATCAACGGCACACGAGGCTCAGCGCTTCGCCGGGACGCATCGAACGGACGTGCTGTTGTGCTGGCCAGGAGTGGAGGGACTGGTGGTGGCGTCAGTTGTCGCTGCGGGACAGGCAGGCCCTGTTGTCGCGGATCGATCTGGCCCGTGTGTGCCGAACGCTCCATCGTCTCGGAAGCGGCAGGCTGCGCGAGTCGACGAGAGAGGTCGGTCTCGTGAGATGTATGACTTCGGGTCTGGTCTCCGAGTGGTGATGAACGGGGAATGAAGTCTGTGGCGACCGGCAAAGCCAGCGGGGTCGTCCCCTCATCGGTCATCGTGTCCGCGACGGGTGACAGGGGCTCGAACAGGGAGGGTACAACCGGGCGGACTTCATGGGGCAAAGAGCCGGCACCGCGTTCGAGTTGCGTCAATAGAAAGGGGATCATCGCGCCCCCGTCAGGCTGAGGTAGATCGCCCGTCGCCACGGTGAGAGGCGGAGGATATCCTCCTCCGACCAGCCATACCGCGTGGCCAGTTGGTGAATCTCCTGCATCATCCGCCGTGCCCAGGTGTTCAATTCAATCCAGAACACCGACACAATGTCGAACAGACTCGACCACTCTCGCCCGCATGCGGGGCACTGGAGTGCGAACTCGATGCGGGCCTCGGGATCGAGGGCTTCGAGTCGACCGGCCAGTGAGTGCAGGTCGTCGTACGGGAGCGTGGTGCCGTCCGGCATGGTCAGGCAGCGGCGCACCAGTCCGGCATCGTCTCGCGCGGATTCCAGATGTTCGAGGACATCGGCTGTGGTCAGCGGTCGCACGGAGAGGACGCTTTCCGGGAGCGCCGGGAGCTGTGGCGTGTCGAACCCTGTCGCATGAAGCTGAAAGCACTGCTCCAGTGAAACCTCGAACTCGACCGGTGCTTGGCAACCGGGACAGGTCGTGACACTCGGCACGGTCAGTCCGAAGTGAGTCGCCCGCAGCCGGGCAATGTGGCGATCTCGAAACCCGATCGGCCAGCTGGCGACATCGGTCCAGGAATAGTGGGGATAGCCCGCTCGGACGATGTCAATGGCTCGCCGTGCCGGGGACAGGCCATAAGCCCGCTCCCAGAGATTCAGCAGTTCGGCGGGGCTCAGGCAGGGCATAACAGGCTCGGGACACGGGGGTTCGCCGGTTCAGCCGACTGTCGTCTTTCGCTCCGCCAAAGAACGTTCTTTCGCGGAGCGAAAGACGACATTAACTCGGTTCCTTGAACGACTGCTCCGTCGGCTCGGTCACGTTGTAATCCCGTTCCCAGCCCTCGTTTTCCAGCTTGATGGTCTGGATCGCGACCGCGTTGGCATTGGCATCGAGGTCGGGCATGGCCTGGTACTCCGACACCCAACAGCGGGTCACGTTGTAGGCGATCACCACTTGGCCCGCTTCGTTGTAGACCTCGATGATGACATCCTTGCGGAAGTCTTTGAGCGACACTTCCAGGCCCAGCCCCGAGCCGAAGTTCCAGACCTTGTTGGCCCATTGCTCGAACTCGATGTCGTGGGTCACCCCGCGTTCGAGCGTGATCGCTTCATACTCGGTGCGGCCGGGCGACTTGCGGCTGCTGCTGGGGTCGCCGCCCTCGCGATGCGAGACGACCTCCGTCTTGCGCTTGAGTCCGGAGACCTTGCTGATCCCGGCCACGTACTTCCCGTCCCACTTCACACGGAACTTGAAGTTCTTGTAGGGGTCGAAGCGGGTCGTGTTGGCGGTAAACTTGGCCATGAGGTTGCTCACCAGTGGGAGTTGCAGAGAGCTTTCAGCAGTCAGCGATCAGCAGTCAGCCAGAGCTTTCGCATGCGTCTGCCGGAGAGTGTCTGGCTGAAAGCTGATCGCTGATCGCTTCACACTACGTCTCAATCTCGCCCGCGATCTGCGAGATCTTCAGAATGACAAACTCGGCGGGCTTCAGCGGGGCGAAGCCGACCTCGATGTTGACGATGCCCCGGTTGATGTCGTTTTGCGTGGTCGTGGTCTTGTCGCAGCGAACAAAGTACGCCTCGCGCGGCGACCGCCCCTGGAACGCCCCCTGCCGGAACAACCCGTGCATGAAGGCCCCAATGTTCAGTCGAATCTGCGACCACAGCGGCTCATCGTTCGGCTCGAACACCACCCACTGCGTCCCCTGGTACAGGCTCTCCTCCAGGAACAGCGCCACGCGCCGCACCGCCAGATACTTCCACTCCGAGGCCAAACGATCGGACCCGTCCAGTGTGCGCGATCCCCACACGACGTTCCCGATTCCACCGGGCAGGTTCCGCAGGCAATTGATCCCCAGCGGGTTGAGCCGACCGTTCTCAGCATCGGACATCTTGACCGAAAACTCGGATACGCCGTTGAACGTGGCTTCGATCCCAGCGGGTGATTTCCAGACTCCGCGTGTGGCATCCGTTCGGGCAAAAATCCCCGCCACAGCCCCCGAGGCCGGGAACTCCGCCGTGCGGTTCTCCCGCTTGCTGTCTGGCATCTTGAGACGCGGGAAGAAGATGGCCGCATTCTTCTTGATGGAGATGTTGCTTCGCAAGGTGTCAATCTGAGTGGACGCAGTCGCCACGTCCTTCCAATCCGAGGGAGCATCCACGAGCAGCAACGCCCGTCGCTCGGCACAATATTTGTTGATCGTCCCCAGTGCCTCCGCGCTAACTTCCTTAGTTCTCGTAAGCGGCGGCACCACAAACAGATTGAACTCCTTCTCCCACCGCTCCAAGGCCCAGTAGCCGGTCTTGCTCAACTCGTCGCCCAGGATGTCCTGATCCGTGATCTCGGAGCCGTCTTCGCCGTCCTGGTTGAACTTGGTGTACCGGTCTTCGGCTCCGAACGGGCTGCGGTTGCCATCCGCCGGGATCGGAGGATGAGCGCCGGGAGTAGGAATCGCGGCGACATCCGGAGCCTTATTGGATCGCACGAGCTGGGATTGCTGCTCCAGGACGGTTTCGAAGTACCGCGCATCGTCAGTGTCAATCGACAGATTGCGGAACGACTCTTCGATCTTCGAATCACTGTCCTGCAGGAACAGGTTGAACAGATCGTTCCGGGGCTGCCCATCCGCCCCCGGCTTCACATCGTGATCGATCCTCGCCCGCAGGTTGTTCCCCCACTTCCCCGCGCCGCTGGCCTTGAGGGGCAGACCATTCACCGCAGCTGTCGCCGATTTGCCGTCTTCATGGACCACCCGCACGATCAAGGCGTCCGTTCCGCCGTGGTCGAAGAACTGCTGCACCGCATACGGCAGCGACAGCTGGACATCGAGTCCCCCGAAGTTCCGCTCGAACTCGGAGAAGCTCTGGACCTGCGTCGCATCATCTTGCGGCCCGCGCGAGGTCCGCCCGATGAACACGGTCCGCGAGGTCGCCACCGGCGTGATCGTCCGCACGCCGCTGGAGACCTCTTCGATGTACACACCGGGGTACGTGGGAGTGATGGGCATGTGCCGCGTTCCTTGAGGATCGAGAACCGAAGAGGCCAACCGGTGTTAGAGTGCCGTAGCTATCGCGAGGCAACCATTCCCTGCCGCGAGCCGTTTCTTTGGGCAGCCTTCTGCTGCTCGACATCACCGACCACGATCGGACGATTCGTGGGCTTCATGAATGACTTGCCGAGGAGGATCTTCAGTTCGATGTCCTTGCCGCGGTGGTTCTGAACATAGATGCTCTCCAGTTTCGCTGGCAGCATCGACAGGGTGTAGCCCGAGAACATCAGCGGGCCTTGCAGCCAGATCACTTCCTCGACGAGTTTATCATCGTCTCCCTTCGTCGTATCCCAATCCAGATCCGGCTTGCCAAACTTCAGGAGCAAGGCCACCGGATTCTTGCTGCAATTCGGGTCCGCGTACTCCGAAGCGGAGATCAACAGAAACTTCACACGCTCCCGACTTCCGGCATCCAGCACGATTTCAGTGGACTTCGGCATCTCTTCCCAATCGGCACCGATCTGGCGTCCGGCGGGTTTCACCGGGATCGTCATCGTGATCGGCAGGTAGGCGTCGATGTCCATCTTGGGAGCCTCGACCGACTCCGGCGGCGGTCCCTTTTCAATCTTCACATCGAACTTGATCGTGGTGCTGAACGGCATGCTCGGCCTCGTGGACTGAAGGAGGTGCGAAAGAGGTGACGCAGCAGATGATCGTCGCAAATCCGCCGCACGCTACGGTCCGGCTGGGGCACCCGCAGGGAGACGGGCCGGGGAAGCTTGCTTCCCCGACGTTCCACAGTTCGAAATCCAGATTCATCTTGACGCTGGGATTGAATCGCGTATTTTGAGATGCAGTGGGATGAATGTCGGAGTCCCCAACCCGATGGCATGGTGTTCGTAAGGAGAAGAAGATGTTCACTCGTACTCTGATGGCCTGCTGCTTGGTTGTACTCTTCACCCCTCTCATGCGTGGTGAGGGCTACCATCG
The DNA here is from genome assembly GCA_043778825.1 of Planctomycetota bacterium. Classification (GTDB taxonomy): domain Bacteria; phylum Planctomycetota; class Planctomycetia; order Planctomycetales; family Planctomycetaceae; genus TH-plancto1. The sequence goes on along the minus strand of JAYWFM010000500.1, from coordinate 2,263 downwards.
CCACAAACCACATGGTGATCAGGGAGGTCCGAGGCCGAAGAGTGCAGCGGCTGCTGATGATTGGAATTCCTTCAAGTCGTACGCTGACGGACCTGGAAAAATAGACATCGATACACAGAAGGAATATTCGGGCAAAGAAGCTCCCGCCCCAGCGGATCAGAAGCCTGCTGAACCGACTCCCCCAAAATGGCAAGTCAAGGTACTCGTGCTCCAGCCCTTTTCCAGGAAGCGCTCCGGCTATGCCCAGACAGCCAAGGAAGAGACCAAGACTGTCTGCAAAGAGTGCTGTGTGTGCTGTCCCGTTCCTCCGGGATGTTGTCCGAAATGCCAGAAGGTCGCTGTCCTCGTCGAAGAGAAGTACTATGTCCCGGCCATCATCAAGAAGGATGACCTTGACCTGAAATACGATGGTCACGCCATCAAGACGGTGTCCATACCTTAAGGCGACATGCCAGTTAACGAGGCGGGCAGGCCCGGACGCCGCTTGGGCTACCCCGTCAAGAGCCGTCAGGCACCGGGGAAACTCATTGGCCGATTCTTCGGGTGAGTGCTGAACGCAGCGAGGTGTCCGGTCAAGAGCCGCCAGCTTGTCCCGGTTCTGTCGCTGCGTTCGTCAGAACTCGGGCGGCCCGCACTCTGGCGAGTGCAGTGATGTAGGGTGGGACCAGCCGCTTTGGGCGCAGGCCCACCATCCGGGGGATAGCGTCGCACATGGTGGGCCAGCGCTCGAAGCGAGCTTGTCCCACCCTACGACTGATCGAGAGCGGCACGGCGTCAGCCTGCCGAGGCGTGCCTTGTCGGGACTCAGAATCGGCGTTGGAGTTCAGGCTTGAGCCTGCCCCGGAGCAGCCTAAAGGCTGGACTCCAACCCCAACATGAACCTGTGACGACCCACTTGGCAATGCCGGATCGCTGCACTCGCCAGAACTCGGGCGGCCCGCACTCGGGCGAGTGCAGCTACGGTTGCCAGTCCTGACATCCCGGAGGGATGTCAGCCCATCGCCGGTGGTCGAGCACAGCGCAGGCTCCGTCCGCAACCAGCGCGACCTCGCCGAAAGACCTCCGGCTCCCCTCTCCCCTTGGGAGAGGGGTTGGGGGTGAGGGCCGCACGCCAACAGACTCCCTCTGCGGGAGTCGACGACAAAGTTTGTTTTTCAAACCAAGTTTGACGTGTCCGACAACAGTCCCTGTCGTGTGGGCTTTAGGCCACGCGAGTGCGTTCTTTCAGGGAAGCGTGGGCTAAAGCCCACGCTACTTCGACTTCTGGCAGGCGGCCCTCACCTCCAGCCCCTCTCCCGGGGGGAGAGGGGGGCAGGAAGTCGTTTGGCGGGGTTGAACCGGGTGGCGGGCGAGGCCTGCGCTGCGCTCGACCACCGGCTTTGGGCTGGCATCCCTTCGGGATCAACGTGCCCCACGGGCGGCTATTCGTCATTTGCAGCCAGCTCCACCCGCTCCCACAGCACCCCTTCCCCCGTGCCGTCACCGGCGAATCGGATCACCCGATTCAGTCGGTGGCGGTTGAGGTTTTTTATGGCGTCGTGCAGGCGTTGGCGGGATGTCTGGTTGGGCACCGGCGGCAGCGGGTCGTCGATCTTGGCGGGCCAGCCTTCTTCGTGGAAGACGGTCAGGATCGTCTCCTGGTTCGGGGACTGGAACCGAAAGCGTTTGACCACATGCGGGCCGAACCACAGCTCCTTGCGATCGGGATCCCAGGTCGGGCGCTGGTTCTGGGGAATCACGAGCGACTTGGTCTCGAAGGCGATCAGGCCGAGAGCAGGGGTGGGGGAAGGGGTGGGGAACGCGGGTTCCACAGGGGCGGGAAGCGGCGGCTCCAACCCAGCGGGTCGGTGTCCGTGGGTGTGCCCATGCGCAGGCCCATTCGCGGGGTGCAGCAATGCCCGGACGTACTGCTCACCGGTCGTCGTCAGCACAAAACAGGAATCGGCTGTGAACTTCATGCCGCCCTGAGCGAGAAAACACCGCGTCGGATCGCCCAGCAGCGTGGCCTCGTTGCGGTGCTCCACGTACTCCAATTTGAGCAGCCAGCGAAGCTCGGTCTCGGTCAGTCCGCGCTTCTGCAGGGACGACAATTCCAAAGCAAAGTCCCACTCATCGCTGCCTGAGTCGCTGGCACACTCATGGGCTTGAAGCAGGAGCAGCAGGCCCTCACGGCCATGGGGCCAGGTCCATTCTCCGCGTGTCCCGGAACGAATTACGCTCGCCATGTCCTCTCCTTGCCTCGTGTCACTCGAAGCGACACGAC
>JAYWFM010000499.1:0-16326 GCA_043778825.1 Planctomycetota bacterium | reverse complement strand
ACGACCCCCTGCCTTTTCGTGTATTTCGTGCCTTTCGTGGTTGGATTCCTGTGTGTTTGGTGGGCGAAACCGCTACCGACGAACGGGACGCACACACTCCATGCGACCTGAATCGTGTGCATTCGCCCAATGGCGAAATCCGGCCCCCTCTCCCCCGCGATCGACTTGGCAATCACCTGGTGCGTTTTGCGAGGGCGAGGGATGGGGTGAGAGAGGGCACGCCACCCGCCCTGGTCCACTCACCCCGAGCTCAGCCAGCAGGTCATCCAGCAGTCGCCGCCTCGACAATCGCGATTTCGGCGTCGGTCAGGCCGTACAGTTCGTAGACGAGTTGATCGAGCTGCCGGAGTGTAGTCAAGGATTGCGGTAAAGGATCGCGCTACGTTGGTCGTGGATCGTGGATCCCCCCCCAGCCATTCGTCTGTGGTAGTGAGGCGAGAGATTGAGTAAAACATCTGCCATGCCTTGCAGATTGACTGTCGGGCCAATCCACGTTCAGACTGCTTTCTGGCGATTGCAGTGCAACAGGGCCACCCAGCGAACCGATCAGATGCTCACTCATCTCCAACTCAAGAACTTCAAAGGCTGGAAAGACACGACGCCGATCCGCATGGCTCCGTTGACCGTCTTTTTTGGCACGAACAGTTCGGGGAAGAGCAGCATCGAGCAGTTCCTGTTGATGCTCAAGCAGACCGTGGATTCGTCGGACCGCAAGATGGTCATCTTTCCCGGTGACGCAATCACGCCGGTGAACCTTGGCTCGTTTGAGGAATTGATATTTGGTCGCGACCCGAAGAACAAGCTAGGGTTCAGCTTCGAGTGGGGGCTGCCAAAGCCGCTCACGGTGAAAGACCCACGCTCGAAGTTCTCCTGCTCCGGCGACCAGATGCGTTTTGAGGCGGAAGTCGGGATGGCTGGTGAGAAACACCCGGCACCAGTTGTGAATCGATTCGAATACCAACTCAAGAAAGCCAACGTCGAAAGCATGCGTGTCTCCGTCGAACGCTTCCAAGGTGAAAAGGTCGAACATAGACTCAAAGCCACTGAATACCATCTCATCCGCAATAAAGGACGCGGCTGGCCACTGGGTACTCCCCGAAAGTTCTATGGCTTTCCCGACCAAATGGCAATCTACTATCAGAACGCGGATTTCGTGCAGGACTTCAGCCTGCAAATGGAACGGCTATTGCAATCAATCAGCTATCTGGGACCACTTCGCAACAAAGGTGAACGACACTACAGTTGGCCGGGCGGCGAACCAGACAACGTTGGCTATGCTGGCGAGAACACGATTAGTGCATTGCTGGCTGCCAAAGATCGGCAGCTCAACGCCGGGAAGAACAGGAAGAAAAGACCCTTCCAGCAGTTCATCGCGGAGAAGCTCCAGCAGTTAGAGTTGATTGATGAATTTGAGGTGCGTCAGATATCTGCCCATCGCAGAGAATATGAGGTGAAGGTCAGGACGCCCGGCTCTCCGCTGTTGGTGGACCTTCCCGATGTGGGCTTCGGCATTTCGCAAGTCCTGCCGGTGGTGGTGCAGTGTTTCTATGTGCCAGCAGACTCGATCCTGTTCATTGAACAGCCAGAATTGCATTTGCACCCACGGGCACAGGCACACCTCGCCGACTTGTTCATTGACGTGCTCATGTCCCGTGAGAATGGCGAGGATCGAAACATCCAGCTGATCATCGAAACGCACTCTGAACACTTCCTGCATCGTCTTCAGCGGCGGATCGCGGAGGCCGATCCAGAACATCCCATTTCCGCAGATCAAGTGGCTGCGTATTTTGCTCACACCACTGGAGGCGAATCGAAGCTCGAACCGCTGCAACTCAATGCAGATGGAGACATCCTCAACTGGCCGGATAAGTTCTTCGGTGACAGCATGGGCGATCTTTTTGCAAAGTCAAAGGCTGCTGCTCGCCGCCGTCAGCAAGCTCGTCAAATTGAGGTCGGACAATGACCGCCATTGTCATCGACACGAATGTGCTACTGGTCGCCGATGGCCAGGCAGTCCAGATGAGCCCGACTTGCGTGGAGGAGTGCTTGATTCGATTGGAACGAGTTCAGGCAAAAGAACAAGTTGTGTTGGACGATGGCTCGCTCATTCTTGACGAGTATCACAACAAGCTTTCGCCCTACAGATCGCCGACTTATGGAAGCACGTTCCTCAAGTGGCTACTCCAGGTCCAAGGCGATATCAGGCATGTCTCCTGGGTCAAGATTACGCCCATGAATGCGGAGAAGACCAAGTTCAGTGAGTTCCCAGTGGACGCAGCACTCGAAGCGGCGTTTGATCCAGCCGACCGAAAGTTTGTCGCTACGGCCAATGCTCACCCAGATAAGCCGCCGATCCTCGAAGCTGCGGATAGCAAATGGCTTGGATGGGAAGCCCAACTCAAGGTGCATGGCGTCCGGGTTGAGTTCCTCTGCCGTGGCGAGCTGGAAGCGATCCGGAAGACAAAGATAAAGAAGAAATGATGAGCGATGACTTTGTGAAATTCCCGACGACGCCACACCTGCTTTGGTTGGGGACCACTCCTGCCCGGGCGGACAAAGTCTTGTCACGCGATGAAGCCGAGACGTTCCTGCGTCAGCCCTTGATAGTCGAAGAGAAAGTCGACGGAGCCAATCTCGGTATATCGTTCGACTCGCACGGGAATTTGTTGGCCCAAAATCGCGGCAACTTGTTGCTACGCGGCATCAAAGACCAGTTCGCTCCGCTGTGGGCGTGGTTATCAGACCGCGAATCACTGATGTTCGATGCCTTGGAGGATCGTTTGATCCTCTTTGGCGAGTGGTGTTACGCGCGTCACTCCATCCATTACACGCGGCTGCCGGACTATTTCCTGGCCTTCGATGTCTATGACAAGCAAGAACGACACTTCCTCACCAGCGCCCGACGAGATGAAATCTGTCATAAACTCCAGTTGGCCACTGTCCCGAAGGTTGGTACAGGCATCTTTAGTCTGGTGGACATTCCCCGATTGATTGGCCAGTCGTCACTCTATGACGGGCCCATGGAGGGCATCTATCTTCGGCAAGAAAGTGCATCGTGTCTGATTCAGAGGGCCAAAGTCGTCAGAACTGAATTCGTCCAACTGATCGGCGAGCATTGGTTGAATCTGCCCTTGGTGACTAATCGGCTGCTGACTGCTCATCGTGTCAAACCATGAAACATCGGGAAATGTCATGTGACCGCAGTTTGTTTGCCATGGGATATTCCAGCGTGAAAACAAACCGTGTTTCTCGGAGGCTGTTGGATGGCATTGGGTGCAATACCGCCTACTCCTCCGGCGGCTTCTTCCTTCCTCTTCGAGCCTTCCCCTTCGGACCGTCCGGTTTGCGGGTCGAGCGGCCTCGGCGGGGCCAGGCTTTGAGTTGCTTTTGGAACTCGTCCTTGGTCAGGGGCACAGCGGACATGGCCAGTTCGGCGTCGGCGGCGGGGCGGCCGCCTTCGTCGGGTTCGACGACATCGTAGACTTCTTTTTCGAGCTGCCGCAGCCACGGGGGGATGTCCACGCCGGAGCCCCAGGAGTCGGTGAGGTACAGGTCGACCTCGCGGCGGAGTTCCACGAACGCGGGGGAGTCGACGCCCGCTTGCGAATCGGCGACGGCTTGATGGACCAAGGCCAGGATGCGGTTCACGGCCAGCGGTTTGACGAATCGCTGGTTGAGGTGGTCGGCAATCGTCGGCATCCGCATGCCATACGCCCGCTGCAAGCCGGAGAGGTCTTGCAGGTGCCGCGCGGCGAGGTCGGTCGTCTGGGCCTCGTACGTCCCCTCCCACAGGCGGGCGGCTTCGGTCTCCTGAAGCCGCGTGAGCATCTCATGCACGAGCGTGATCGGCGACATGCTCCACGAGTCGCGGTCGTACCGGGCCTCGAGCCGCAGGAAGTCGAGCAGACAGTAAAACATGTTCCCATAGTCGGACTGTGTCGTGGTCGTGTTGTATTCGAGGAACCGATCAAACTTGTCGACTACGATCGAGTAGATCGTCTCCAGGCACCACTCGCACTCCTCGCGATCGATCATGCCGGAGTCGAGGTCATCGAGCATCTTGATCGGCTTCAGCGGGTCTTGCTGCTCCTCCAGATAGTCGAGATACCAGTCGATCCCCTGGTGCAGAATCGCCCGCACGTTGCCCAGTGTCAGTTGACTGGCATGCAGCAGATCGCCGCCGTACTCGCGGATGAAATCGGCCAGATCGAGCCAGTCGTCGTTGTCACGCAGGCCGTCCACCGACGAGATCCGCATCGTGCGGCTGTGGTCGAGCCACAGGTCTTGGAAGGGTTCGACGATGTCGCCGATGGCGTCGATCAGGACTTCCGTGTGCGCCTCGCCATCGCCCCAGGTGCGGGCCGAGTGGATCACCTCTTCCAGAACATTCCGCAGGGCCAGATCGAAGAGCCGGTCGAACTCCGTGATCGCCTGTCCATCCGGTCGCCAGCGGCGCTCCATCTGGAAGGCCGTCTGCAACACCCGCCACGTCTCATACAGCAGCCCCATCCGCGGCAGTTCCCGCAGCAGGAACCGCACCACCGACTGCATCATCTGCGCCCGCAGGATCGGAGCGGGCTTGCCCCCGTTGTCGAGCGGCACATACAGCAGTGCGTGCTTCGACATCCACTCCAGCACCGTCGGCAACGACTTCACGACCGTGTCGATGTCGCGCCGCACGACCGCGCGAATCAGCGTGGACAACTCCGGATCGTCCTCGGCTCGACCGCCCTTGGAGGCCTCTTCGGGTAAGCATCCGGACAACAACCGATCCGCATTCCGCAGGCAGATCAACGTGTTGATCACCTGATGCAGCATGTAGAACTTCACCTGCAACTGGATGTCGTACTCGACGTTGGCGTCGTGCTCGCCGGAAGACTCGGCGACCTCGTGATCCCAGATCGCCTCCATCAGTTCGGCGAGGTCCACCTGCCACCGCTGGGCCTGCGTCCGCCAATCCCGCACGCCCTCCAGCGTCTGCTGCAAGATCGGGGTCTGCGGCGTGTCGCGATGCAGGTGCAGATCGGCTGCCAAACGCACGGCGGCCATCTGCCACAACTGGCCGATGGCGTTGATGAACTTGAGTCGCGGCTCCATGTCGCGATTGATGACTTCGAATTCGGTGTTACGGAACCCGAAGTCATTTTCGAGGGTGTTGCCCCAATTGCCGTCGTCGGTCGTGTCCTTGTAGGTCACTTCCTCATAGGCGGCTCCGAAGACATCGTCCTCTTCCTTGTCGTCGTCGCCCTCGGCGGCTTCGTCCTTGAGGGGGTCATCCCGCATCGCCTGCTGGGCACGCTCGACGGCCCCTTCCATGCGAGGCACCGACCACAGCTCTTCCGCGTTGGATTCGAGGAAGGCAAACATCCGTCGCAGCAGATTGGCCCGCTCGTCCTGCGTCATCGTGCAGGCATCGCCCGCGATCAACTTCATCCAGCGAATCAGCATCGCAAACAGCGAGTGCTTGGGCGACTCCAGCCCGACATCGCTGGACTGACTGAGCCACTGCATCAGCAGGGCCAGCGAGGCCACCAAGTCCTTGCGATACAGCAGGGCATCGACAACCAGCGCGTACGCCTGGGCCGATTCGAACTCCTCAACATGCTGCCGCCAGAAGCCGACATCTCCCGCCGATTCCCCAGCTTTCCGCCACTCGATCAGTGTTTCGGAGACATGGGTCGCGGCTTCCAGGCTGTCCTGGCCGGAGACCTTGGGGAGGTCTTCCACAGTGGTGCTGGCGAACCGATCCCACCACTCGGCGACTTGCTGGTACTCAATCAGAATGCGCTCGCGGGCGGCCCCGTTGCCCTGCGCTGCGGATTCGCTGAGGACGCGCGAGAAGGCCCCGAAGGCGTCCTCGACCAGCTCGATCAGCACTTCAACGCGGTTGTCGGGGATCGTGTCCTCGCGCGAGGTGAACAGCGGGAACTGCCCCTGGAAACCGAGGATGTCCCACGGGTCGACCAGCGCCCCGCACTCGATGCCCCGCTGGAAGAGGTTGAACAGCCCCATCACGAGGTCGACCGCCTCGGGCAGTTTGTTCTGGTTCAGGGCATGATGAGCCAGGCCGATGCGGCACTGGATCTCGCACTCGAACCGAATCGATGCGGCGGGGATGGAATCGGCCTGCGCGCGGGCGGCCTCGGGATACCCCATCTTGGCGTAGAGGTACGCGATCTCGCGAAACTGAATTTGCCGCGCTCCGTACCCCGCCAGGTGCATGTTGAGGAACTGCCGGATGTGGCCGAACGGCTGTTGTGTGCGTTGTTCTTCGCGCTTGAGCCGCTTGGCCCGCGTCCCGTCGACCTGCTGCATCAGCCGCAGATAGAACGCATCGCGCCGCCGGGCCACGACCGGCAACAGCGAGGTCAGCGTCACCGACGAATCATGGACACCCGGTCCCGACCCACTAATCGACGAGGCCATCAGCATCGTCCCGCACAGCGCCGCCGCCGCGTCGAAGAGTCGTTCCGCGCGCGGGGTGCGGGACTTCGGATCATCGATCCAAGTCAGCAGCGCATCCAGGATGATGCGCCGCAGCACCACGCGGCGGTAGTGCCCCTTGGTGTCGATGCGATGGGGATCCCACTCCCCGAACATGTAATTCGTGCGTTTGTTGACCGGATGCAAGTGGTCATGCGACCGCATGTCGATCGCCAGCTCTTCCATTTGGTCGAGGTCGAAGTGCGCTTCGAGCAGCAGATCCTTGGGAGCCTGCTTCAGGAACTCCATCGTCGACGAGATCAAGTCGTGGTACGGCCCCACCGCGGCCCCGACTCCCTCCATATAAATGGGGAGAGGCCGGAAGCGCTCGTGGCTGTAGATTTCCAGCCGCAGCCCGCTTTCGAGGACGGGGATGGGGCGGTAGCCGACGAAGTCGTTGACCGTTTTGAGGGCGTCCTGAACGATCCGCTCCGGTTCGTCCCAGGGGGCCCCCTGAGCGAGGACCGCCTCGAAGAAGACGCCGATCAGCAGCGGCTGTTCGTAGTCGAGGGGGCTGAGGTGGAATAGCAGGTCGGCCTGGTGTTCGCGGTAGGCGGTCAGCAGGGAGGTCAGGGTGAGCGGGATCACCTGCCGAGCCTGCTGGGTGTCCTGGAACACGGGTGTGGTGCCTTGCATCTTTTCCAGTTCGGTCTCCAGAAGCGTCGCCAACGCAGCCACCGGAGCCGCACGGTCCAGCTTCGCCCAGATGCGGTTGAGATTCGCGAGAAACTTCGGATCGCGGCGGCCCCCGGACAAATTGAGGTACGCCAACATCTCGCGAATCGCCACGAAATCGTCAGCATCCAGCTTCGTGAGGGGCGGCGTGTTCTTCCGAGGGGCCATGAAGGAGGGACTTTCCCGAGCAGCGGATGCGGTGTGAGCCAGTCGTCGACCGCCTCGCGGCGCGAAGCGGTCCTTCCGACTGTTTCCGCATTGTGATGGGTCGGGGATACGGGCGTAAAGGGAGTGGTCCGAACCGCCGTAGGCGATGTCGCTCCGCGACTCGCATTCCGCCCACCGATAGACTTGATCCCTGCGGCCCGTCTGGTTCCGACGGAGCTGTGTGGCAGCAGGAATCTCAGTCGCGGAGCGACGTGAGCGCCGTAGGCGATGTCGCTCCGCGACTCGCATTCCGCCCACCGATCGACTTGATCCCTGCGGCCCGTCTGGTTCCGACGGAGCTGTGTGGCAGCAGGAATCTCAGTCGCGGAGCGACATGAGCTACGAACCTGACACAGCATTCGCGAACAGAATCTCATCCGTGATCCGCTGCACCTGACCCTGACGATCGACGCAGGCCAACACACTGTGGCCCCGGGCGACCTGCACGCCATTGCGGAACACCTCGTACTCATGCTCCAGCTTGGCCGGAGTCTGGCGAGAAATTCGCGTGCGAATCGTGAGCTCGTCATCAAATCGAGACGGCACCTTGTAGTGGCACTCAATCTTGACCACGACCAGAAAATACCCCCGCTCCTCCATCAAGCGGTAATTGCCACCCTGAGCCCGGAACAACTCGGTCCGTCCCATCTCGAAGAAGTTGAAGTAGTTGGCATGGTGCAGATAGCCCATCGCATCGGTCTCGCAATACCGGACGCGAACCTGGATTTCGTGTGAGTCGATCGGCATGAGAGGTCCACGGGAAGGAGTCGCTGTGGGGCAGGATGCCGATCATCGCGGGCGAGTAGGCACGCAGCAACTGATCGAGAGGCTCCCATGTGTCCACTCCGCACCCTTGATCCCAACGCCCGTCCCCGTCAGAGTGGACTCATTCATACGCAGTGTCATCCTTGAGGATTCCACCCGATGCGGTTCGCGAGTGCCGGAAATCAGATTCACAACACGCGGCATGCTGTGCATGAGGCCGTGGCGTCGATTCAGCAACAGTTGGCCGGGAAGGTTCCCGATTTGGCGTTCGTGTTTGTCTCGCCGCATCATGTGACCGATCCGGGTTTCGGGCGGATGCTGTTTGATGCGATGAAGTCGCGCGTGCTGGTGGGCTGTACTGCCGAATCGGTGACGGCCAATGGGCTGGAGTACGAAAACGGCCCTTCGATCGCCGTGTGGGCCGCGACTCTACCGGGCTGTGGCGTGGATGCGTTTCACATCGCGTTCGAGCGGACGCTGGATGGGCTGCTGGCGACGGGAGCTCCCTCCGCAGAGGTGGTCGCCGGTTCGCCACGCGCGGCGTTTCTGCTGGGCGATCCGTTCTCTTGCTCCGTCGATTCTCTGTTGGCTCACTTTGCCACCGAGTTCCCCGGACTGCCCGTGATGGGGGGGATGGCCAGCGGGGCCAGCGCTCCGGGAGAGAACCGTCTGTTCTTGAACGACGGCGAGTACGATCACGGGGCGGCGGGCGTCGTGATCGGCGGACCGGTCTCGATCCGCTCGGTCGTCTCACAAGGCTGCCGACCCATCGGCCAGCCCTTCATCGTGACGCGGGCCAACCGCAACATGCTCGTCGAACTCGGCGGACGCCCCGCCCTCGAACAGCTCAACACGCTCTACCGCGATTCCGAACCCGCCGATCAGGAGCTGATCAAACGCGGCGTCCATGTCGGCCTGGCGATGAGCGAGTACAAGGAGAGTTTCGCCCGAGGTGACTTCCTGATCGCCAACGTCATCGGAGCCGACCGCGAGAGCGGAGCCCTGGCCCTGGGCAACCTCATCCGCACCGGCCAGACGATGCAGTTCCACGTCCGCGACGCCAGTACCGCCGACGAGGATCTGCGCTCGCTGCTCGCCAGTTCCCTCGCCGCCGGTCCGGCTGCGGGCGGGCTTTTGTTCAGCTGCAACGGTCGCGGAACGCGGATGTTCCCGGCTCCACACCATGATGCGAACGCCATCCAAGATGTCGCCGGCACGATCCCCCTGGCCGGGTTCTTCGCCCAAGGCGAACTCGGTCCAGTGGCCGGACAGAACTACATCCACGGGTTCACGGCCAGCGTGGCGCTGTTTGGGGCGGGGTGACTACGACTGGATCGACTGGGGAATAATCTGCCTCCTCGCGCAGGGTGCATTCGCCAACTGGGGGTATCCTGCCCCCTCTCCCCCGCGAGCGACGTGGCTTTCACCAGATGCATGTTGCGGGGGAGAGGGGGCAGAGATGACAGAGTACCGCCAATTGGCGAATGCACCTCCTCGCGCATCGCCCCGTCCCCTCACTGGCGATCTTCGAATCCGCTCCCTCATCCACCCACCTGGATCTGCCATGACCTGGATCATTGTCAAATACTCAGTCACCGCGGCGGTCGTGGTGCTGGTGTCGGAACTGGCCAAGCGGAGCGACAAGCTGGGCGGGTTCGTGGCGGCGTTGCCCCTGGTGACGTTCCTGGCCCTGATCTGGCTGTATGTCGAGAGGCAACCCGATCAGAAGATTGTGAACCATGCGTGGTACACGTTCTGGTATGTGGTGCCGACGCTCCCGATGTTTCTCGCGTTTCCCGCCTTGCTGCCTCGTCTGGGCTTCTGGGGGACGATGGCAGCGTCTGTGGTGCTGACGGTGATTTGCTTCGGACTCTTCGCGCTGGCGGTTCGGAGGTTTGGAATTGAGCTGTTGCCGTGAGGAGCAGGGATCCGGCGTGGCCGGGCCTGAAGCCCCACTGGACTGTCACCTCTTCGACCTGTACCATATACCTGTACAACACCCTGTGGGAACTGAACCATGCCGATTCAAACCACCTATACGGATGCTCGGGCCAACTTGGCCAAGCTGTGCGATCAGGTCACAGCCGATCTGGATGTGGCGATCATCACGCGTCGCGGGGCCGAGGATGTGGCCTTGATCTCGGCCTCCGAATTGTCCGGCATCCTCGAAACGGCTCACTTGTTGCGCTCGCCCAAGAATGCGGATCGATTACTGACCGCTCTGCGCCGCGCTCAGAAGGGGACAGGCAAGCCGCAAACCCCAGCCAGCTTGCGCCGGGAGCTGGGCGCCGATGAGTGATCGCGTCTCAGTCTTCCAGACCGAGTTTCGCGAGGACCTGCGATTCTGGGTCGAGACGAATCGGAAGGTCGCGCTCAAGGTCTTCGATCTCATTGAAGCGGTCATGCGTGATCCCTTCGAAGGGATCGGCAAGCCCGAGCCACTCAAGTACCTCGGAGCCAACGTCTGGTCTCGGCGGCTCACCCAGGAACACCGGTTGGTCTATCTGGTGAGTCAAGACCGGATCGATTTTTTGCAGGCCAGATATCACTACTGACCACTGCGCTAGTTTGAGTTTCTCTCAGTGGAGTGGCGTCGTCGAAGGGATCGAAAATGCGAGTTCGCCAAGAGTCCCCCGGCTCACTTCCCCGCCTCACTCGGCGTGATCTCCTCCATACCGTTGGCGGGGGATTCGCGGGGGTGGCGCTGGCGAGTCTCCTGAGTCGGGACGGCCTCCTCGCGGACGATGCCCCGAAGGAACTCTGTTCCGGCCAGCCGCATCACCGCCCCCGCGCCAAGGCTGTCATCCAACTCTTCATGGGCGGGGCGGCCAGTGCGGTCGACCTGTTTGACTTCAAGCCGGACCTCATCAAGTTCGACGGCAAGCCCTCCGATTTCGGCGAGGCGGTCGAGGCCTTTCAAAACGGGCTCGGACCGTGGATGCGACCGCAGTGGGAGTTCCAGCCGTACGGCGAATGCGGCAAGCCGCTGAGCGAGGTCGTGTCGGCTCTCGGCCCGTGCGTCGATGACATGGCGTTCGTCCACAACATGGTCGGCAAGACGGGGGTGCATAGCCAGGCGACCTACTTGCAAGCCACCGGGTTTCAGAACCCCGGCTTCCCCGGCATGGGGTGCTGGGTCAGTTACGGGCTGGGGAGTGAGAACGAGAACCTGCCGGCGTTTGTGGTGCTGCCGGACCATCGCGGGTTCGCGTCGAACGGGACCAAGAACTGGGACGCAGCCTTCCTACCGGGGCAGCATGCGGGGGTGACGGTCTTCCCCGGTCGCAACCCGCCGATCCATGATCTGTTCCCCGACTCGCGTGTCCCTGCGATCTCGGGTCAGCGGGATGAGGCCGCTCGCCGCGTTCTCGCCCAGCTCAACGCCGAGTCACTGCAAGCCACCCCCGGCGACTCCCGCTTGGAGGCCCGCATCCGCAGCTACGAACTCGCCGCCCGCATGCAACTGGCCGCCCCCGAGGCCCTCGACATCGGGGGCGAGCCAGAACACATCCTCAAGATGTACGGACTCGATGCGGTCCCCGCTGCGTTCCCGACGGAGATCAATGATTTGGAAGAGACGGTCCACTTCGGGCGGAAGTGTCTGGTGGCTCGGCGGTTGATCGAGCGCGGGGTCAGGTTCGTGCAGATCTGGTCGGGGAACGACAACGGGTTTCCGAGACGGAACTGGGACTCGCACGAGGACATTCGAAGAGACCACGGCCCGCTGGCGACCGGCATGGCCCGAGGAGCCAGCGCCCTGATCCGCGACCTCAAGCAGCGCGGCTTGCTCGATGACACGATCGTCTTCTGGACGACCGAGTTTGGCCGCATGCCGTCCTCGCAAGGCGGCAAAGGCCGCGACCACAACCCCTACTGCTTCACCAACTGGCTCTGCGGCGGCGGGATCAAGGGCGGCACCACCCACGGCCAAAGCGACCAATGGGGCTACAAACCCCTCGACCGCCTGCACCCCACCCAAGTCTACGACATCCACGCCACCATCCTGCACCAACTCGGCCTCGACCACGCCCGGCTGACGCTGAAGAGCCACGGGATCGACCGTCGGTTGACCGATGTGCATGGGGCAGTGATTGAGGAACTGGTCGGATAAAGTCTGTCGCCTTTTTCTCCGAAAAAGGGCGGTGTGCTTTCACGGAGTGAAAGACGATCGGTGGTTCACACCAGCGGGTCGGCGGACCGATACACAAAGTTGTCGAGTTTGCGACAGATTGTCTGGAGTTGGGAACTGGGATCAGCTAGTATTGATGCGAATCGCACGGGAAATCACTTTGGGATTCTGCTTGATGAAGTGAAATTCCAGAACGACCGATGGACCCGGTCGGCTGGTCGAGAAACTCTCGTGTGAGTCGTCTATTGGAACAGGGGTGATGTCGCATGAACGATCTCCAAATGAACCGGCGGCAAGCCCTCGTCGCGAGCGCACTCGGGACGCTGAGTCTCGGCATGCCGGGTGTCGTGATGGGCAGCGACAAGATCGACGCTTCGGGCCAAGCGGTCGCTTCGAACAAATCCTGCATCTTCATCCTGCTCTGTGGGGGACCGAGCCATGTGGATACCTGGGACATGAAACCCGACGCACCCTTGGATTATCGCGGACCGTACGTCCCCATCGCGACCAAGGTGCCGGGCATGTACATCAACGAGATGCACACCGAACTGGCCAAGTTGACGGACCACTTCACGCTCATCAATTCCATGTCGCATCCGGGGGCGATCAGCAATCACTTCGATGCGATGCACAATCTGCTTAGTGGCCAATCAGAGAAGCGTGTCCAGGAGGGAGTGCCAGACGGTCAACCTTATCTGGGTTCGTACGTGGCCAAGCACAAACCCAGCCAGCGAAATATCGTTTCCAATGCGTGGCTCATCAAATGTGTGGGACCACCCGTCTTCTGTGCGCCGAACGTGGGCATCGGCGGTTACCTGGGCTCGGCCTATGCGCCGGTCTTCATCGGCTCGGCGGACAACCACCCGGCGATGGAGAACTTCCAGCCGCCAGAAATTTACAACACCTTCGACGAGGTCCGATTCGGCGACCGCAAGTCGCTGCTCGGTCATCTGGAATCCGGCAAGCTGGACAGGGATCAGCGGGTCAAAGACTGGTCCGATCTGCGCGAGAAGACTTACGACGGCATGACACGAGCCGAGGGGCGTCTGGCGTTTGAACTGCACCGCGAACCCGTCCAGGTCCGCGAACGCTATGGGATGCATCCGCTCGGACAGAATCTATTGCTCGCCCGGCGCATGGTCGAATCCGGCGTTCGCTTTGTCACCGTCAACGGTTGGACCGGACAGGCGGACCATGACAAGGCGGGCCCGCCGAGCAGCAGCTGGGACATGCATGGCGGTAACATGGGCATGGGGAACGCCTTTGGCAACGGCTCCTATGGCATGGGATTCTGCTTGCCTCGTCTGGATCAGGCGCTGTCCGCACTGCTTTCCGACCTGAAAGAAAGCGGCAAGCTGAAAGACACGCTGGTCGTCGTGACGGGCGAGTTTGGCCGCACACCATTCGTTCTCAAGCAGGATCCACCGGGACGCCAACACTGGCCCAAGTGTTTCTCCTCGATCATGGCCGGAGCCGGGATCGCCGGGGGAAAGGTGTACGGGAAGACCAATAAACTCGGCGAGTATCCCACCAGCAACCCCGTTCTCCCCGAGGACTTTGCCGCCACCATCTACCACGCCCTCGACATTCCGGTCAACAATCCCCAGGACGCCAGCGGCATTTCTCGCACCTTGACCACGGGCCATCCGATCATGGATTTGTTTGGGTGAGGGGCGATCACGAACATCAAACCGGCGGGGTGGCGCGCCGGTTGGCTCGCTGGGGAGCCTACCGGCCTGCCTGGGCCCAAGAGGTTCGCAGGGACGAGACTCTCGGTGCCAGAACCTCTTCCGGCGCCGCCGCCCCGGTCGCCCAAAGCGGCAACCGGGGCACCCCGCGCTGCTTAGCACCGACCTCTCGATCACTCAAACAAGTCAAGGGGTCTTGAGAATCAGTTGCCGCTTCAATGAATCCAGCATTTCAAAGGTGTTGAAACATCGGACCCCGAATTCCTTCGATGCATCAGGGATCTTGATGCTTTTCTTAGACCCTGGAGCGGATGCTTCCTCAGTCACCAGGATAAGCTGATTCACTTGGGCGTATGCGATAAGCCATACATCCGCCGTGTTGTAGAAGCCATTCCACGCTGTTTGTTTGATGTCTGGCCGGTTTTTCGCCCAGTTCACCAGTTGCCCATAGCACCCTGCCACTTCGTCGTTGTTTGTGGAGTGAAAGAAAGACTTCGGCAATTTCTGCCGGACCCAGTGGTTGACCGAATCTCCGTCGTGTTCTTCATCGTCGTCATGAGATCTGAACTCATCCCTGACGCGGTCGATACTACAGACGATCTTTTGCTCAGCTGCGAACAGAATTAGATCCCAGAATCCCGGGCAGAAACTGAATCGATAATATCGATCACTCGCCGTCCTGAAGACGTTGGTGTCCATGACGAATCGGTCAGGGGTGCTCATTCCAGAACCTCTCATTCAGCCGGTCGCAATACTTGCTGAACGAGGCTCCGCGAAGTCCCGTCAATTGATACGCATCTCGATACAAGAGCCGGCCCTCTCTTGCCGCGCATACCACTGCCCAGCCGAATCGATGTCCCAATCTGAGATCTTGAATGGCATGAACCATCTTCGCGGACCCGTTCTTGTTTTTCCTCTGGTTCGCGCGGCGTGCAAGCCACTTGGACTGATCTTTCCTGTAGAAGCTGTAGAACGCCTTAAGCGACATCAATTCAAGGTCGAGTGCCCGACGAGCAATCACTAGTGGACTAACGCGAAAGTGTTTGCTCATCGCCTGAATCTTGTCGCTGGACGTACAGGCTTTCCATTCCACTCGGAAGCGATCTGCGGGAACCAGGAATTCTGCAGCGACTGCGTTGCAAAACGTTTCCACGGCATCGCTGTGCGGTTGTAGCTTTTTCAGGTTGAACAGACTGCTTTTGCCGATCCAAAGATGTGCCAGTTCGTGAGCCAACGTGAACATCTGAGCCGATTTAGCGTCTCTACTATTTACGAAAACAACGGGAGCGTATTCGTCCACAAGGACGAAGCCACGAAACTCTTGAGGATCCAGGGGCCGCTTGGTGTTTGCTCCCACGACGCTCGCCAAGAACACCAGCACGCCAGCTCTTTCCGATGCCTGTCTGAGTTCGACGAACGCGTTCTCCCAAGTTCGATACCTACTCGCCCAGTCGAAGTCGAGCTGTAACACACTTCGAATGTCGTCGGCTACGGCTTTCGGCGACTGGCTCAAGGCGACAGATCCAATATAGCCAAGCGGATCTTGTCCTTCGTAGATCATTTCATCTCGCATCCACTCCTGTCTTCGCTGCATCTCATGTACAGTGTCAATGAGGTGTGGACTGGTGCGGGCACGCTTTCCGTCAACGGTTCTGTAGTCTGGAAGTGCGAGATCCTCTTCAGGCGGTTCGTTCAGAAACAGATATCCGAACGGGGTGTAGGTCTTTTTCGCAAAATTCTCCAGCTGCCGAATCGTTGGGCGAGTTTCCCCTTTGATCCAGCTGGCGAGTTGGGGAATGTTTTTTAACAACTCCGCCTTGGGCTGCTGCGACCTTCGGATCGCCCAGCTCCAGATCTTTTCGCTTACCTCTATTCTGGCTGCCATGATGTTCAGCCCTTGAGAGATCACAGACTCAAGCATCCATGCTCAAGTGATGGCGGTAGATACCTCATCCATGGTTGCCACCGAAAGTCCAGTATGTACTTTCGACCAGCCGGATGCACTCCCATTGGTAAAAATTCCAAATCTGTCGAGAGTCGAGTCGTGCTTCCAAAGCGGTCAAAGTCGGAAGAGCTTGCGTCACGGACTCAATTGTCTCTGCATTCTCTTCCGCCAAAGGCGTGCAGGTAGCCGTTGCGTTTGTTGCCTTTTTCTTCAAAAAATGGCGGCGGGCTTTCACGGAGTGAAAGACGACAGTGGGGGATTGCGGCTCTTTGGCTTCGCCAAAGAGCCGTCCTTTTTCGGAGAAAAAAGGCGACAATCAATCAGCTTATCTTCGGTAGAGGTACTCGCCGGGCCGTAGCTGGGCTTTGCGGGGGTTGTCGGCGATGTATTGCCGCAGGTAGTCGTACTGCTCTGGACTTCTCACCAAGTGGTCG
>JAYWFM010000498.1:0-16337 GCA_043778825.1 Planctomycetota bacterium | reverse complement strand
GGCTTTGCCATCCGCGGTCAGAAATTTGCTGACCGCGGATGGCAAAGCCGGACCACGGATGAGGAGCGACTCGCTGAGACGCCGTGGCCCATGCGAATTGATGATCACCCCCTGCTCCCCTCTTCATGATTTTGTTCCCATGATTTTGTGAACCTCTTCCTCCCTCCCGGTCAGATGAAACATGACCTGGATCAGGAATCACAAAATCATGAACCACATAGTCTCCACGCGGGCCTGCATGAGAGGTACGACGGAGTTTCGAGTCCGTCGCTCCTCGATGTATTTCACACGGACGGACGAGGACATCCGTCCTACGAAACCTCTCATCCTGCTCCGGAGCAGCCTAAAGGCTGGACTCCAACCGCACGCCCTCCGGACATCGCGAGACACTCAGCAAGATCCCCATCGACAGCAGCGATGTGCACAGCGAGCTGCCGCCGTAGCTGATGAGCGGGTGGGCGATCCCCTTGGGCGGCAGCATGGCGGTCGTGACGGCCACGTTCGTCGCCGCCTGGGCCACGAGTTGGCACAGCAGCACGAACCCCACCGTGTACTCGAACGAGTCGCGCCGTAGCGGACGGAGTACGCGGGCCCCCACCCACAGCAGCGAGAGCCACAGCAGCGAAATCCCCAGCGTGCCGACCAGCCCGAGCTCCTCACCGACCACCGAGAACACGAAGTCGGTATTCGCCTCGGGCAGGAAGCTGAGCTTCTGCGTGCCCTCGCCCAGCCCGGTCCCCGCCCAGCCGCCGACCCCCAGTGTGGTCAGCGACTGCTGCACCTGATACGGAGCCTGCTCGAAGTCGGTCCAGGTCGCGAGGAAGCCCTGCAACCGCCGCAGCTGATACGGCTTGAGGACCAGCCACACCGAGGCCAGAGGGGCGAGGACGGCCCCGACGGCGATCAGCCTTCCCAGAGGCCAGCCCCGGATGAACAGCGCCAGCAGGACCGTCATCGAGAGGAACACCGACGCTCCCAAATCGGGTTCGATCATCACCAAGCCTACGGCCATTGCGACGGGGGCCAAGAGGATGAGCGTGCCGCGCAGGAACTCGTGCCGCCGGCTCCAGTGCCGCTCCATGCCCCAGGCCAACAATAGTGTGGTGGCCACCTTCATGAACTCGGACGGTTGCAGTGAGACACCCGCCAGCCGCAGCCAGCGGCGGGAGCCTTTGACCTGCGTCCCAATGCCGGGGATCAGCACCAGCATAAGCAGAAGCAACCCAATTCCGAAGACCCACGGAGCCGACATCTTCCAGAACCGGGCGGGCATCACCATCGCCGCTCCTCCCAAGCCCAGGCCGAACAGCAAAAACAGGGCCTGCTTGGTGAGGTAGAACTCTTCGGCCTGGGATGGCCGGGCCGTCATGCTGGCGCTGTACACCATCAGCAGCCCCACGCCCAGCAGTGCGCAGATCAGCGAGGCCAGCATCTGCCGGAACTGGGACATCGGGCCTCTCGGGGGGAATTCAATGTAGCACGACGCTCCGCGTCGTGAGAAACAACGCGAAACGTCGAACCACACGGGGATCGACAGCGCCATCGACTTCCCTCGGTCCCCACTGGAGAGACATTATCCCCCCGGCCCTCGATTGAGCGATGTGGCAGCGGTACAAGCGTTGCGATTGCCAAAATGGAATCGGTCGCCGGAGCTCCGAATCCGGTGCTGTCCCGCCCTCGACTCGCTGCCCGATGTGGTCGATCGTGGGCGGGAAGTGGCCCGGCTGGACGAATGTCGCCCCACCGGACTCGGAGAGTCCGGCGACGATGTCGGCTTCCGCGCGGGGTGTCGACATGCGGGGCCGAATGACAGCTGCTGGCTCCCCTCACCGGGAGATCATTCGCCGGAACGATTGTCGTCCTCGTCGCGGCATGGGATGATCTCTGGCGAGGAGCCATCCGCTTCTGCCTGCCACCTCCGAGTCGCCCCGTTGGGGGTCTTCGAAAGACCGGTGTCTCATGAAGTTCTTCCGCCGGATCTTTGCCGCCTCGGATCGAGGCACGTTCGTCGACCTGTTTCTCGCAGCGCTGCGACAGTCCCAGTCGCAGACCAAGCTGGTCTACAAAGACGAAGAGTTCGCGGTCACGACCGCCACGGGCCGCATCAACCTCTCCAACTTCTACGCCGAGTATTGCCTGCTCCCGTGGCACAAGCGCAAGGCGTACCTGCAGCGCACTGTCGGCATCTTCGCCACCGTCCGCGACGAACTCCCCGAGGACTTCGACGAGGCCCGCCGCAATCTGATGCCCAAAATCTGGATGCGCAGCTCCTTCGCCCATCAGGCGCTGCTGTGCCGCATTGAAGGCAACGCCCCACCCGAACTGGAGGTCACGCCCCTGGGCGAACATCTGGTGACCACGATTGTGTACGACCTTCCCGAGTCGATGCAGACCATCCCGCCCAAGCAGTTCGAAACGTGGGACATCTCCAGCTACACCGCGTGGGAGATCGCCATTGAAAACCTCTCCGAGCGAACCCGCGCGATGGCCAAAATTGGCGACCATCTCGTCTCGGCGGTTTCGGGCGACAACTACGATGCGAACCGGCTATTCCTCGTCGACCGGCTCCGTGAACTCGGGATGACGGGGCACTTGATCGCGATGGTTCCCAATCGCGACACGCTCTACATCACCACGATCGACGACAGCCTGGGCCTCAAGATGATGGCCGAGTTGTCCGACAAGTCTCTGCAACAGGAGCCGCGACCGATGTCGCCGTTCCCGCTGCAATACGTCGACGACGAGTGGGTCGACTGGCATCCGCCGGTGAACCACATGCTGTACCCCCGGTTCCAGGAGATGCGGGCTCGCTACCTCCAAGGGGAGTATGCCGAGCAGAAAGCTCTGCTCGACAAGCTGCAGGAAACCGGCGAGTACACAGGCCAGTTCGTGGCGACCTATTCGGTGCTGCAAAAGAAGGACACGGAGGAGATCCTGTCGTACGCGGTGTGGGGCGACGGCGTCGATACCTTACTGCCCGAGACCGACCGCGTGGTCCTGATCCGCAACCCGGAGAAGCCCGAGGGGTTCGTGCATTGGTCCACGGTCCGCGAAGTCATGGGCCGCGAGATGGATGAGGTGCCCGATCTGTACCCCAAGCGGTTCCGCGTCCGCAAGTTTCCGACGGCGAAGCAGTTGAGTGAGATGGAGCCGAGCGAGAGCCCGTAGTGGGTTGCTCTGCTGTAGCTGCGTTCGCCAGAACGCGGGGAGCGAAGAGGCGACGTTGCTGGCACGAACGGGTGGCATTCCAACATCCACATGGAAAACCGATGAGCCGTATCTACGTCGAGACATCCATCGCCAGCTTCTACTTCGAAGTTCGGAAAGAACCGGACATGGTCGCTCGACGGGATTGGACGCGACGTTGGTTCGATGCTGCTCTGGTCGGTGGCGATGAGATCGTCACGAGCCTGGCGGTATTGGCAGAACTGGAACGGGGAAACTTCCCCGGTAGGGAACAAGCCCTCGCGCTGTTCAGCCAACTGCCCGTGGAAGACATCTCCGAAACCATCGCCGAGATCGCGGAAGCGTACATTGCCCACAAGCTGATGCCGAACGATCCAACGGGCGATGCGATGCATCTGGCAGTGGCCTCCTACCACAAGTGTGATTTTCTGGTGACATGGAACTGTCAGCATCTGGCAAATGCCAACAAGTTCGGTCACATTCGCCGTGTCAATGGTATACTGGGGTTAATGAGTCCGTCGCTGGTGACGCCACTCGAACTCCTCGCCGAGGAATCGACCGATGCCTGAGAGCAATTTTGCAGAACTCCGCCGCGTGAGGTCTGAGATGTCCGCAGAAGCGGGGCACGATGTTCGGCGCTTCATCGAATTGCTCGATGGGGTTCGGGCCAAGTATCGGGATCGCCTCGTCGATCATGGAGCGGATGCCGAACAGAGCGTAATACTGGAGTCATCGAGAACCTCTGTACCCCAACGGGGTTGCACTCGATAGCCCAGGGTCGCTGCGCAGGAGCGCCCCCTGGTTCACGGGGCCGACACTGGATCCAACCCTGAAGGGGTTGCACACCCGCGAAGCAAATCCAACGAACCACTGGCCGAGTTGCCTTCAGGAAGATTTGACCATGCTCGAGATCGGAGAACATGACTGGGTGAAGACGCTCAAGGCGATGACTGAGCCATTGGGTTCCGGATTCTGGTCGGGCTTTCGACCGGCCTCAGAGCAGGAGTTGCAAGCCGTTGAGAATCAACTCGGTCGGTCACTTGACCCGGAGTTTCGTGAGTTTTATCGCACTATTGGCTACGGAGCATTCCCAAAGCATGAAGGTGAATTCAATTCACCGGAAGAGTTGGTGTTGGGCGCGAGTCCTGCCATCTATTTCATGACTGGCAGCCTGACACCGGGCAAGGAGTGGGCGACACCAGAGCAACATACGAGGCTTTGGCTTTCGCGAGGACGAGAGAACCCTGACCCCAAACGGTTCACCGAGGAAGTTCTGACGCTCGACGGAGTCAAGCTATATGACCTGTTGCAGTTTGGGTCGAACGGTAGTTGCGGTTACCATCAGCTTTACGTCGGTCCTGATCCTGCTCCTCTGCGTTATTGTTTACTCAACGATTCTCAAGAGATGGAGGACCGGGTGACATCGTTTTCAGAAGGCGTAGAAAAGATCGTAGCCTATTACCTGACTGATACCTCTGGGAATTGACGGGGCATGTGTGGTGCGTCTCCGTGTCGCTTGAGGAGTCGAAATGTGACTCTTGACCGTTGGGAAAGGGAGGCCAATTCGGAGTTTCATCGCTCCGCGAAACGGAGAGTGAGCTATGGTTTTGGTACGGCTCATTGTTTGTCTCCAGGGCCGCTGCTCATCACCCCGGCCACTCCCATGAACTGCAAGAACTGCGCAGCCCCGCTCACGATGTCCGCGGGCCGATGCGGATGGTCTGCACGAGTTGTCACACCGTGCAGACAGTTCCCGATGTGTCCGATGTCGTCGACCGCGTGCTGCCGCTGGAGGCTCCGCTGGGGGTGCAGTGCCCGGTGTGTGACGCCGAGCTGGAAGCCTCACTCGTCGATCAGACACCGGCGTGTCACTGCCCGAACTGTCGCGGGCTGCTGCTGTCCAGCACCGAATTCCGCCAGGTCGTCGAGGACCGCCGCGCGGCCTACACCGGACCGGACATCGCGGTGGCCCTGCCGCATCCGATCGAACTCGAACGGAAGATCGCCTGCCCCAAGTGCCACCAGTCGATGGAGGTCCACCCGTATTATGGAGCCGGTCGGGCGATCATCGATTCCTGTGCGGCGTGCCAACTGGTCTGGATCGACAAAGGCGAGCTGACCGGCTTGGAGCGCAGCCCCGGACGGCGCTCTCCGGCGATGATGGAGGTTCGAAATCTCGTCGAAGGGATGCACCAGCAAGTGACCGGCGAACCCCTGCCCACTACCAAACCGGCGATCCTCTCGGGTCATTTCCCAAACGGAGTCGGGCTATTGGACATCGTCGGGATGCTGCTGAAATAGAGACGACAGCGAAACTCATTTGACGAGCGACGAGAGACTCGACAGGCTGGAACGCTTCGTGTCCACCCGCCGAGAGAGCTTCCCGTGTCTTCTGTCCACCGCATACTGACTGGTCTCACGTTTGTTCCGGACCCCTCCACGGGCCGCTTGAGCTGGCCTGCGGAGACGGAAGACCTCGTGCGGCTCTCGATCGAATTGGCGAGGGTCACGCGCTCGGGTCTGGCGTATGCCGCTGTGGCGGAGCCTCCGGCTGAGGCGTGCGACTGCGGGCAGATCAACTCGTGGATGGCGGCGGCGGAAGAGCAGGTCGAGGAGAAGTGGCGTTCCGCCTCTGCCGGGGAGTTCCCGATTGAGCAGGCGGCCTGGTTCGGGAATCCGGGCGAGGAGTGGGCGGAGTCGGCCCGCGACAGCGAGATGGACTTGCTGATCGTGCCGGGGTCTGTTCGCGTCTCAGATTCGCCACCCGCAGATCTCCAGTGGCCGGAGGTGGCGAGATGCCCCGTGTGGTTCGCGGGACGAGAGCCGGATCGCCTGGCGGGCGAGCCGCCGCTGATCGCGTTTTGCGACGATCTTTCGGACGAGGCGACTGTCCACATGCCGTTGGCGATCGATCTGGCGCTGGCGTGGAATGCCCGGCTGCTGATCGTGCATCCCCTGACGCGACCTCTGGCCGAGTTGCCCAAAGACGACGAAGACCGCCTGCGTCGCGAGGTGTTCGTGCGGCTCTCTCGCTCCGATTTTCGCGCCCTCACGCAGGGATCCCAGCTGCGGTTTGTGACCGGGGGACTGGAGGAGATTCTGGCCGAGGCGAGTGTCGAGCAGTCGCCGAATCTGGTGCTGGCGAGTGCGAGTCTGGTGCGGGGTATCCGACCGCAGTGGCGAGGGCACTTGCTGCTGTGGGCGTGTTGATCTGTGGCTGGGAGTGTGGCCTCGTCCAGGGTTGATGTGTGGCTTCGCCCTCCCGGGCGAGTTTGGCTCAACCCCAATTCCAAGCCTGGACGGGGCACCAGCAACTCACTCCATCACGAGCGGCAAGAACCGGTCGCACCCGGCGACGATCAAGCTGTCCTCCAGCATGTCGCGGCGTTCGTCTTCGTTAAACCCATGCAGCCCGGAGTAGAGGGCGTTGCCGAGAACCAGCACCGCCACCTCGACAACCCGCAGGGGAAGTCGGAACTCGCTGAGGTCGGCGTAGATCTCTTCTTCGCTGAGGATCTCGCCGAATTTGCGACCGCGAAAAGTGAGCACGATGCCGCGCAGGTTCGGAATCCAGTCGTAGTCGAATGGTCCGTACTCCATACGCCGATGGGTCACCCAAACCTGGGTGTCCTCGATGCGAACGCCATGTGTGCGGAGATAGGACATCGGACCAGTGACTCGAAGGATCGTTCCGGACCGCACATTTGCGGTCTGGACGATCAACGCTACGCGACACTCGGGCTGTACTCAAGGGCAGAGTTCGCAGGTTCTCAAAACGGTGGGGCGGACTGCACGAAATTGCCGACCGACTCTTGCCAGAAGTGTTCGGAGTGGCTCTCGGCACGGACGGGACACGAGTATGTGCATCGCACGGTGTGATTGTCAGTGGTCCACCCATTCCCAGCCTCCCTATGATTTTGTGGCTCATGATTTTGTGATCCTCAGCTTCTCTCGGAGAGGCGGAGGAGGGTCACAAAATCATGAACCACAAAATCATGAAGAGTCTCCTCGCGACCGCTGCACCGCTTGGTCGCACGCATTGTGTTTCTGTTGATGAACCAGGTCTGCAAAGTGCGTCTCGCACTCCTGGACACGAGTGTGTGCAACTGAAAAGCAGGTAGCCTCAAACCAGATTCCCCTCCGAACACAGGGTCTCGCAGCATCCAGATGTCAAATGCGAATGCCCCGTGAAAGGCGGCATTGAAACGCAGAGGGCGCTGAGGACGCAGAGAAGAGCATGCCTTCGGAACTCTGCGACCTCAGCGCCCTCCGCGTTTCCAATTGCCGAGGCGCTGGTTCGAGGAATCTCTTGCGTGGCGTTCTTCAAGAACCCGCGTTCTCCCGGAGGCGGGGATCCGTGGTGAAACTCTGCCTATTTTTCTGATGCACACACCGGACACGAGACAAACGACACTCCGGCTCGCCTCGGGCGGAGGATGTGGGTATTCTCAGTGCGAGTCCAAACTCCATGTCTCCGGGAATATTCGATCAACGCCAAAGCCCGTACGCACGTATGGAATGCCGCGGGCGGGTCGGCGGATCAGGGGCAGAACGATGTCGAGAACTTTGTGTGTGGGCTGGGTCGCAGTCATACTGGCACTGGGATCTGTTGCGATTCAGGCTCAAACCCCCGTGGCTCCTGACGAGGTCGCGGCGAAGATCGACGCCCTCATCACCCAGCGGTGGGCCGCTGACAAGGTCACTCCGGCTGCGGCCTCGGACGATGCGGAGTTCTGTCGGCGGGTCTATCTCGATCTGTGCGGTCGCATCCCGCCCGCGTCGGAGGTCCGCGACTTTCTGGCGGACAAGGCTCCCGACAAACGGGCCCAGCTCGTCCACAAGCTGCTCGAAAGCCCGACGTATATCGTGAATTACACGAACGTCTGGCGGGCGATCATGCTGCCCGAGGCGTCGAGCGACGAGACGATCCGGTTCTTCCTGCCGGGGTTTGAGGCGTGGCTCCGGTCGCGTTTGGCGGAGAACCGCAACTTCGCCCAGATCGCCGAGGAGTTGCTCACGCTGCCTCTGGATGGGGAGGCGATGACCAACTTCCAGCAACCGAATCAGCCTAGCCCGCTGGCCTTCTACCGAGCCAAGCAGGGGAAGCCGGAGGAGATCGCGGGGGCCAGTGCCCGGATGTTCCTCGGCGTGCGGATCGAGTGTGCCCAGTGCCACAACCACCCGTTCGACAAATGGAAGCGAGAGGAATTCTGGAGCTACGCGGCGTTCTTCAAGGACACCGGCACGATGCAGGCTCCCGCGACGGTCGTCGAGAAAGTGGTCGAGACGATCACGGGCAACAAGCCCGCTGACGACAAGCGCTCGATCAAGATTCCCGACACCGACATCGTGGTGCAGACCCGCTTCCTCGGCGGGGCCGAACCCGACTGGTCGAAGATCTCCGACAGCCGCGCGAACCTCGCGCAGTGGGTCATCTCGAAGGACAATCCGTACTTCGCGAAGGCGGCTGTGAACCGCGTCTGGGCGCACCACTTCGGGGTCGGGATCGTCGACCCGGTGGATGACTTCTCGTCGAACAACCCAGCCAGTCATCCCGAAATACTCGACCTCCTGGCGAAAGAGTTCATCGCCCACGAGTACGACTTTAAGTTCCTGATCCGCACGATCACCGCGACCAAGGCATACCAGCTCACCAGCGTCCGCTCGGACGCCAGCCAGGATAACCCTCGCCAGTTCGCCCGCATGCCGGTGCGGGGTCTGACCGCTGAGCAGATCTTCGACTCGTTGGCCCAGGCGACCGGCTACCTGCAACCGTTCGACCCGGAGCAGACCTTGAACTTCAACCAGGACCAGGCCCGGCAGGAGTTCCTGGAAACGTTCGAGACCGACACCGGCATCGAACGCCAGAGTACGATCCTGCAGGCTCTGGCCCTGATGAACGGGTCGTTCGCGTCGGATGCCACCAGCGTGCAGGAAATCCTGCGGACCAGAAACGACAAGAACGGCACGCTGATCGCCATCGCCGAAGCTCCGTTCTTCACGCCTGATCAACGGATCGAGGCCCTGTTCCTCACCACATTAAGCCGGTTCCCCAGCGACACCGAGAAGACGCGATTCCTGGCGTACCTCCAGGACCACGAGGCGACCGATGTCCCCGCCCGCCCGCTGGCCGACCTGTTCTGGACGCTGCTGAATACGACGGAGTTTCTGTCGAATCATTGAATGTCGCTTCGACTTTCCGCCATACCAGGAGAACCTCAATGCCCGTCAATGTATTTTGACCAATCGCCCATCGTCATCGTACAATCGCAGAACAAGGAGTCTTGACCATGTCCGTCACAACACAAGAGTTGGATGAATTTCACAGCTATGTCCAGTCCCGACTGGTCCAGTCTGACCCGCCTGAATCGCTCCAGGAATGCCTAGACCAATGGCGACGCGAGCGAGACGAGGAGGATGTCGTGAATGAGATTCGAATCGCGACGACCGAGATTGAAGCCGGGATGGGTCTCCCACTGGATCAAGCGACTCGCCGGTTGCGAGATGAACTCAGCTGGTACGGGCGAACCCGATGAGCGTTCAGGTCATCATCGCCCCGATGGCTCTTCAGCAGTTGAAAAATGCGGCGAACTGGTATCGCGAACGTGCCCATTCCGATGAACTCGCGCGAGTCTGGCTCGATGGATTTATCGAGGTTCTGAACTCGCTGCAAATCGACCCGGAACGATATCCACTCGCCCGTGAGAGCCATCGGTTCGCAGAGAGCCTCCGCGAGGTCCATTACGGCAGCGGTCGACGCAAGACCCACCGGGCGTTGTTTCAGATTCAGGGAAATGTCGTTCATGTTCTGACGGTTCGACACAATGCACAGGATGATATTGATCCTGATGCGGTGTGAGTTTTACCCCGCGTTCTGGCGAACGCAGCTACTGGAACAGCTTCCGCTGGCCGTCCTGGATCACGCCCTGAATCCCGGCCAGGGGGTACTTCTTCCCGATGTGTTCATACCCGTTGGCAGTCAGCACGCGCCCGCGCGGAGTGCGCTGAATCAGCCCCGACCGCAGCAGGAACGGCTCGACATCGTCCTCGAGCGTATCCTGCGGCACGCTCATGCTGTGGGCCAGTGACGACAACCCGGCGGGGCCGCCCGCGAAGACCTTGTAGAGCGTCTCCATGTACCGCCGGTCCTGCTTCTCCAAGCCCAACTGGTCGATCTCCAGCATGTGCAGGGCCTCTTTGGCGATGGCGTCGGTGATCTCGCCCTTGGGGTCTTGCAGCGTGGCGAAGTCGCGGGTCCGCATCAGCAGGTTGTTCGCCTTGCGAGGAGTCCCCTGACTGCGACGGGCGATTTCGAGAGCCGCCTCGACACTGATCGAGGTGCGCAGCTTCTTGGCATTTCGCCGCACGATTTCGGTCAGGTCTTCCGTCTCGTAGAAGTCGAGATGCTCGCGGTACGGGAAACGATCGCGCAGCGGAGCGGTCAGCATCCCCGAGCGGGTCGTCGCTCCGATGACGGTGAACGGCTTGAGCTGCATGTTGATCGTGCGGGCATTGAGGCCGTCTCCCAGCGCGATGTCGACGCGGAAGTCCTCCATCGCCGGGTACAGGAACTCCTCGACGGCGGGCGGCAGGCGGTGGATCTCGTCGATGAACAGCACCGACCCGTGCGACGCATTGGTCAGGTACGGGAGTAAGTCCTTCGGGGCCGTGATGGCCGGGCCAGCGGCGATCTGTAGCTCCACGCCGAGTTCCTTGGGGATCACGGTCGCCAGCGTCGTCTTGCCGATCCCGGGTGGCCCATCGAGCAGCAGATGCCCCAGTGTGTCGCCGCGTTTCTTGCAGGCGTCCAGCATGATCCGGATCAGGTTCACGACCTTCTTCTGGCCGACCACTTGATCGAGGCGTTGCGGTCTCAGCTGTTCGTCGAACACATCGTCTTCGACGTTGAAATCGGTCACGCGCGGCAGCACCGAGGACGGAGCCTCCGCTGCGGCATCCGATTGAAAGACAGGTTCACGCGCCATGACATTCCCTCCCTGGGACCACGATCCGCCAGTGTGCATACGGGCAGACAGAGTTCTGCCCCCTCTCCCCCACCATCGATCCTGCTTTCGAGGAAGACTCGACTGTGGGGGAGAGGGTCGGGGTGAGGGGGATTTCACAGGCCCCCTCACCCGAGCCCTCTCCCCCGCAACACGTCGCTCCGATTGTCGAAGTCGTTCGCGGGGGAGAGGGAACCAGCGTTGCCCCCATCCGGCGCATGCGCTTCGACCGCCTCATCGTAGAGTGCGGAGTCGCAAGTTGCGAAGGATACCCTCCCGCCCCTCAGAGGCCAATCACACAATTTTGAGGATTTGTCCCACACTTGCTGATTGATGTGACAATAAGCTGTCAGCGGTCCCGGTCTAATGCCGAGAGGAAGTCACCGCCGACCCGTGCGGAGGCTCAAGATTCCTTGCCCCTGATTGAGAACTTGGAGCTGTCTGATGGTTGCTGCGCAGATATTTTGCCCGCATTGTGGAAGTCCCATTTCCGTGGCCGCAGCGTGCGGCGTCACCCGTCTGCGTGAGGCGATCCGTCTGCAAGCGGAGCGATTTGGAGTGGAAGCCGTCTGTACTGGCTGCCAGGAGGGTTTTCTGTATTCCAGATTTCGAGTGACACCCCGCACGGAACCGGGCCGGTTTCCGCGCAAGTAGCTGAACCCCGGCGACCAGCAGGCATTGTGGCACGACGCACCGCGTCGTGACTCACGACGCGGAGCGTCGTGCCACAATCGATAATCCCGACCCGCGAGACGTTCCTTTCCACGCATCCGTGACCGATGGCGTATGACGATATCGAGGCCCTATACTCCCGGCCCTCCATCGCCCGCGCCAGGAACCCCGCATGCTAGGCAATGTCCAGCCGACCGAGTTCGATCTGCGGTTTTCCCTGTTCGGAATTCCGGTGCGGGTGACGCCGATGTTCTGGCTGGGGTCGGTGATTCTGGGCTGGAATGCAATGGATTGGGGCGGGCCGCCGTTTCTACTGATGTGGGTGCTGGTCTGTTTCGTGTCGATCCTGGTGCATGAGATGGGGCATGCGCTCGTGGCGCGGTGGATGGGGTGCCACCATGTGGAGACGGCTCTGTACCTGATGGGGGGAGTGGCGACGTTCCAACCGGGGAGGAACCATACCCAGGGGATGTCGATCCTGATTTCACTCGCGGGGCCGGGGGCGGGGTTCATTCTGTGGGGGCTGATGGAGTTCGTGTTCGCGGGACCGATCCTGCGGTTCTCGATGCTCAAGCTGGACCAGAGTACAACGGAGCTGATTTACTTTGGAATTCAGCAGTGGCTCTATATCAATCTGTGGTGGGGGCTGGTGAATCTGCTGCCGGTGTTGCCGCTGGATGGGGGGCAGGTGTGCCGCAGCGTGTGCCTGTCGATGAGTCCATATCGCGGGGAGAACACCGCGCGGAGCATCAGTATTGCGTTGGCCGGTATGGTCGCCTTCTATTTCTTGACAAATGGTCAGACCCGGAATGGAGGGCTATTCCTATACCTGGCGGTGATGAATTTCCAGGCTGGCCGGTGAGCAGTGCTGGCAACTCGGCTTAGGATTTGGTCCGAAACAACTTCCCGATTTGATTCTGAACAGAAGGAAACGAAGAGCCTTTGGATTGATCCCATCGTGACTTTCGTGACATGCTGTTCAAATCCTTCTGTTCAAATCGGGAGTTCATTTGGTCCAATTCCTGAGCGGGAGGCTGTTGGCAGGCGACCCTCACCCCCAACCCCTCTCCCAAGGGGAGAGGGGAGCCAGAGCGCGCTAGCGCTCGGCCCTCGCTGACGCATCGGGTTACTGGGGAGCGGGCGTGATCGTGATCCCGTCGATCTTCTCCAGCAGCCACTTAAACCGTCGGGGCACGCGGCAGCGGATGCGGTGCCTGTCGTCGGTGTATTCTTCCGCGAGAATCTCGGCCCGGTCCTTGAGGAACATCAACAGCTTCCCATTGCCGGGATGCGAGTCAATCTCGATCTCGTCATGCCCGCCCGCCAATCGTTCGGCAATGGCCCGCGAGAGAGCCTCGAACCCGGTGCGCTCCACCGCACTCACCGCGATCGCGTTCGGGTAGCGGGCGAGTAATACATCCAGCAGCGAGGGGTCTTCGATCGCATCGATCTTGTTCAGCACCAGCAGCGGAGTTTCGCAGTCAACGCCGATCTCGCCGAGAACCTCCACCACGGTGGTCAGTTGCCGCTGGGCCTCGGGGTGGCTGGCATCGACCACATGCAACAGCAGGTCGGCATGCCGGGCCTCTTCGAGCGTCGAGCGGAACGACGCCACCAGATGGTGCGGCAGGTTGCGAATGAACCCGACCGTGTCACTCAGCAGCACCTCGCCAAAATGCGGCAACCCCCACTTCCGGGTCCGCGTGTCGAGCGTCGCGAACAGCTTGTCCGCCACGTACACATCGGCCCCGGTGATTGACCGCATCAGCGTACTCTTGCCCGCGTTCGTGTAGCCGACCAGCGAAATCGTCAGGACATCCTTCCGCCCCGCGACCTCGCGTTCACGGCGTTTCGCGACCTCCCCGAGCTTTCGCTTGAGGTCCGAGATCCGCGTATCGATCAGGCGGCGGTCGGTTTCCAGCTGCTTTTCGCCGGGGCCTTTCCCGCTCCCGATCCCCCCTTCGATGCGTTCGAGGTGGGTCCACATCCGCATCAAACGCGGCTTCATGTAGAGGAGCTGGGCCAACTCGACTTGCAGCTTGGATTCCGCGGTGCGGGCGTGCGTGGCGAAGATGTCGAGGATCACCTCGCTGCGGTCGACCACCTGGGTGCCGGTCTGTTCTTCGATGGCCACCCCTTGCGAGGGGGTCAGGTGATTGTCGAAGACGATCAGGTTCGCCTCGGTGTCGATGATCGCCTGCTTAAGTTCCGCGACCTTGCCACTGCCCAGGCAGGTGGCCGGGTCCGGATGGTCGCGCAGCTGAACCATTTCACCGACGACCGCAGCCCCAGCGGTCTTCAGCAATCCCTTCATCTCGTCAAGGGCGCGCTCCTTGCCTCGCTGATCGCGCGAGTCGAGAACAGAGACCAGAAAAGCCCGCTGCGAGCGGACCTTGAGTTGATCGCGTTTGGGATCGGACAAGGGTGGGGGAGACCTATTGGAGGGGAGGAGGAGAGGAGGGGAGGAGATGAGAAGTGGGAGACTTGTCCGACACGTGAGAGACCGCAACGGTTCGCTGGTGTGCGGGGAACGACCCGACCTAGCCCGCAATGACAGGATCGCGCGCTTGGTATCGGCGTTCCACAATGCCGAACTGCCGGATGGCGGCTTCTGACTTTTTCTCCCAAGTGGAATTGGGTCGTGAGTGTGGTGTGCGGAGGGACGCCTCAAACGCCGCTCGATTTCGGCTGGCCGACTCATTCGAGGGATCCCATCGCACCGCCGCCTCAAACGCTGTCCGGACGGCATCCGGCGGGAAACCGAGTGCGGCCTGAGAGATTGCCCGCCACTCTTCGAGTTGGCTCTTGGTAGCGTCAGAACCACCAGTCATGCGGAGACCTCTCTCACACATGACACGGCAATCATCAAACTGATTTGTGATCAGACAGTGGTGGGCCAAGAAGAAGTAGGGCAAGACCTGAGACATTCCAAGTCGTTCGGCTTGCTCAAAATCATTGATGGCTCCGGAGCTACGGCCATACCTGAGAATCCCTCGCGACACAAGCAGGCCAACGTTGTTGGGGTTCGCGGAAAGCCCTCGCGAGAAACAATCGATTGCGGCGCTCGAGTTCCCCAGTAGGTCGTAGCAAATGCCCAAAATCTGAGCAGTCATCTCGTAACCCACCGACCGACTCGCATCATCTCCGTTGTTGTCGATCTTTGACGCGTTTCTTTCCAGAATCGGAATCAGTTCCCGGCACATGGTCTCCATGTCGAAGTCAGAAACGACTCCGGCATGATGGAAGTGGATATGTGCTGCTTGGGCGACCACCAGAGGATCGTACGTCTCAAAGACGGCCAGCACCTGCTGCGCTAGCTTGGCTGCTTCGACCGGGTCAGATTCAGACATCGCGTCCAAGTACAGTGCGTGATATTTCGCATTCGCTGGGTCAGTTTCCAAAGCGTGTTCGTAAAAATAAGCGGCGACTTCCGAATAACCTGCGTCCCCCCAGATGTCTCCGCGCATGAAGCTCAACAGTGCGGGTGAGATGTGCTCCTGCCACCGACGAAGCAGTTTCAGAGCACGATCCCAGTCATGGCTCTGTATTGCCTCATACGCCTCGAACAGTTGCTGCAGGGCTTGAGGAGTCATCTCCTTCAAGGTACTTGTCGCAGGAGGGTCGCTCACGGAGTACAGATCGATGGTCAACCACTCGGCTCGTTCCTTCTCAATCCGGTTCAGAGCATGCAATGGGGCATCCAAGGCGTCACGGACTGCCTCGCCCTCGGGGGAGTCGTCCTTGCCTTCTCGAATCAGCCGATGAAGCTCAACGAGTCCCCTCGCCATCAACTTGAAGCTCGAACTGCCGAACGATGGTGGTGCGATCATGGTCACGCCTCGTCAATCTGCCATGCGGCGCGAGTGTTCTCCAAGTCTGTCTGGTACTTCGAAAGCGGAACAGCCTGAACCGGAGCGACAACGCCGTGGGTAACGGGTGGTGGCCCTTGATCGGGAATCAACTCCAGTCCGCTCGCGAGGACTCCCATCTGGAATGGTCCGACCCCCATCACATAACAGGACATGCTGTTTGCTCCAGTTGCCCTCGGCTCAGTGGGCCGCAGTCGCCTCGGGATCCGAGTAAAGTCGAGATCCCGCCAGCCCGGTGCAACAGACATCCCACTTCCATCAAGGACGACATTCCCCGCCTCATCGATGGTGATGTCGTTTCCCGAACGCACGCCCAACTCCGAGGAACTCGTCGCTCCCACGACTGGCAGCCCGTCCAATGGATCTCGCCTCATGGCTCGGTAAACCTTGGACGGCTGGGCGACTGGGGTCGATGAATCAGCAGGCGAACTCATGTCTGTCATTGTAGCGACCAGTTTCTGGGATTCTCAATCTCAGCCGTGGACTCCCGTATGAAGAATGATTTTGATGACGTTTCCGACAGAAGTCGAAGTAGTGTGGGCTTTAGCCCACGCTTCCCTGATGATAACGCTCCCGCGTGGGCTAAAGCCCACGCTACAGGGACTTT
>JAYWFM010000497.1:0-6791 GCA_043778825.1 Planctomycetota bacterium | reverse complement strand
TACTGGCATCCGAACACGAAGCTGATTGATGAGAAACGAGCAGAAATGTTTGCGATGGTGAGAGCCGGGAACTGGTTCTTTACATCGCGACAAAAGGGCGAACGCGATCTCGAGGGAAGTCCATTTTATGTGACGCGACATCTCATCGACTGGCATTTGACACGCCCTGGAAGCATGTGCTTTCCCGTGACCACGCGGGGTCTTGCCGATGAGCGGGGCACGTTTGATTTTGGTGGCGAAGTTTCGCACGGGGTGAAAAATATCTCAGAGTCTAGTCGTTGCTATCTGGCATCCGTCGGCGTCGATGATTCCGCCGCAAACGAGGTCCATTCAGATCTCATTTGGATGCATGCTCTCGCGATCGGTCATTCACGCGAATACCTCAGAGAGAATGCTGATGCACTCAAACAGGACTGGCCGCGCGTGCCGCTCCCCGCTCCGCGTGAACAGCTGCTCGCCTCGGCTGAGCTGGGACGGCAAGTGGCTGCGCTGCTCGATCCCGAGGCGAAAGTCGCCGGAGTCACGACCGGTAAACTCTCCCCGGCGCTGAAGCAGATCGGGGTGCCCACCAAAGTCGGCGGCGGCAATTTTACCGATGACGATTACGCCGTCACCGCCCGCTGGGGCATTGCCGGAAAGGGCGGCATCACCATGCCCGGCAAAGGCCGCGTCGTCTCCCGCCCGTTCGACGCCGCTGAACGCACCGCGCTCGGCGAAAGACTTTCGAAGTCATCGGAGACTTCGGAAGTCTGGTCGCTCCTCGGCGAGGAAACCTGCGACATCTACCTCAACGAAAATGCCTACTGGAAAAACGTTCCCCGCCCCGTCTGGGAATACACGCTCGGGGGTTACCAAGTCCTCAAGAAATGGCTCAGCTACCGCGAACAGACCCTGCTCGGTCGCCCGCTGACCGTCGATGAAGTCACGTACTTCCGCGATACCATCCGCCGCATCACCGCGCTACTGCTGCTCGGTCCCACGCTCGACGCCAACTACGCTGCCACCAAAGCAAACACCTACGTTTGGCCAAGATCGTGAATTGCGTTGCACGGACCCCCAAGTCCGGACGTGCCTTTGCACTCTGCCGCTGGACGAAGGCCGCCAGCAGCTCGGCATCCGAGAACACGGGTGCCAGAGCGGGTGCCTCGAAAGCCGGAGTCGGCTCGGGTTCCGGGATGGGTTCTGGTGATTGAGGCGGAAACGTGGGGAGCGGCACCTGGATCGGGATCGTGGCCACAATCCCCCGATCCTCCTCGTCCACCCCCGCCTCCCTGGACACACCGCCAGCGCGCGGCGGTGACACAGCGGCAAACGGCACCGGGACAGACATCAGCCACCAGAACGGAAGGCTTCGGGTATCCGAGAAGCACCCGCCCGCAACCTGGCGAGGAGGGAGAACACCGCCGGGCCAAGACCCATGGAGTACCGACTCCGCAGTTTCCACATCGTAGTCTGTCCGTGACCGGAATTCCGGCGCGGGTTTCTCAAAGTTGTCCGGATCTCCGTGAGCGGCGTGTACGCATCACAACAGTAGGCAGCTCAAAAACTAGTGCCTTGTCAAGACTCAGAATGGGGGTTGGAGTTCAGGCTTTAGCCTGCCCCGGAGCAGCCTAAAGGCTGGACTCCAACCCGCAAATCGAGCCTTGACGCCACGCTAGAGCGGAAACGTCTGCGTGAACCAGCGCACGAAACGGCTCAACAGCGACTGCGGGTCGACCAGGATCTTCGCCGTGCCTGCGGAGCCGCGCAGCAGGGGGGCGTCGGTCTTGTCGAGCTTCACGCGGGCCTGATACCACGTTCCAATCGGACGTACGCCGCTGGTCGTCGACCGCGCGGGCAGGTGGAGGCGGACGATCGCCTCGCTCGACAGCGTGTCGAGTTCGAGCGCGGCCAACTCGACAATCTCGCCCTCCAAAAACTCCCCCGACAATTCGTTCCACAGAGTTCGCACTCGCTGACCCACTCGTACGAGGTTGATGTCGTCCTGGTTGACCAGCAGGACGGCAGCGCGGCTGCGCGGGGAGCCGATCAGACAGAGCGTGGTCCCCTCGCGGAGAAAGCTGCCGCGATTCCGCTCCTCCAGCGGCGAACCGGTCCAGGTGGGGAGCGCCCCCGGAGTTGTGATGTTTCGCGAATGTGGTGCCGGAAGCACTGTGCCGACGCAGGGCGCTCGCAACACCAGTCGTTCCGCATCGCGCTGTCGCTGGGCCAGTTGCTGTTCCAGATCTCGCACCGCCTCGCGCGCGGACGGGATGTTCTGAGCCACGTTTGGTTCGTTCACGCGCCGTCGTTCGAGATGTTCCAGTTGCAATCGCTTCTGGTTCAGATCCCCCTCCCATTGAGTGAGCGTCACCTTCCAGCGCGGCTCCTCCAGTCGAGCGATCTCCTGTCCCGCTTCGACCGACTGGCCGAGCTGCACGCTGTCGAGCAGCGTCCCGGCGATGGTGACATAGACGCGCTGCGCCCCGTCATCGTCGACGAGGGCTCCCGCCGTCACGCGACTCGGCAGCGGGACATTCAGCAGCATGACCAACGCGGCCAGTGTGACCCCCGAGCGCAGCCAGAACCGGAGCCAGTGGATCCGCGTCCGATTCGCGGGCGTCCGCAGAAACTTCATCGCGGTGGCCAGCGGAGTCAGCACCAGCAACGCCAGGGTCGGCACAGCCAGGATCTGCACGAACACGCCCAGCCCCAGCGGTTCCAGCCAGTGATGCAGCCCCCACAGGATCAGGCCCGTCAACATCACGCGATAGAGCGAGGAGGCCGCTCCATACGCGAGCAGTCCCCAGCGGCGATGCCACGCCTGGTCATCGCCCGCTGCCGCATCGAACCCGCAGAACCAACCCGAGAGCTGGCCGCGCACCGCCGAGGTCGCCTGCTGTTGCAGGTTCGGAATCTCCAGCCAGTCGGCGAGGACGAAGTAGCCATCGTACCGCAGCAGCGGGTTGCCGTTGAACAGGAACGTACTCACTCCGCACAGGAACATCAGGTTGAGGCACAACGAGTGGAACAGCCCCGGCGCACTGAACCACCATAGCAGCGTGCAGGCCGACGCGATGAGGGCCTCGACCCACATCCCGGCGGCGCTGACGGCGATGCGTTGCCATTTGTCCTTGACCATCCAGATGTCGCTGACGTTGCAATACAGCGTGGGCGTGAAGACCAGCAGCATGAACCCCAGCTCGTGGCATTCCCCGCCGAACCGCTTGCAGGTCAGCCCGTGACCGAACTCGTGCAGCACCTTGACGACGGCCAGCAGTACGCTCAGCCAGATCAGATTCGGCACCGTGAGCAGCGCCTGGGCATCGGGCAGCCGGGCGAAGAGTTCCTCGAACTGCACCGCCACGAGGATGACCGCTGAGGCCATCAGCAGCAGCCCGGCTGCGATGGCCCAGGGAGTGAAGAGCCACCCCAGCCAGGTCAGCATCCCACCCAGCAACCGATCGGGGTCGAAGCCTCGAAACCGGATCGCCAGCAGGCTGGTGAGTCGCATCCAGCGGCGGCGCGATTGAATGGCCGCCGCTTTTGCGACGAGCGCTCGTCCATGTCCGGGGGCCTCCGCGACGACCAGTCCCTGCGCGATGAGCTGGCCGAGGAACCCGCGCAGCTCTTCGGCGGAGAGGGTTCGCGGACGAAAGCGTTCGTGAAAGGAGCGACAGAGGCCCTCCGAGGTGGCCCGTCCAGCGAGTTGCTGGAGGACAAAGTACGCCTCTTCGTGGAGTTCAAAGTACCCCAGCGTGACCGGATCTTTGAGGCCCCACACCGGTCGGCCCTCGAACTCCAGCGGCACGCATTGCAGGTCGCCGCGCTTTCGCCACGGGATGCGCTGCGGCACGGCGACGGGGGTGAGGGGAGTCACTGGGACGCGCCCTCAGTGGCCGGGCCGATGATCAGCGTGGCTGTCTGACCGGGACGCAAGCTCAGGTCGCTGTTGTCGATCTCGGCCCAGACGCGGACCTGGTAGTTGACGGGATCGATTTCGGGACTGACGAAGACCAGCTTCCCCTGGTACTTCACGGTCGTCTTGTCGGAGGACTCCACCACCAGCGTGGCCGGACGACCGACCAGATTCGCGGGCAGCCTCTCGGAGGCGACAAACGCCTCCGCCCGCAGGCGATTGAGCCGCACCAGTCGCATCACTGGCGTCCCCGGCTCGACCCATTCGCCGCGTTGCTTCTTCGACTCCACCACCATGCCGGGGAAGGGGGCCATAATCGTCCGTCTCTCCAGCGCCAAGTTCGCGCGAGTCAAATCGTGCTGCTTTACCTGCAACGATAGCTTGGCCTGTTGCAGGTCGAGTCCCGCCTGTTCGATCTCCAGCACTGCCTTGTCGGCCAGCAACTTCAACCGGTCGATCTCCGTCTCCGAGACGCTCTTGGGAAACTTGGCGTTCGACTCCAGGGCCCGCTTGAGCTCCGCCGCGGCGACCGCAGCGGATAGCTTCGCGTAACGCACGGTGATGTCGTTGTCCGCCAGCGCGCGAGCGACCTGCACCTCGGTCTCGGCTCGATCGCGAACCAGCTTCGCCTCGCGATCATCGAGCTGGGCCAGAGGCATCCCTTCGGCCACCGATTCGCCCTCCTTCGCCGACAGTTGGCTGAGCAGTCCCGCCTCACTGGCGGAAACCTCCGCCTCCTCGAGCAGCGTCAGTTGAGCCGAGTCGATCTGCAACTCCGCAGACGTGTCCGCCCCCGCGAATAGCAGGCACAGAACACTGGCGGTGACCAGAGACATGAGATTGGTCGTTGACATGGCGTCTCCACTCGAAGCGGGTCTCAGAACAGAAGGCGGGTGCGAATCGCGTCGATCAGATCGTGCAGCCAGACGTAGCCCAGCGATCTTTGTCCGCAGCGGATTCGCGGAAGGGCCGTCGCGCCCGGACGCGGTTGCTCCATCTGATTGCGATCGAAGGCCACGACCACGCGCACATGGCTGTGTGAAGTGTCGTCGGTTTCGGAGCTGAGCGATACGTCTTGGACGTGGCCGCGATAGGTCTGGCCCGGTTCGGCCGCCAACAGGAACTCGACAGCCAAGTTCGCGGACGAAGCCTGGCGGGCACGCAGCAGGGGGCCGGCGTCCTTGTCGGCGACGTGAACTTCCACGACCCACGGACCCGCCGTCTCCCCGATGGTGAGCAGCGACTGACCACGTTCCACCGGTCGGGCCGACAAGTGTTGAGCAATGTCCCACGTCAGAACCTTCCCGGCGATGGGGCTCTTCAGCGTCAGGTTTGCCCGCCGCTCTTCGATCAACAACCGCTGGAGTTCCAGCGTTCGCAGCCGTTCCTTGAGTTCTTGTTCGTCCGCGGTCAGTTGCCGGGCGCGCGACACCGCATCGGGAGTGTTGCCCCCGGCCAAGCGGGCGGCCTGCACTCCTTTGAGTCGTTCATTCACCGTCGCGATCTCGCCGATGATGCGCGGCGTGTCGGCCTCCAGTTCGGGGTCGCGGAGTACGAGCAACGGCTGATCCCGCTGCACTTCGTCGCCGTGAGCGACCAGGATCTGATCGATGATTCCGGAGGTGCTGGCGAACACCTCGCGCCGCTGAGCGGGCCACAACGTCGCCGGACCGGTGACAGTG
Source organism: Planctomycetota bacterium (assembly GCA_043778825.1). Taxonomy (GTDB): domain Bacteria; phylum Planctomycetota; class Planctomycetia; order Planctomycetales; family Planctomycetaceae; genus TH-plancto1. The sequence continues at coordinate 1,211 of JAYWFM010000497.1, read as the reverse complement.
AACTCGGCCGGGATCAACACCAGCGCCGAGACGATCCCCGCCAGCAGTGTCAGCACCAACAGCGTGATGGGGCGCAGCAACAGTCGCGGCAGTCGCTGCCACAGGCCCAACCAGGGGATGTGGCTGCGTTCCACTGCGGCTCGCAGCGTCAGGCCCGAACGGTTCGCCAGCGACTCACCGCGCGACTGCCACGCGGCCAGATCGTCGAGCGGTTGAAAGTGTTCGAACACGATCACCGCCGAGGGCGGGGTGCGATCCTTCTCGTCCCTCTTCGCGAACACGGGGACGAGGCCCACGCCGGTCGCTCCCGAATCGCGAACGTGGCGCCACAGCGTCTCGTCGAGGCGCGAGTCCTTCACCTCCTCGATCGGCGATTCCGCAGCGAGATGCCACACCGACCGGCCCTGACGCGCGGCCAGACCGGCCAGCGATTCGAGGGAACGGGTCGCGGTCGAACGCGGCTCGATGCGCTCCACTCCGCTGACCGACTTCAACTGAAACGAGCGACCGCGTCGAATCAGCACGCTGACCCGGTCGCACTCCGCCAGCCAGCGCCCATCATTGGCGATCGCCGCACACACGACAGCGAGATCGAGCGACTGCCACAACCGCTGCGAGTACTGATCCCACTGCTGCCAGATCGTTCGGGCACGGCGCAGCTGTTGCAACTCGTGCTGAGAGAGAAAGTCCGCAGTGATCTCGCACAGGGCGGCAAAGAATGGCAACGTGCCCTGCGGCAGTTGCCCCTCCGCGTCGAGGTCATGCGCCGTCTCCAGGATGCCGACCGGGAGCCCGGCATGGCGAATCGGACTGAAGAGGTGCGAGCCCGTCGTGGCACTCATTCGGCGCGGCTGCTCAGCGGTCGACAGATCGACCAGCAATTCCTGCCGCTGGTCGATGGCCGCCGCATCCAGCTTCTCATGCGCCGGGAGAGTCCCTGCCGGTTGCCATGTGCCTTCCACGGACTGCCGCCACAGGATGGCCCGCGTCGCTCCCCCTGGCTGTAGCGCGCGAGACAGCACCTCGCCGAAAAACTGGCCCGGCTCGATCGCGCTGCGTGCCAGATCGGCCAGTTGGTCGATGCTGCGCTCCATCCGCAGGTGCCAGGCTTCGGCAGGTGGATTCGAGGAGGAGGGGGATCGTGAGGTCATGCCCCGCAATATACACGCCACTCCACGCCGACCGGGAGGGCGAGGCTCCTGCCGAGCCGC
>JAYWFM010000496.1:0-2824 GCA_043778825.1 Planctomycetota bacterium | reverse complement strand
ACCGTTGACTCTGACCCTCAACCCTCATCTCTCAGCGACTCCCTCTTCTGCTGGCCCTAGGCACTAGGCCATCGCCCCTAGGCTTCTTCAAGGCAGCGGCACCTGCTCCGTCGATTGCACATACTTCACGAGATCCGCCACTTGTTGTTCGTTCAGCAAGTCGAGCTGGCCTTCCGGCATGATCGACAGGTTCGAGACGCGAGTCTCCTCGATCTGGGTGTTCTCGACCACCATCGGACCGGTCGGAGTGTTGAAGGTGGTCGTGCCTTCGGTCTTGGCTCCCACGATGCCGTTAATGACCCGGCCATCGACGAGAACCGCGATCATCATCTTATAGTTCTCGCCCAACGTGGCACTCGGGTCAAGCGTGTTCTCCAGCACATAGTGCAGGTTCGACCGCTGCGCCCCGGTCAGGTCGGGACCGATTCCCATCGGGCTACCGAACAACCGGTGGCACTTGGCACACGACTGCTCGAACAGCACGCGCCCCCGCCCGGCATTCGCAGCTGCGAGGACATCCGGGGTGAGCTTCTCCTTCCAGGCAGCGACCTTCTTCTGCTTATCGGCTGCGAGTTGCATCAGTTCCGGCCAGAGTTCGTTGACCTTCGCGGAGAGCGCTTCGTTGCCAAGGGTCTGCATCTGCCGCAGCAGGAACGGCGAAATGAACTTGCGGTCCACCTTGCCGTCCGCGACCCCTTGCAGCATCAGCGTGGCGAACTCGACCCGCGAGGCGAGCGTGTTGGCGACTTCGAATTTCGTCGGCGGTGCGAGCGTGTTGAACCGCTCGACGAGGATCTTCCCCGTCTCCGGATGATGCACAGCTGCCAACCCCCGCACAGCAGCGATGCCGAGTTCGCGGTGGGTCAGCAGGTTCTGGAGCAGCGGAGCCACCGACTCCTCGCGGGCTTCGACGAGAGTATGAATCGCCTGCTGCCTCGCTTCGACCGAAGCTCCATCGTTGGCAGCGAGGGCTTTGATCTCCTCCATCGCGTGACCATCGCCGAAGACGACGGAGAGTTCCTTGGCGATCCGCTGCACATCCGCGTTCGGGTCAGTGGCAAGGGCCGCTGAGGTGGCGTCCCAGCCCTTCGGTGCGGGGACTTTGCGGACGCCTTCAAAGCCCTTGGCGATGCCGGTCAAGAGGTCGAGTCGTGCGGCACTGTCTCCGGTTGAGAGTAGCTTCGCCAACTGGTCGAGACTGGCTCCTCGCACGGCAGGCGAACTCACCAACCGCCGAGCAATGAACTGCCGCAGCTTGGGAAAACTGGTCTCTCCGGCCAGCTTGAGAGCGGCGGCTGGATCGTTCACGACCACCGGTTCGAGGCCGTACCAGACCATCAGCGGGAGAACGCGATCATCGGCGAACTCGGCGTGGGAGCTGATCGCGTCTGCAAGTCGGAACCGATCTTTTGCTTCGCTACAACGTTGGATCGCAGAGGCCATCATTGTTAACACGAGTCCACTTGTTTCATGATGAGGAGTCTGCGGATAGAACCCCACCATGACATTTAGTCCGTACTCCCCAATACGCTCTTGCTCACAAAGCATGCGGACTGCACAGCTTCGAACATGCTCATCCTCATCGACCAAATGCTTCACAATCCATGGTTCGTTCGATGATCCAGGAAGCACAGCCATGGTTGCCCAAAGTCCACGGAGTCGCTCCCGAGGAGACTTGCCTTTTTCGGTGAGTATATTGATCTTCGTGTACAACTCTTGGAACTTCTGTCCAGTGGCTGCTTTCTCCTGGAGAACACGTCGACACAACCTAGAATAAGCCTCATTCTTGTCGAGTAGTCCTTTCAACAGTTCATCATCGCTCCATGATTCAACGTCTGAGTTTTTTCGAATATCAGACTGCCCGGAGGCCACCCGGTAAATCCTTCCCGAAGTCCGATGCACACCATCATTCTCATGGCACTCCCCCACATCAGTCCAGTCGGCGATGTAGACGCTGCCATCGGGGTGTTGGAGTAGCTCGGTCCCGCGAAACCACGGATCGGCGATCTTCATGAAGTCGGGGGCGTGGTGGGCGACATAGGTCGCTCCCTCCCGCTCCAGCGTATCGCGGTTCAACCGGTGCCCGTGCAGGTTCACGGTGAAGACGCTGTTGCGGTACTCCTCCGGCCAACTGGTCCCTTGGTAGATCATCATCCCGCAGTGGGCGTGTCCGCCACCGGCGGCATCGGTGGTCGGTGAAACCCCGATCTTGCGGATGTCACTCCAGACTTCACGGGTGTCCCAGTGGAAGTGGTCAGCTGTCTGCGGGACCAGCTCGTACAAGTTCTGACGCAGGTCTTCGCCGAACATCCGCTGCCAGTGAATCCCCGGCACGGCATGCCAGAGATGGCCAATGACGGTGTTGATTACGAACATCTCACCGTGCTCATCCCAGTCCATGCCCCACGGGTTCGTGGTGCCGTGGGCGTAGGCTTCGACGACCTTCCGCGTCGGGTGATACCGCCAGATCCCGACGTTCATCGACACCCGTTCCGCCGGAGCTGCGCTCGGATGACCCAGCCGCGAGGTCGCCAGAATCCCGTGCCGCCCGTAGAGCCAGCCGTCCGGTCCCCAGCGCAGTCCGTTGGCAAAGTTGTGCCGCAACGAGTCGTACTCGAAGCCATCCAGGACCACTTCCGGCGGACCATCCGGCACATCATCGCGGTTGCGATCGGGAATGAAGATCAGCCGAGGCAGATCCAGCACCCACACGCCGCCGAAACCGGTCTCGACGCTGGTGATGCACTTCCCCTGGTCCCAGAAGATTTTCCGTTTGTCCGATTTGCCGTCCTTGTCGGTGTCTTCGAGAATCACGATGCGGTCA
>JAYWFM010000495.1:0-38242 GCA_043778825.1 Planctomycetota bacterium | reverse complement strand
GGATGTCCCATTGGACATCATCGTTGGGCTGCCACGTGAAGCCGCTGTTCAGGTAGTGTTCGGCGGCCACAGCGGAGGATTGTTCCGGCAGGATGGCGAACCACTCCGTGTAGAAACCGACATCTTCGGCAAGGGCGAGTCCCACGGTCCAGGATTGCGCCCACTCCACATAGGCGTCGTCGCCATCGACCGCCAGATTGACTTGCGTGCTGCCCCCGGTCGAGACAGACTCCGTCACATCCCAGGCGTACAGCAGGTTGCAGCCGGGCAGGGTGCGGCCCGTGGTGAAGCTCGGATGGCCAGTCGGGACGGTCATTTGCGGGACAATCGCCACCTCGGGGAGCCACTCGGATTGGGCCGTGAGTCCCAGCTTGACGCCCAGGTACAGGTCTTCCACTCCCGATTCGCTGTGGTGAGTCCCGTGGATCGTGCTGACCTCGGTCCCTGGGGCCAGTGCGGCGCGCAGCTCCAACCAATCGGCGTACACGCCGACGCGTAGCAGCGGCTCTCCAAAGGAATGGCCGTGCCGATTGTCGTCGGAGTTTCTGGTGTAGGTGTAACCGGCCTCGATCTGGGCCACACCCGCTCCGACGGTTGTACTGGATTCGGTGAAGTCGGGGCGATCGGTGGCGATCGGCTCGGGTTCCGCGTGCGGGTCGCCCGGCACAGCCTCGCCCCAGGCTCCGAACAGCGGGCCGCGACGAAACTCGTCGTCTCCGATCGACACAAACCGGTCAGAACCCTCTTCGCTCCAGATTTCCAGTGGCTCTCCACTTCTTCGGGATTGCGCGCAGGCTTCCCCCGCGAGCAGCGAGAAACCGCAAATCAGAAGCAATGCGGACGTGAGGCGGAACATGGCAAACCATCAATGCACAGCCTCACATCGTCTGAGTCGGCAAGAACTGCCGATTGACTGTAGCGTTGTGAGGTGTACATGAGGTATCGGCCCGTCGTAATGCCACCCTCGCGTCATTCCGACCGTCCGCTGCTAATTTGTAGCACGTGCTACATTCCGTGATGGGGCATTCGCGAGGCCCCGGACACTGTCTGTCGACTACTTGGCGGGCGGGTGGTCATGCGCGGCGTGGTCTTCCGCCGGAATCGCACCCGTGTAGGGCGTGTCGCCGATGGTGATGTTCAGCTTGGCTCCCGCTGCGGCTTCGTGCAGGTGCTCGACCAGTTCCTTGTCGGTCAGCGTGAACCGCGAGGTCTGGCCAGCCGGGTTGCCCTCTTCGGGTTGGGCCGCGAGCTTGAACTGCTCGGCGGTGTCGCCGTGCTTGAGGTTGATGACTGCCTCAGTGGCGGTCGTCGTGACGGTCTTCTCGGCGTGACTGTCGAGCAGATAGACCGTGACGATTCCCGTGGCGTCATCGTGGACGACTTCCACATGGTATTCCTCGTTGCCGAGTTCAACCAACACGCCGTGGTGCGGGCCTTCGGTGGCGTGGCCGTGGGCAGCGTGGTCGTGGCCCTCATGACCAGGTTCGACCGTCGCGGGCGGGGGGGCAGTCACGGGACCGCCGGTCGTCGGGGTCGGTGGAGCTGCGGGCTGGCAACCTGCAGCACACAGGCTGAGGGCTGAGGCGAGGACCAAGCTGAGAGAACGTGTTTGGAACATGGCAGAGTTTTCCGAGGGAGAGAGGGAGAGAGGGAGAGAGGGAGAGAGGGAGACCACAGCTTCTGGCTCTCGACTCCCGTCCCCCGACTCAGTTAGTGAGCATGCTTGGTCTCGAATCCGTGTTCCTTGAGCCACCCTTGCCACTGATCCGCCTTGGCATGATCGGCGACATGAATCGTCACCCAAGTGGGACAACGATACGAGATGTCGGAATGGTCGCCGTGGGAGTCATTCTTGACGGCACAGCCCATTTTCTGGAGTGACTGAACGAACGACTTCGAGTCCTTCATCTGCGGTCCAGTCAGATGGACCGTCTTCCAATTGACGAGTCGCAGCTGGACCGTCTCGTCACCGTGCATGAACGACTCATCCACATGCACGTGATGCGTATCAAAACCGGACCCCTTGAGCCAGCCGCCCCACTGATCGGCCAACTTGTGGTCCGCCACTTTCATGTCTTTCCAGGTCGGGCAGCGGTAGATGACATCGAAATGGCCATCGTGCTTGCCTTGCTTCACCTCGCAGCCGAGCTTCTCGATGGCCTTGAAATGCTGTGCGGCCTTCTGAGCATCTTCGAAATGCTGTTCATGCCAGTCGGCCAAGCGGAATGCGACGACTTCGGGATGGTCGTGACCGGCGTGTTCATGGCTGTGATCGTGTTCTGCCTCTTGGGCCGGGAGCAGACTGGCACTGGTCAAGGCCAGACAGACCAGGCACGCGGAGGACAGAGTGATGAAGTGTGACCGTAACATGGGATGTTCCTTTCAGGGAACGAGTGAAGTGATTCAGTGTCAGGTTGCAGGAGCGGCAGACAGTGCCGGTGACGGAGGCTGTGACAAGTGCTCTTCTTCCAACACCACTTCCTCATGCGATTCCCGTACCACGCGCTCGGCAGCACGCAAACCGAAGAGCCAGAACAGGGCGGGGTGGACGAAGAAGTCGAGCAGGGTGGAGCTGATGACGCCGCCGAGGATCACGGTGGCGACCGGGTACAGGATCTCCTTGCCGGGCTGGTGGGCCGCGAGAACGAGTGGAACCAGGCCGATGCCCGCCGTCAGAGCCGTCATGAGTACCGGGGCCAGGCGTTCCAGACCGGCCCGTACGATCATCTCCTTGGTCCAGCCTTCTCCCTCGTATCTCACCAGATGCAGGTAGTGATTCAGCAGCAGAATCCCATTGCGGGAGGCGATCCCGGCCAGGGAGATGAACCCCACCATCGCGGCGATCGAAAGCGTCTGCTGCGTGAGTACCAGAGCGGCCACCGACCCGATGAACGCCATCGGCAGCGCGGCCATCACTTGCAGCGACAGATTGACCGACCGGAACATCGTATACAGCACCAGGAATACTCCGACCAGCGCCACCAGGAACAGAGCCCCCAGCAGCTGCGACGCCTCCTGCTGCGCTTTGAACTGCCCGGCGAATTCGATGTAGTAGCCCGTCGGGAGAGTCGCTTGCAGGGGTTTCAATCGCAATTGAATGTCCTGCACGACATCGACCACGCCACGATCCGAGACGTTGCACTGCACGACGATCCGGCGTCGGACGTTCTCGCGTTGGATCGAGTTCGGTCCGGTCGATTCGTAGATCTTCGCCAGCGTTTGCAACGGCACCTGGCCACCGCCGGGCAGATCAATGGGAAGTCTCCGCAGGGCCTCAATGTTTTCCCGAACATGTTCTTCGAGTCGCAGGACCAGATCGGTCGTCCGCTGACCTTGCAGGATTTCTGACACGGTGACGCCACTCATCGCCATCTCGATGAACTCGTTGACATCCCCCGCATTCAGGCCATGCAGTAACAACTGCTCTCGATCGAGCTCGATTCGCAGCTGAGGAATGTCCGACTGTTGTTCGACGATCAAGTCCTTGACCCCGGCGATCCCTTCGATGTCGGCTTTGACTTGCTCCGCCGTGGTTCGCAGCACATTGAGGTCGTCGCCATAGATCTTGATGCCGATCTGGGCCTTGACGCCCGACAGCATCTCGGAGATCAGGTGCGAGATCGGTTGTTCGACAGCGGTGACGATGCCCGGGATTTCTTCCATCACCTGGCGGATCTCGGCCAACTGCTGTTCGCGGGTGCGAGGCGACTTCGGGTCGAGCTCGATGATGTACTCGCTGATGTTCACCGGGTCGGCGTGTTCGTCGAGTTCGGCCCGCCCGGTTTGGCGGACGAAGGTGCTGATGTCCTGGATCTCGGTCAAGCGGCGTTCGACGGTCTTGTTAATCTCGATGGTCTGTGCCAGCGAGGTGCCGGACGGGAGCATGACGTTGAGCTGGATCGCCCCCTCGTTGAACGGTGGCAGGAAATCGCGATCCAGCCGCGAAACGCACAACCCCGCAAACGCGACGGCCAGCAGCACCGCGATCAGGTTGAATCGCGGGAACGCCAGACTGAAGCGAATCACCTTGTCGGCCTTCCACTTCAGCAGCCGCAATAGCGGACCGTCGTCGGCATGAGCCGTCCGCTTCTCCGACCCCAGGAACCAGTAAGACAGCACGGGCGTAACCGTCAGCGAGACGATCAGTGACGCGAAGATCGAGACGACATACGCGATGCCCAGGGGCGTGAACAGGCGGCCTTCAATCCCCTCCAACGCGAACAGCGGCAGGAACACCAGGCACACGATCATCGTGCTGAACACGATCGAGTTGCGGACCTCGGTACTGGCCCGAAAGACGACGAGCAACGGGTGCAGCGGTTGGGGCAGGCGGCTGTTCTCCTGCAACCGCCGATGGATGTTCTCCACATCGACGATGGCATCGTCGACCAGTTCCCCAATCGCCACCGCCAGACCGCCCAGCGTCATCGTGTTGATCGACATGCCGGTGATCTTGAACACGATGGCCGTGATGACCAGCGACAGCGGGATCGCCGTCAGCGTGATGAACGTCGTGCGGAAGTTCATCAGGAACAGAAACAGAATGATGACGATCAAGATGCCGCCATCCCGCAGGGCCTCGACCACGTTATGAACCGCGCGATCGATGAATGAACTCTGCGAGTAGAGCGGAACAATGCGGATGTCCTTCGGCAGTGTCGAGCGAATATCCTCCACAGCTTCCAGGATGCGCCTGGTGACGAGCAGGGTGTCGGCTCCGGGCTGTTTGGCGATGGTCAGAGCGACCGAGGGTCCGCCGGTGAACTTCCCGTCGGCATGGCGGATGTAGGAGCCGCTGTCGCCGCGTTTTCCCTGCGGGGCTTCCGTGATGCGGGCCACCTGAGCCAGGGCGATGGGGCGGCCGCCTCGAGTGGCGATGACGACCTTTTGCAGATCGCTGATCGACTGGATGCGGCCCAGACCGCGAACGAGTAGTTCGTTGGGCCCCTGTTGATCGAGGTAGCCGCCCGTCGCGTTCTGGTTGCTGCGTTCGAGGGCCTGGCGAATCTCACCGAGGGTCACTCCATAGCGGGTCAACGATTCCGGTTCGATGAGGACGTGGTACTGCTTGCGACCGCCTCCTTTGGTGAAGACTTGGGCCACGCCCGGAATCGTCAGCAGCCGCTGTCGAACCACCCAGTCCGCTTGCGTGCGCAACTCGATGGGGTCGGTCTCTCCGCCCTCGCTCCACATGCCGAGGATCAGGATCTGCCCCATGATGGAGGAGACGGGGGCCAACTGCGGGCGAACTCCCGGAGGCATGCGATCAGCCACCACGGCCAGCCGCTCGGCCACGATCTGCCGATCGACGTAGATATCGGTTCCGAAGTTGAACTCGACATGGACGACCGACAAGCCGATCCCCGAGATGCTGCGAACCGACTGGACCCCGTTGGCTCCGTTGAGCGCGGTTTCCAGCGGGAAGGTGATCTGAGTTTCCACCTCTTCGGGAGCCAGGCCCGGAGCCTCGGTCATCACCGTGACGCGCGGTCGATCCAACTTCGGGAACACGTCGATCGGCATCTGGGTCGCGACCCACGTGCCGTACCCGATGAGGAACAACGCCACCGCCAGCGTGAGCAGGCGTTGATGCAGAGCGAAGCGAATGATGGCGTTGAGCATGGGGAGTCGGGAGTCGGAGGTCGGGAGTCGGGAGCAGGAGGGAAGGCTTTCAGACGGGAGCGGTGGTCGGATCGCGAAGCAGCTTCTGGCTCCCGACTCCCGACCCCAGACTCCCGACTCATCATCCCCTCCTCCCGGGTTCCAGGGATGAACGGAGACCAGAGAGCATACGGGTGAGTTCTTCGGCGAGGGCGTACGCCGACGGGAAGTTGACCTCGGTCAGGAACCCGAGTGACCGAGATAAGTGAAGTTGCGAGACCACCTCCAGCACGGAACCGTAGGCGATGTCCAGGAATCGAATGAACTCCGTGTCACCCTTCCGTCCAGAGCCTTCCGCGATGTTCGAGGAGATCGACACGGAAGCCCGGCGCATTTGGGATGTCAATCCAAACCGCTCGTCACCTGGAAATCTCGCTGTCAGTTCGTAGACCGCTTTCGAAAATGCGATCGACTTTTGCCAGACATCGAGTTTTTCAAATCGGAACATGGGAGAGTCGGGGAGTCGGGGGTCGGGAGTCTGGAGTCGGGAGCAGGAGGGAAGGGGAGGGGAGGCTGGAAGCTGGGGGGGCGGAGGTCGGAGATCGAGGCTCCTCTGGCTCCCGACCCCCGACTCTCAGTGGCTATGCCCCGCGTGCGGGTCGATGGCTCCGCCGGACTTGTTCTTGATGGCCATCTGAATCTGGTGCGCACTGCGGAGCGCCACCACGTCTCCGGGAAATACGGCACCATCGTTGGCGATCACAATCGACGACTGATCGCGGTGGATCACATGCACCGCGACTCGGTGGAATCGCCCCTTGCCGGTCCGCTGGAAGACGAATGACTCCACCCCGTCTTGGGCCACCGCATCCAGCGGCAGCACGATCTGCTTGGGCCACTCCTCGACGGGGACTTGCAGTTGCAGACGCTGCCCCGGTTTGTGCTTCCACGAGATGAATCGCTGGCCCGCAGCGTTCTTCGTGTCACGCAAGACCTCGTTGGAGAGATCGACGTAGAACTTCAACGTGCGCGAGTTCGGGTCGACTTCGCTGGCCACAAACGCCAGCGGCAAGCCCTCGATTCGTTGGCCGCCGGGGAACAGGGCGGCGATCTTCCAGGCTTCCGTCGTCGCCTTGTTAATGGCCGCGATGTCCTGCTCGAACGCCGAGCCTTCGATGTAGAGCTGGCTGTAGTCGGCCAGGACGCAGAGCATCCCGCCCTGTTCGATCGACTGGCCGCGATGGACCTGAAGCGTCTCTACCGCCAGGGGAGCCCGAGCGGCACCCGCGTCCGGGGTCGGGACCGGTTTCTCGTTCTCATTCGCCTGGAGATTCGAGACCTGCACGATCGACTGCCGCCCCTTCCCATCGGTCAACCGCAACTCCTCGGTCCCCTGATCTGGCGAGGGAACGGTGATGGAGAGTTCACTCAACAGCCGCCGGTCTTTGGTGATCTGGTCGACTTGTCGCGCGGACAACCCGTGCAGCCGCAACGCCTCGCGCTGGGCCTGAATGAGAGCCTCGATCTTTTCCTTCGCATAGCGGCGCTCCAACAGCGCCTTCCCGGAGATGGCCCCCGACTCGGTGACCGCTTCCAACCGCTTGATCTCGCGCTCCTCGACCCCCAGTTCGCCGAGGGCTTGAACGAACTGCGTCTGCGTCAGCACCAGATCCTCGTGCGTCAGTCGCATGCGAAACAGCAACTGGCCCGGTTCGACCGAGGAGCCTTGAATCGCCGCGACCTCGGTCACGACTCCCGTCATCGGGGTGGAGACTTGCAAGAGCGTCTGCCCCGGACGTTCGACGATGAGAGCCGGGACACTGATCGTTTTGCGAAAGGTGGACAACTCGATCGGTCGCAGCTGTTCGGCTGTCAGCCCCAGATTCTTCATCGCCTCGGGAGAGAGATCGAGAAAGGCCGGGGCCGGGCCAGCGGGATGCGCCGCATGGTCCTCATGACCAGCCTCCGCCTCGCTCGCGGATTTCTTCGTCAACTGGTCGACCAAGGCATTGACTCTCGGCCACCAACGGTCCCGCAGGACACCCGCCATCACGAGGCACAGGACGATCGCAACCCACTGAACGGGCTTCGACGACAGAATGGAACGGAGTTTGAGCATCATGATCAGGTCTCATCGAATTCGAAATCGGACGGATGACGGTGCATTCATCCCTGGCCAAGCCCCGAGCAGACAACGCACACGCTCTGGGATTCGCCCAGGCTCAGTGGTGTCTCCGTCTGTCGTTCATGTCGCTCCGCGACTGAGACTCCTCTCGCCAGACACCGTCCGGCCCCTGGGATCCCCAGAGTGAGTGCATCTTCCGGCGTGCGGAATGCGAGTCGCGGAGCGACATCGCCTACGTCGTCGAATCGCGAGCGCAGACCTCAAATTAAATACGCCACACCTGAAACAAGGCGCAATGCGACATAGCGGATATCGGTTCCGTTCGGTGACCTCGAACCTGCTCGACACTCACCGGCTGTGGGCAAATCGAATGGAAGCCAGCGTCAGCAACAATTTCTGGCAGGCCAGCGAGCAGATGAGGGACGGTCAGCATTTCGGCAGCCAGAAACACACAGGGAGCGTCTTGGCAGCGGGAATGATGCACGGGGTCCGGGTCCGAATCGCGCGGCCCCTCGGGGCGTGCCTGCGGAGACTCGTGGTGGCAACACCCGTGGTGGTGCTTCCCAGGCGAGGAGCCCGCACCTCGGCTGAAACTGGTCGCGTGAGAGTCACACACCGAACCCGCCGGAATCTGGGCTCCACAGGAACATTCATGCGCATGGTGCCAGCAGCTTCCGCAGACGCTGTGAATCAGCATCACGAGAAGCATCGCACTGTGCGCGAATCGGGACACGAACCAATCCTCCGAGGACAACTGTAATGAGGCGAGCGGCCAGAGTTCGTCCCCAAGAGACTTCCGAAGTCTTCGGAGACTTCGGAAGTCTGGCGGGTGAGATCCCGCTGGCAGCTCGCCTCAGTGATTCTCGGGGAAGTGATCTCTCGATTCAAGAGGAGTTTACAGATTCCCACGGCAACGCACGTGTTCACACGGGGGACTTGGCTCCCGACTGAAAACTGAATACTGAGATCTGACGACTGAAAACTCACTCCGTATGAATCAGTGCTTTGCCGTGGCCGGTCCCGCTCTGTCTGGAAATCGGGAAGCGACGCGAGTATCGTGTGGCCACATCGGAAGTCGCTTGATTGACACTTCCGGTCGTGTCCTTTCGATAGTGCGGTCATCTCGATCAGGAGAGTGGTCATGGCGAAGCAGACAACGCGGGTTTCTCGGCGTCACTTCATGAAGGCGTCACTGGCAGTTGCGGGAGCCGCCTCGGTGGCTCCGATGATTATCCCCAGTTCAGCACTCGGACTGGACGGAGCAGTCGCTCCCAGTGAGCGGGTGGTGGTCGGCGGGATCGGGATCGGGAACCGGGGGACGTATGACCTCGGCTGCTTCCTGGAACAGCCGGATGTGCAGTTCGTGGCCGTCTGCGATGTGAAGGAGAAACGCCGGGTCGAGGTCAAGAAGATCGCCGACACGAAGTATGGCAACGAGAATTGTTCCATGCACAGCGACTTCCGCGAGCTGCTGGATCGCAAGGACATTGACGCGGTGCTGATCGCCACGGGGCCGAACTGGCACTGCACGATGGCAATGAATGCCGCTCGGGCGGGCAAGGACATGTACTGCGAGAAGCCGGTCACCAAGAACATCTCGCAGAGCCTGATCCTGGCCGAGACGATCCGCCGGACCGGGCGCGTGTTCCAGGCGGGGACGCAGCGTCGCAACCTGCCGCACTTCGCATTCGCCTGCGAACTGGCCCGCACCGGGCGGCTCGGAAAGCTCAAGAAGGTCTTCGCTCACCCGGCGGGGATGCAGGCCATGATGAGCGGCTGGCTCGTGCCGGAACCCGCTCCGGACAAGAATATTGTCGATTGGGACATGTACCTCGGCCCCGCCGCGTGGCGTCCGTTCAATGCGAAGCTGCTCGATGGATTCAACTTCGAGAAGGGCGGGGGACTGGTCGGCGGCGGCGTGCTGGAGTGGGGTTCGCACTGCGTCGACCTGTGCCAGTGGGCTGTCGGGGATTGCCCGCCACCAGTGGAGTACAACGCGCCGAAGGATGGGCAGCTCGTGGCCCGCTATGAGAACGGCTGCGAACTGATCTTCCGCGAGACGGGTTGGATTCCCCTCGGTTCATGCCCCGTGCGGTTCGAAGGCGAGACCGGCTGGGTCGAGGCCGGTGACAGCGGCAAGATGGTCTTGAGTTCTCCGGAACTGCTGGCGGGCCGCGAGGTCGCCGAAATCGGCGGCTACCCAGCCACCTACCATGTCCGCGACTTCCTCAATTGCGTGAAGACGCGCAGCAAGCCGAAGGGGAACGCCGATGCGGCCTGCAACGCGCACATCGCCTGCCACGCAGCCAACGTCGCGCTGCACCTGGGCCGCACCGTGAAGTACGACAATACGAAGAACGAGTTCGTCAACGACGAGCAGGCCAACCGCCTCCGCTCCGAGGCCCTCCGCGAGCCGTGGCGGCTGTAACGCTCTGCCGTGGGATAGGCTTCCAGCCTGTCTCGCTTCTTAATAGGACGGGCTTTCCAGCCTGTCCTTCTCCGGCTCGCAACGGTTCGCATCTCGCGGGACGGCCTGGAAAGGCCGTCCTACCTCCTCCAACACACCGTCCTCTCTTCATGGGACCACTCAATATGACTCGATTCACTCTTCGCTCGCTGTTTCTCTTCGCCGCCTTGGCCGGTGCCTCCGCCTGGGCCGCTGACGATCCAAACGCTTCGGCTTCCAAGGAGCAGGAGCTGCTCGCAGTTCTCCGCTCTGCAGCCCCCGGCGGGGAGAAGGCCATCGCCTGCAAGCAACTGGCCATCCACGGCTCCAGTGCCGCCGTGCCCGATCTGGCCAAGCTGCTGCCGGATGAGCAGTTGTCCTCGTGGGCGCGGACCGCGCTGGAGGCGATCCCCGGTCCCGAAGCCGATGCGGCCTTGCGGTCCGCCTCCGAGTCACTGGAAGGCCGACTGCTGATCGGCATGATTAACTCCATCGGCGTCCGCCGAGATGCCGGTTCCGTCGAGGCACTCGCCAAACGCCTGCAAGACAAAGACACCGAAGTCGCCATCGCTGCCGCGGTGGCCCTCGGACGGATCGGCAATGCCCCCGCGACGGAATTGCTCACCAAGGCTCTGGCCTCAGCACCGGCGGAAGTCCGCTCGGGAGTGGCCGAAGGCTGCGTGTTGTGTGCCGAGCGACTCCTGGCCGAAGGGAAGTCCGCCGAGTCCGCCGCGATCTACGACCAAGTCCGCAAAGCAGAAGTTCCGATGCAGCGGGTGGTCGAGGCGACTCGCGGAGCCATCCTCGCTCGCAAAGGAGACGGACTCCCGCTCTTGCTGGAGCAACTCCAGTCGCCCAATCAGGCACTGCTCAATGTCGCTCTGATGACCGCTCGCGAGTTCCCCGGTGCCGAAGTCGACAAGGCTCTGGCTGCCGAGTTGGCCACTGCCACCCCGGAACGTGCCGCCCTCATCATCCAGGCGATGGCCGATCGCCCGAAAACCGTCGTTCTGGCTGCGGTCCTGAAGGCCGCTGAGAAGGGACCAGCCGTGGTGCGGTTGTCCGCCATCGACGCCCTGGGACGTGTCGGCGATGCGTCATGCCTGACCTCACTGCTTCAAATTGCCACCGATCCGGATGCGGACCTGGCCCAGGCGGCGAAAGCCACGCTGGCCAATCTGCCGGGTGACGCGGTGAACTCACAGATCGTGGCCCTCCTTCCGGACGCCAAGGGGGCGACATACCTGTCGTTGCTGCAGATGATCGGACAGAGACGCATCGACGCGGTCCCGCAACTTCAGAAGGCGCTGACGCATGCCGATCCCGCCGTCCGGAGTGCCGCGTTAAGCGCGCTGGGTGAGACAGTGGACCTCCAGAACTTGTCCGTACTGGTCTCGCAGGTCGTGGCCCCTAAATATCCGGAGGATGCCCCGGTGGCTGAAAAGGCCCTGAAAGCTGCCAGCATCCGCATGCCCGACCGGGAAGCCTGTGCGACCGAACTCGCCACAGCCATCGAGCAATCCAAGTCAGTCGCTACGAAGGGCGTCCTGCTCGACATCCTGGGAGCGATGGGCGGTACGAAAGCCCTCGCCACGCTGGGGGCCGCCGCCCACAGTAAAGACACCCAACTGCAGGACATCAGCAGCCGCCTGCTCGGCGAATGGATGACGGAAGACGCTGCCCCGGTCCTGCTCGACTTGGCCAAAGCCCCCGGGAACCAGTACCAGATCCGTGCCCTGCGCGGTTACATCCGCATTGCCCGGCAATTCGTCCTGCCCGAAGCCCAGCGGGTCGAGATGTGCCAGAAGGCGTTCGAAGCTGCGCGGCTACCGGCAGAGAAGAAGCTCGTGCTGGATGTCCTCAAGCGTTACCCGAGCGTCGAGACCCTGAAACTGGCGGTCAGCGCCATCCAGGTTCCCGAATTGAAGGACGATGCCACGCAGGCTGTGTTGGCCATTGCCCCCAAGGTCAAGGGCGGTGGGGATGAAGTCAAGGCCCTGCTCGCGAAGGCGGGCCTGGAAAAGGTGAAGCTGGAGATCGTCAAAGCCGAATACGGCTCCGGGGGCACGCAGAAGGATGTGACCGAGATCCTCCAGAAGCAGGTGGGGGATCTGCCTCTGCTCACCCTGGCCTCGGAGAGCTACAACACCAGCTTTGGCGGCGACCCGACTCCGGGCAGCGTCAAGCAGTTGAAGGTCCAGTACAAGCTCAACGGCAAGGCCGGAGAGGTGTCGTTTGCCGAGGACGCGCTCCTCGTGTTCCCGATGCCAAAGTAGTCTGTGCCAACGCAAAAAAGCCCAGGGGTTGCAACCCCTAGGCTTTGCAGACGCTCCAACGAATATTAGTACCGCAGGCTCGTCTGGAGGTAGAACTGGCTGGCGTCTTGACGCCGCGTGGCGGGCTGACTGTTGATGAAGTCGCCGTACAAGAACCACGAGTACCCGGCCTGAACATCGAAGTTCGGGTTGAAGGCGTAATACCCGAACAGGTCGAATGCCTGGCCGAGGTCGGTGCCATTTCCCGGTGCCCCGACGGGGACTCCGGCGATGTTGTAAGCCCGGTCCCCCTCCGAGGCCAGATTGAAGGCGTGATAGGCCCCGGTCACACCGGTCTTGGTCGTCGGCTTCACATCCAATTGCATCGAGTAGTCGAGCAGGTTCTGCCCCGACAGGTTGTCGCTGATCGCCCAGTAGGCATGGCCCAGCGGGAACATCGTGTAGAACGTGTTATTCTTCCCATCTCCCGCAGTGCGGTCGCCCGAGCCGTAGTACACCAGCCCGCTGAGACGCGGACTCCACGGGGCATTCTTCCAGGTGTGTCCCAGGACCCCGGTGGCGAATCCGGCTTGGACATCATCGCCGAAATCGGAGCCGAACTGGTACGCCCCTTCCACATCCAGATCCCACACTCGCCCCCCATCCGTCGGGATCAACTCGGTGTACCGGGTTCCAATCGTGTGGCGATTTCCATCCGCCCGATTCGGGCCCGTGGAATTCTTGGCATCCACCCACAGCCAGTACAGATCGATGTTCGTGTTCTCGATCGCGGTGTAGCTGAAGTACGCCCCACTGAAGAGGACATCGCGGTTGGCCTGATCGAAATTGTGATCATTCTTGGCGATGGAGTTGAAGCCCGTGCCGCTGTTCACCGGATTGACCGCGAACAGGTCGAACTTGTAGTCCTGCTCCTTGACCAGGTAGCGGAGTCCCTCGAAGTTCCGGCGGGTGTTGCCCCAGTCGAGCGGCGAGACCAATCGCTGACGACCGAACAGCATCTCCTGCCGCCCGGCGCGGATGGTGTGCGTTCCGGTCCCGGTCTCGAAGACTTCCACATCCATGAAGAAGTTCTGGAGGTCCCAGCGGTTCTCGTCGATGGCCTGCGTCGGCAGGTCTTCGCCGAAGCTGGCCGCGTCGATGCCTTCGACATAGAACCGGAAGTTGTCCCCGGCCTTTAAGTTCAGGTAGTGCCGCCAACGAGTCAGCTCGTACGTGTCCTGCCCCGGTCCGCCGGGTTGCAGCCGGTTGTCCTGGCTCATGAACCGGTGCCGAATCTCGCCCCCGGTCGAGAACACCATCGTGGTCTCGAGGAAGTCGAACTTCACCAGCTTCAGATCTTCCCCGAGGAGGTAATCCGCTCCGGGTTTTCCCTGGGACGAAAAATCGTTGTCGAAGTAGAGCGGCTTGTAGGGACCGGTCGGCGGCAGCGGATTCGGTCCGGGGAAGACCGGCGGCACCTTCTTCTGGGGTGCGGGCTTCGGCTTGGGGACCGGAGCCGGAGTCGCCACAACGTCTGTCGCCTCGGTGGACACAGCTGCTTCGGCAGATACTGCCGTTGGAGATTCTGGCAACGTGTCCGCGACCGAGTCAGCCGCGAGGCAGAACCCCTCCATCGCACCAGAAATCAATAGCCAACCGAAACAGGCTATCGCCCATCCTCGGGAAAACATTCTGCGCACTCCAAACATGGATGAGGTATCTCAACTCTTGGCGGGATTGTTTGATGGGGAAACCGAGAGTGGATGTCGAGCGCACTTTCGGTATCGGGACTGGGCTGCGGATGTGCCAGTCAATCCGGTGGTTCTCAGATCGATTCTCAGGCCCTCTCGGTGCAAGTGATACAACCCGTTCATTTCGTCGCATTCCACCGGTCACAATAGTCGCCGGACTCTCCGAGTCCGGTGGTTCGGTTCCCGCCCTATGGGGCGATATCTCACTACGAACACCGCTGCACCGGACTCGGAATGTCCGCCGACTTTAGGCTTTTCCCCTCGGTCCCAAGCTCTGCTTGGGACCGCATATCCTCGAAGCTCTGCTTCGCCTCGCGAGCCAACAGATCCTCGCAGGCGGAGCATCCGACACAAAGGCATCACACCTCGTCATCCGTCTACGTTTTCTGGCATGCGTCGAAGCGGAGCTTCGGGGATAGGCGTTCCCAAGCGGAGCTTGGGATCGAGAGGAAGAACGGGCGGGTGGCTGCTGCTTCCATTGCCCAGTTGCAGTGCAGACCTGCTTTTGCGGGTAGCACAGCCTGCCAGTTCTCGGATTCCCCTGAAAAAATCACCGTCTTTCCGAATGATCTCCACGACGGGGGTGCGGGACTGCGGCGAGGTATTTCCCAGAGCAATCGTCCGAACGGAACGCATCGGTCCGCATGGATGCCGCTTCTGGGACGCCAGTGGCCCAGTCTCGGCATGGAACCTGCAAAGCCGTTTCTCGACACGCTTCTTGCAAGCTTCAGGAGACTGCCAGTGACTGCCGTTGGACCTGCCGACCGGATCAATCTGTTCGACTTCACTTCGCCGTCGATGCGGGCCTTTCACATGGCCTGGCTGGCGTTCTTTCTGTGCTTCTTCAGTTGGTTCGGCCTGGCTCCGCTGATGCCGATCATTCGCGAAGAGTTGCATCTGACCAAGGAGCAAATCGGCTGGTGCCTGATCGGGTCGGTGTCGATCACGATTATCGCCCGACTGATCATCGGCGGCATCTGCGACAAGTACGGACCCCGCAAGGCCTACGCGACGCTGCTGGTCATCGGCTCGCTGCCGATCATGGGGATCGGGCTGGCGAATGACTTTGCGAGCTTCCTGTTCTTCCGCACGCTGATCGGCTTCATCGGAGCCTCCTTTGTCATCACACAATATCACACGTCGGTGATGTTCTCTCCCAAGTGTGTCGGGACCGCCAACGCCACGACCGCTGGCTGGGGCAACTTCGGCGGTGGGGCCGTCCAGCTCTCGATGCCGCTACTGCTGGCGGGTCTGATGTCTTTGGGGTTCTCGCAGGCGGTCGGCTGGCGGCTGTGCATGGTGATTGTCGGCGTGCTGTGCTGGGTCATGGCCTTTGCCTACTACAAGCTCACGCAGGACCGGCCCCACGGATTTGTCCCCGTGGCCAAGGGACCGCGAGTGTCCCTCGCCACGGTCTGTCGCGACCGCCGCGTGTGGGGCTTGTTTCTGGCCTACGCCGCCTGCTTCGGCACCGAACTGACGATGCAAAACATCGCCGCACTGTACTACGTGGACCACTTTGCCGAACTCCAAGCGGTCGACATGCTGACCGCGGCCAAGTACGCCGGAATGCTGGCCGCTCTGTTCGGGGCCACGAACATCTTCGCCCGGACACTCGGTGGTTTGTTCTCGGATCGCTGGGGGGCTGAGGGCAATCTCTCGGGCCGCGTCCGCTGGTTGTTCGCGACACTGCTTGGCTGCGGGTTGGCTCTGATGCTCTTCTCCCAGATGCGCAGTTTGTATGCAGCTGTGCCCGCAATGTTGCTGATGAGTACCATGACGCAGATGTCTTGCGGGGCGACATTTGGAGTGGTGCCGTTCATCAACCGCAAGGGTCTGGGGGCAGTGGCCGGAATCGTCGGGGCCGGGGGAAACCTGGGGGCCGTGGCCGCCGGGTTCCTGTTCAAAGCTGAGGCGATCACCTGGCCGATGGCGTTCTTGATCCTGGGGTCGGTCGTCACCGGCTCGGCGTTTGTGTGCTATACTCTGATCTCCTGGACCCCGGAAGAGGCCCCCGAGACCCAGCCTGCCACCGCTTGATTTCACGCCCGGCACGAACTGTGCATCACTCCGTCGTAGGACGGGCCCATTGGCCCGTCCTGTGTCGTCTTTCGCTCCGCGAAAGATCGCTCTTACGCGGAGCGAAAGGCGACCATCATCTCCCTCTGCTCAAGGGATGGACGGGCCAAATGGGCCCGTCCTACTTCACGCCATGCTTGCCACACTCACCGCACCACCGCCGCCTTCTCCCCGCAGTCTCACCGACCAGCAGACGCTCGTCATTGTCGGTAACGGCATGGTCGGCCTCCGCTTCTGCGAGAAGCTGATCGAGGCCGATCCCCAGCGGCGATTCAAGATCGTCACGTTCTGCGAGGAGCCCCGCGCCGCCTACGACCGCGTCGGACTCACGAGCTTCTTCGCGCATCGCGATGCCGAAAAGATGATGCTGGCCCGCAAGGGGTGGTACGAGGACCACGGCGTCGAGCTGCACATCGGCGACCGGGCCAACTTCATCGACCGCGAGCGCCAGGTCGTCAAATCGGACCGGGGCCGCGAGGTGGCCTACGACACGCTGGTGCTAGCCACCGGGTCGTACCCGTTCGTGCCGCCGATGCCGGGCGTCGAGAAGCAGGGGGTGTTCGTCTACCGCACAATCGAAGACCTGGAGCGAATGATCGCCTATGCGAAGGGGGCCAAGACCTGTGCCGTGCTGGGCGGCGGGTTGCTGGGACTCGAAGCCGCGAAGGCGGTGTACGATCTCGGCCTGGAAGCCCACGTCATCGAGTTCAGCGGTCGGCTGATGCCCCGGCAGATCGATGATGCCGGGTCGCGGATTCTGGTCAAGAAGATCGAAGCCCTCGGCGTGCGGGTGCTGCTCAATCGCGGCGCGAAAGAGATCCACGGCAACGGCAAGGTCCAGGCCATCGAGTTCAACGACGGGTCGCGACTCGATGTCGACATGATCGTCGTCTCGACCGGCATTCGTCCGCGCGACGAACTCGCCAAGCAGTGCGGTCTGAACATGGCCCCACGCGGCGGGATCGCCGTCAACGACCACATGCAGACCAGCGACCCCCACATCTTCGCCATCGGCGAATGTGCCGCCCACGCGGGCATGGTCTACGGGCTGGTGGCCCCCGGTTATGAGATGGCCGAGACGCTGGCCTCCGTGCTGACCGGCGGCGACAAGCGATTCACCGGAGCCGACATGTCGACCAAGCTCAAGCTGATGGGCGTCGATGTGGCCAGCTTCGGCAACATCGAACTCCCCCCCGACAAGGGGGTGCCGCTCACGTTCGAAGACCCGTTCAACGGCAAGTACAAGAAGCTGATCGTCTCGCCCGATGGCAAGACGCTCCTCGGCGGCATCCTCGTCGGCGATGCGTCAGAGTACGGCCCGCTGTCGATCCTCGCCAAAAGCGGTGCCCCGCTCCCGTGCGAGCCGCACGAACTGATCGTCGGCAAGTCCGAAGGCGGCGGGGCGATCGGCGGCGGGATCGAGGGCCTCCCAGACTCGGCTCAGATCTGTTCCTGCAACAACGTCACCAAGGGAGCCATCTGCTCCGCCATTCGCGATCAGGGACTGGAGTCCGTGGCCGCTGTGAAGAGCTGCACCAAGGCCGGGTCGGGCTGCGGTGGTTGCCTGCCGATGGTCACGGACCTGTTCAAGTGCGAACTCAAGCTGGCGGGCAAGACGGTCAACAACAGCTTGTGCGAACATTTCTCGCTGTCGCGAACCGAGCTGTTCGCGGTCATCAAGGTGAAGGGCCTCAAGACCTTTGCGGACATCCTCGAAACAGTCGGGCGCGGGCAGGGGTGCGAGGTCTGTAAGCCGACGATCGCGTCGATCCTGGCCAGCCTGTGGAACGATGTGGTGCTGAACGACGAACACGCCACACTGCAGGACACGAACGACCGGTTCCTGGCCAACATCCAGCGTGGCGGCACGTACTCGGTCGTCCCGCGTGTGCCGGGCGGCGAGATCACGCCCGACAAGCTGATCGTCCTCGGCCAGGTGGCCAAGGAGTACGGCCTGTACACGAAGATCACCGGTGGCCAGCGGGTCGACCTCTTCGGGGCGCAAGTCCAAGACCTGCCGTCGATCTGGGAGAAGCTGGTCAACGCCGGGTTCGAGAGTGGGCACGCTTACGGTAAGTCACTCCGCACAGTGAAAAGCTGTGTGGGGAGTACGTGGTGCCGGTACGGGGTGCAGGACTCGGTCGGTTTCGCGATCCGCGTCGAGAACCGGTACAAGGGGATTCGGTCGCCGCACAAATTCAAGATGGCGGTCTCGGGGTGTACTCGCGAATGTGCCGAAGCGCAGAGCAAGGATGTCGGTCTGATCGCGACCGAGCATGGGTACAACTTGTACGTCTGCGGCAACGGCGGAGCCAAGCCCCGGCATGCCGATCTGCTGGCCTCCGATATCGATGAAGAGACGGCCCTGCGCTACATCGATCGGTTCGTGATGTACTACATCATGACAGCGGACCGCTTGACGCGAACCTCGGTCTGGCTGGAGAAACTTGAAGGCGGGATTGAGCATCTCAAGGATGTGATCATCCACGACAAGCTCGGATTGGTGGCGGAGCTGGAAGAGCGGCTGCAACACTTGGTCGATACGTATCAGTGCGAATGGGCCACGGTCGTCAACGACCCGGAGAAGCGCAAGCGATTCGAGCAGTTCGTGAACACCGATGAGACCGAGCCGTGCATCGAGTTCATCGCCCAGCGTGAGCAGTCACGCCCCGCCAACTGGCCCAGCGAGGTCGTGTCCCTCCAGCAGTTCTACCACCTGGATCAAGTGGCCAAAGAGACGCCGCCGCCCGCCGAGGAGGATCTCCGCTGGGTGCAAGTCGGATCGGTGAGCGACTTCCCGATCGACGGCGGAGCAACGATTAAGTACGGCGGCGTGCAGATCGCCGTGTTTAACTTCACCAGCCGAGGCGAGTGGTACGCCACCCAAAACATGTGCCCGCACAAGAAGGCATTCGTCCTCGGACGCGGCATCATCGGCGATCACCAAGGGGAACCGAAGGTGGCCTGCCCACTGCATAAGAAGACGTTCTCGCTCAACGATGGCCGGTCGCTCCAGAACGAGGAGTACCACATCCAGACCTTCCCGGTCCGCGTCGAGGGGAACAAGGTGCTGCTGCAACTCCCCGCCGCCGAAGTGCTGGAGCAGACGATCGGCACCGAGGTCGGGTGCAAACTGGCCACATCGTGTGCGGGGTAATCGTGAACATCCCAAACGAGAAGGAATGCAGAATTCAACGCAAAGGCGCAAAGGCGCAAGGACGCCAAGAAGAGTGTCTCCCGGATTTCTTTGCGTCCTTGCGCCTTTGCGCCTTTGCGTTAAAATCTTATCGACATCTACTCTCCGTGCCTCCGTGTCTCCGTGGTGAAACAACTCCGGGGGCCTCCCGTGTATAACGGTTCCCTCGAACTGCCGATTCTCGATCAGTCTCCACGGGCGTGCGGGGTCAAGGCCCCGGCACCGTCGTTGTTGGCCTACCTGCTCGAAGACCAGCAACAACTCACCGCCGTCGAGCAATTCGCGATCGACCACGCGCGGACCTCGACGCCGGTCCAGGCGCGGTACTACGAATCGCTGCTCCCGGCCACGCCGCCGGGGCCGGGGCAGCAGTATGCGTTTGAGGTCGACCTCGATCGCTGCTCGGGATGCAAGGCGTGCGTCACAGCCTGTCACACGCTCAACGGTCTCGACGACGACGAGACGTGGCGCGATGTCGGTCTGCTCGTCGGCGGGACGGCCATCAACCCTCTCATGCAACACGTGACGACGGCGTGTCATCATTGTCTCGAACCGGCGTGCATGAGCGGTTGCCCGGTCGATGCGTATGTGAAAGACCCGGTGACGGGGATCGTGAAGCATCTCGATGACCAGTGCATCGGGTGCCAGTATTGCACGCTGGCCTGCCCGTATGAGGTGCCAAAGTATCACGCCGGGAAGGGGATCGTTCGCAAGTGCGACATGTGCTCGAACCGGCTGGCGGTCGGCGAAGCCCCGGCGTGCGTCCAAGCTTGCCCGCATCAAGCCATCGCCATTCGCATCGTCGACATTGCCCAGGTCATTGAGGACTGCGAGACCGGCCAGTTCCTTCCCGCAGCTCCCGACCCACACCTGACGCACCCGACCACGCACTATAAAACGAGCAGCGCGTTCCCCCGCAACACGCTCCCGGCGGACTACCATCAGACTGCCCCACAGCACCCGCACTGGCCGCTGATTCTGATGCTGGTGCTGACCCAATTGTCGGTCGGAGCATTCACTGCCGGGCAGATTGCCTCGCTGTTCCTCGGGGCGGAGCCACTCAATTCACTCCTGCCGATCCATGCGGGGATCGCCCTCGTGTTTGGCTTGCTGGCCCTGGTGGCGAGTACGTTCCATCTGGGTCGACCGCTGTACGCCTTCCGCGCCGTCATCGGGCTGCGGCACTCGTGGCTCAGTCGCGAGATCGTGGTGTTCGGGGCGTTTGCGGGTGCGGCGATCCTCTATGCGGGAATGGTCATCTTCCGCGAGCGTCTCCCCGCTTGGTTCGTGGCACAGACAGCACTGGCAGGCTGGACAGTGGTCGGCAGCGGACTGGTCGGAGTCTTCTGCTCGATCATGATCTACGCGGTCACACGCCGCGAGTTCTGGCGTTTTGACCGCACATTCAACCGGTTCAGTCTGACCACGCTGCTGCTGGGGACTGCCACGTTCTGGGTGGCGGTCGCGTGGAGCGGAGGCGATGTGGGCCGCGCGTTCCCACTGTCGGTCCGGCTCGCTCAGGTCGTCGTCGGTGTGTCACTCTTCAAGCTCCTCAGCGAGGCGGTGCTGTACCGCTACTTGCTCTCGCCGCACGTCACCACGCTCGGTCGGTCGGCCCGGCTGCATGTCGGGCCACTGGCTCGGATCGCACTGGGAAGGAACCTGTTCGGCATCGTCGGCGGGATGGTCCTGCCGTGGCTGGCGTTGTCCGGGGAGGGCACCTCTTCCCCAGTCCTCGTCACCACAGCTCTCACACTGCTGCTCATCGGCGAACTGCTGGAGAGATACCTGTACTTCGCCGCCGTCGCCTCGCCCCGCATGCCAGGAGCGGTGAGGAGTTAGGAGCGGTCAGCGGTCAGCCGTCAGCGATCAGCAGTCAGCCAGAGAAAAGCCCACCGGTTGCAACCGGTGGGCTTTGGCCCTCAACCCTCAACGATCCCCACCCATGTCCCTCCTGCATCAAACCACCGGTCCCCTCACCCGCGAGCTGTTACTCACGCCGGGCAGTTTCGGTCTCGGTCAGGTGCCGGAGCGCGTGGCTCCCGATGCGATCACCTCGATCGTGTGCGGGTACTGCTCGACCGGCTGTGGGCTGAATGTTCATATGCGGGGCGGCGAGGCGGTGAGTCTGACACCGCGCACCGAATACCCGGTCAATCTCGGCATGGCCTGCCCCAAGGGGTGGGAGGCACTGACCGTCCTCAACGCCCCCGATCGCGCGGCCAGGCCGCTGTTGCGCGATGCACACGGCAAGCTGGTCCCCGTCGAGTGGGAGGTCGCACTCGACGCCTTCACCAGCCGGTTCAAAGCCATTCAAGCCCAGCACGGCCCCGAGAGCGTGGCCTTCCTCGGCACCGGGCAGATGACCACCGAGGAACTCGCCTTCCTCGGCACCCTTGCCAAGTTCGGCATGGGGATGCGGCACGGCGATGGCAACACCCGGCAGTGCATGGCCACCTCAGCTGTGGCGTATAAGCAGTCGTTCGGGTTCGATGCCCCGCCGTATACGTATGCGGATTTCGAGGAGTCGGACACGATCATCTTGATCGGCAGCAACCTGTGCATCGCTCACCCGATCATGTGGGAGCGGGTGATGCGGAACCCGCACAAGCCGCAGATTATCGTCATCGATCCCCGGCGGACCGAGACGGCGATGGCGGCCACACTGCATCTGCCCGCCTACCCCAAGTCCGACCAGACACTGCTGTACGGAGTGGCCCGCGAACTGATCCATCGCGGCTGGATCGACCGCAAATATATCGAGGCGCACACCAGCGGGTTCGAGGCGTTCGCCGAGTTCGTGGAGCCGTTCACTCTCGATGTCGTCTCGACCGAGACAGGGCTGAGTGCGAGTCTGATTGAAGACCTCGTGCTGCGAATTCACAACGGCAAGCGGGTCTCGTTGTGGTGGACCATGGGAGTCAACCAAAGTCACCAAGGGGTCCGCACCGCGCAGGCGATCATCAACCTGGCCCTCATGACCGGGAACATGGGCCGCCCTGGCACCGGAGCCAACTCGATCACCGGCCAGTGCAATGCGATGGGATCGCGGATATTCAGCAACACGAGTAATTTGCTCGGCGGTCGCGACTTCACCAAGCCCGAAGATCGGGCGCACGTGGCCTCGATCCTCCAGATCGACGAAGCCCGGGTCACCAAGCAACCGAGCTGGACCTATCACGAAATCCTCGATGGCATCCTCAAAGGCCAGATCAAGGGGCTGTGGGTCGTCTGCACCAACACCGCCCATTCGTGGATCAACCAGGACTTCGCCCGCGACGTGCTGGACCGGCTCGACTTCCTGGTCGTGCAGGACATGTACACGACCACCGAGACCGCCCTGATGGCCGACCTCGTGCTCCCCGCAGCGGGCTGGGGCGAGAAGGACGGCACGTTCATCAACTCGGAACGCCGTGTCGGAGTGGTCCGCAAAGTGGCCCGCGCTCCGGGGCAGGCTCTCTCGGACTTCTCAATCTTTCGTCTGATCGCCGAGTCGTGGGGCTGCGGCGAGATGTTCCAGGAGTGGACCGACCCGCAGGCGGTGTTTCGCATCTTGCAGGCACTCTCGGCTGGCCAGCCGTGCGACATCACCGGCCTGGGGAGCTATGCGGAGATCGATGCGGCGGGCGGGGTGCAGTGGCCGGTGAAGAGACGAGAGACGAGAGACGAGGGACGAGAGCCGGAAGCGTCAGCGCCCGGAGCTGCTGACGCTCAACTCTCAACCCTCAACGCTCAACCTCCCCAAGAACGTCGCCTGTTCGAGGACGGCCATTACTACCACCCCGATGGCCGCGCGAAATTCCTCTTCGAAGCCCCGCGCGATCTTCCCGAGCCGACGAACCCCCAGTACCCGCTGCTGCTGCTCACCGGGCGCGGGACCGCGTCGCAGTGGCATACGCAGACACGGACCTCGAAGTCGGCTGTGTTGCGAAAGCTCTACCCGGAGTCGATCTACCTGGAGATCAACCCGGTCGATGCCCGCGCCCTCGGCATCGCTCCGCATGACATCGTGGAGATCACTTCTCGTCGCGGCCACATTCGAGCCTCCGCGATTCTGACCGCGACTGTCCCCGCCGGGCAGGTGTTCCTGCCCATGCACTATGCGGAGACGAATCGCCTGACCGATGCGGTGTTCGACCCTTACTCCAAGCAGCCCGCCTACAAGGCGTGTGCCGTGCGGGTCGCTCTCACGACCGGATGAGGGCGTTGGAGTCCAGGCTTGAGCCTGCTCTGGGGGTGATCAGAGGTAGCCTAAAGGCTGAACTCCAACGGTGATCATTTTCCCTCTGTGTCCCGGCAGCGACTCCCGAAAGTAGCCCACCGTTTCAACGGTGGGTGAGAGCCCCGCACGAACCGACGAGTCCCGTGAGGGACGGCAGAAATGGGCGATCACCGTGGTGACGAGCGGTCGGCGGGGGGACACGCGGCGAGCTTCTGTCGCCCCTGCCGGGGCTGCCGACCGCGAGAGGATTCGTGGACCCACCGATGAATCGGTGGGCTATTTTCGGATGTCCCTGCCGGGACAAAGAGGAGCTGCAGCTAAGCGAATACCGGTTGCGAGTGGATATTCGCTGAGTGTCACGCCTTGGAAGCCCTGAGCCTAAAGGCGGAACTCCAACGGCGGAACTCCAACGACCACCCCTACAGAATCTCCTCAATCACTCGCCCCCGGCTCACCGGCACCGGCCTGTTCAGCGGGTCTGTGATTTCCATCTCGGGCGGAATGCCCAGCAGGTGGAACATCGTGGCGGTGAGGTCGTGCGGCCGCACGCTGTCGGCGACGGGGTAGGCCGCGTCGGGATCGGATTGGCCGTAAACCTGGCCCCCGACGACTCCCGCTCCGGCCATCGCGATCGAGAAGCAGTGGCCCCAGTGATCGCGACCGCCGTTGCCGTTGAAACGCGGCGTCCGACCGAACTCGGCCATCCACAGGACCAGCGTGTCTTCCAGCAACCCGCGCTGCTGCATGTCGTCCATCAAAGCGGCGAACGACTGGTCGACGGCGGGCATCAGATAGTCTTTCATCGCTTCATTATGCTTGACATGCGTGTCCCAACTGCCGCCGTTGAGGGGGTTGCCCTCCAGCCGGGTCCAATTCACCTGGACCAGCCGCACTCCCGCTTCGACCAAGCGGCGGGAGAGGAGCAGGCTCTGGCCGAACCGCGTCTTGCCGTAGCTGTCTCGCAATGCCTGCGGTTCGGTGGAGAGGTCGAATGCCTTCCGAGCCTGCGGCGAGGCCAGCATCCCATAGGCCGTCTCGAACTGCCGACCGTAACTGCCCAGGCGATCCGCGCCCTCAATGGCCGAAAGCTGGCCGTCGATCTGTTCTCGCAGCGAACGCCGCTTCTCCAACCGACCGGCAGCGACATCGGTTTGCAGCTGGAGGTCGGGGATCTTGAAGTCCGCTGCCGACGGATCGCAGTCGATCAGCCACGGATCGGCGGGTCGACCGAGCCAGCCCGCGTCCTGACCCGGCCAGAGGATCTCGCCATCGTTGGCGATGTGCCGGGGGAGCTGAATCGCGGAGGGGATGCCGTTCACGATCGGGCGATGGTGCCGCACGATCGAGGCGAAACTCGGGTGGCGGTTGGGGAACTTGGGAGTGGCGTTCTCCATGTTCAACGGGATGTGCGGCACCCCGGTCAGCATCTGGTAGCCGCTCGACGAATGGGCGTTGTCATCGGTCACGACCGCACGCAAGATGGCGGTCTTATCGGTGTGCCGGGCGGTGAGCGGCATCAGCTCGCCGAGCGTGATGCCGGGGACCGCCGAGTCGATGACGCCAAAGGGGCCTTTGACCTCAACGGGAGCCTGGGGCTTGGGATCCCAGGTCTCGTGCTGCCCGGGACCACCGAGCAGACAGACGGCGATCACCGATTTGGCCCGACCGAACTTCGGCCCGTGATGAGCCGCCTCATTCGCGGAGAGGGTCGAGGCGAGCAAGTGGGGCAGGGCGACCGACCCCATTCCCAATCCCCCCCAGCGCAGCCACTCGCGGCGGTCGATGCCGTCACACAATCGTGAGGCGTGGTGCTGGAGTGAGAACATGCCGCCCTCGTCATGATGATCCGGGAGAGATCAGTGTCGGTTGATTCGTCATCGTAGCAGATGAGGAGAACGGCGGTCGAGGTCTGAGCCGTGAGCGATCACGGCAACGCACTTTGTGAAGTAGGGCAACTCCTTTCTGACTGAAAACTGATCACTGACGACTGAAAACCAACGCACTGTGAAACAGTGCGTTGCCGTGCGTGAGCGAGACGTAACGTGGAGTGCGAGACGCACTTTGCAGACGTTGCGAATCGACTGGAAAACAATGCGTCCGACCATGCGGCGCAGCGAATGCGAGGAGCCTCTTCATGATTTTGTTCCCCTCTGACTTTCCGGAGTCGACAGGAAGGGATTCACAAAATCATGAAGAACAAAATCATGGGGAGACTGTGAATGGTGGGCCAGCGACAATCACAAAGTGCGTCGCACACTCCGTAACGTGGGCTAAAGCCCACGCTACGGGCGAGATTCACCCCAGCGGGATCTGCAACCCGTCGTAGGCCAACTCGACCCCGGCGGGCAGCCGGGCGTTGGTCTTCTCATAGTCCAGCCGGTGCGAGCAGTGGGTCAGGTAGGCCCGCTCGGGCTTCACGCGGGCGATCACCTCGCAGGCTTGGGCGATGGAGAAGTGCGTCGGATGCGGATCGTCCCAGAGGGCATCGATGATCAGCACCTTGAGCCCCTCCAGCAACGGCCAGGTCTCCTCGGGGATGAAGCTGACATCGGTGCAGAATGCGACATCGTTGATCCGATAGCCGAGGACCGGCAACTGGCCGTGAATCAGCCGTAGCGGGATGAAGTGCAAGCCGAGCACGTCAAACGGTTCCGTTCCGATCGTGTGGAACACGAGGTCCGGAGTCGAGTGCTGGTGGTTCCGCTCCTCGACCGGGACGAAGGCATACGAGAACGTCCGCCGCAGATGCTCCTCGACCACCGGCTCGCAATACAGCGGGATCGGGCGTTTGAGCTTGAACCCGAAGATCCGCAGGTCATCCAGACCGAGAATGTGGTCCGCATGCGCATGCGTGTAGACCACCGCATGCACCATGTCGATCTGCTCCCGCACCAGTTGCAGCCGCAGTTCCGGTGAGGTGTCGATCAGCAGGGGACCTTCGGGGGCCGAGATGTACACACCAGTCCGAGTACGGCTATTGCGGGGATTGGTCGAGGTGCAGACCGGACAGCGGCACCCGATCATCGGCACCCCCATGCTGGTGCCGGTGCCGAGAAGAGTCATCATGCTCGTTGTCGCCGCCGCCATGTCGAGTCCCACGCAGAAACAGATTGTAGCACGACGCTCCGCGTCGTGACGTACGACGCGGAGCGTCGTACCACAATCAAAAAGAAAGCCGCCTGAACACTCAGGCGGCTTTCCGGTGATTCACGAATCAGCGGCAGAACTACTTGGCGGCAGCTGGCAGATCGCCCGCCTTGAGGATGGCGTCGTAGGTCTTCTCGCCTTCCTTCTTCTCGCCCGCGGTCGCGATGCCAGCCTTGACCTTGGCCTCGTCCTTGCAGTTCTTGGCACCGATGGCTTCAGCGAGGGCCTTGCCATAATCGCTGACGGCCTTCTTGTTCGCGCCGTTCACGCCGCCGTGGCAGACGCCACAGTTCTTCTCGACGTTGACCTTGGTGTTGTCAGGATACGCCTTCTTCAGGGCACCGGCATACTGCGGACGGGCCTGAGCTTGGGGGGCGAACAGGCAGCTGACCACTGCGGCGACTGCCAAGAACGCGATGAACTTCTTCATTGATGTCTCCGAACTTCCGATGTGGACTGGTTCCGATGATGCTACCCACCCCCCGAATACAGTTCGGTCGGCGCAGTAAACTTCCTGTGTGCGGTTCCCTACACAACACCATCGGATGCTGGCATTAGAGGCATTCATCGGGAAAAAGTCAAATGCACGGATATGAATATGATGATGTGACGGGTTGCCGTGAGGGGCGTTCAAGTGTTCCTAAGTGTCGATGTGATCGAGTGATCTGGCGTCCGTGGAGGGTTGAGTTTCAGCTTGGCCCGGAGAGGTCCATGCCACTCGACATCTCGGTAGGACGGGCTTTCCAGCCCGTACCCGCGCGGGCCGCCCTGAAACGCCGCCCCACCCGAGAAGTCATCGCCGACAGAACCGACTGCGAGCGGGCGGATGTCAGTCCCCCGTGCCAGTGTGACGTGGCCCATCGCACAAGGGTTGGAATGGCACTTGATCGCCGAGAAACACGGCGGACTCACGTCCCCCGCTCGCTGTCGAACTGTCGAACCGACGCTCCTGTGCGATAGACTGACGCCTTCGATCCCGCTGCCCCAACGGCCACTCCCCATGCCCGACCTTCCCTCCCAATTGCGACTGATCGTCGGCCACGAGAACCTCCTGACCGAAGCCGATGAGCGGCTGGTCTACGAGTGCGACGGCTACGTCGTGGAGAAGCGGGTGCCGGACCTCGTGGTCTTTCCGACTTCAGCGGAGCAGGTCGAAGCCATCGTCCGTGTCTGTCGTGAACACAACGTGCCGTTCGTCCCGCGCGGGGCCGGGACGAGTCTGGCGGGCGGGACGCTGGCGGTCGGCGGAGGGGTGATGATCTGCCTCACCAAGATGCGGAAGATACTAGAGGTCAACCTCCGCGACCGGTACGCGATCGTCGAGCCTGGGCTGGTGAATGTGCATCTGACCAATCACCTGAAAGGGAGCGGCTATCACTATGCGCCCGACCCGTCGTCGCAGGGGGCCTGCACCATCGGCGGCAATGTGGCCACCAACTCCGGCGGGCCGCATACGCTCAAGTACGGCGTCACGGTCAATCACGTCCTCGCCGTCGAGGTCGTCCTCCCCACCGGCGAAAAGGTCCAATTCGGCAGCCCCTGCGAGGACACTCCGGGGTATGACCTCACCGGGCTCTTCGTCGGCAGCGAGGGCACCTTCGGCGTCGTGACCAAGATCTGGGTGCGGCTCAGTCGCGACCCGGTGGCCTACCGCACCATGCTCGGGGTGTTCGATACCGTCCGCAGCGCGACCGAGGCCATCTCCGCCATCATCGGAGCCGGGATCGTCCCCGCTGCGTTGGAGATGATGGACAACGGGATCATCGAGGCCCTCGAAGCGGCGTTCCACTTCGGGTTCCCACTCGACGCCGGAGCGGTGCTGTTGATCGAGGTCGATGGCCTGGAGGTCGCCGTTGATGGCGAGGCCACCCGCATCGTCGACCTCTGTAAAGCCAACGGAGCCCGCGAGGTCCGCATGGCCAACTCGCCGGACGAACGTGCCCTCCTCTGGAAGTGCCGCAAGCAAGCCTTCGGGGCCATTGGCCGCCTCTCCCCCAGCTACTGCACCCAGGACGGCGTCGTCCCCCGCACCAAGCTCCCGGAGATCCTCGACTTCATCCTCGAAACCAGCGAGAAATATAAGCTGCGGATCGTGAACGTCTTCCACGCCGGGGACGGGAACATCCACCCGATCCTCCTCTTCGATGAGCGCGACGAGGCCCAGGTCCAGCGAGTCATCCAGGCGGGGGACGCGATCCTCTCCAAGTGCATCGAGCTCGGCGGCAGCGTCACCGGCGAGCACGGCATCGGCGTCGAAAAGATCAGCTTCATGTGCCCCCCCGCCGAAGGCGAAACCCCTCAGCACGGAGCCATGCACGCCCCCCACGAACACCGCCACTACCTCTTCACCCGCACCGACATCGAAGTCATGGGCAACATCCGCCAAGTCTTCAACCCCGACGGCCTGTGCAGCCCCAGCAAGCTGCTCCCCACCGCCGGCGGCTGTGGCACCGAGCATTTCGAGAAAGCCAAACCGGGCCGCCGCGCGGCGATGTGACACTCGTGGCACGGGCACATTTGCCCGTGCCCGCTTCCCCCGCACGTTTAGCCGCGACGCGAAGTCCCCGAAGCGGAGCGTTTCCGTGATCCCGCGACCGATTCGTCTGGCACGCGGGGCGAAGCGGAGCTTCGAGGATATGGGTTCCCAAGCAGAGCTTGGGAACTAGGATCGATCCCACATCCCCCCCACACTGGCGGCCCACAGCGACCGCCCGTGGCACCCGAAATCCCCTCGTTCGGCTAGGGAATCACTCTCGTCTGTGCCACCCCGGCGTGCAATCCCTGGATGACGATTTCCAAGAACTCGCGCGCCCGGCGGGCCAGGGCGTCGATTTGCTCGGGCTGCGTCGGACGAATGCCGGGGGCGGAAATGTTCTCACAACACAGAGGTGTCATCCGGCCGGTGAAGGCCACCGCGTGCAGCAGTCGATAGTGATCGATCTCGCCCAGTCCGGGTCCGCAGTCTTGATCGACCGGAAACATCCGGTGGTCCTTGATGCAGAAGCTGCGGACCTGTTCCCGACAGGTCTGGATGTCGTCGAGGGGGTTGACCTTGCCGCGCGTGTAGTCCATGACGTTGCCCGCGTCGTAGTTGACCATGATGCCCTCGTCGCCGACCTCGCGAACGATCTCGCCGGTGAGTTCCCCCGTTTCGCCGTGCTGCTTAACGACGATCTGCACGCCGTGATCGCGAGCGATGGGCCCCAGCTGCTTGAATCGCTCGACCCAGAGCTGGCGGTTCGGCCCTTTGGTATGGCCGAAGGTCAGCACTTGGGGGATGCCAGCGGCCTGGGCCTGCTGGATGCGGTGGGTCAGCACCTCGATGGCATGGGAGGCCTCGGGGTAGATGCCGGAGAACATCATCAGTGGCTCGAGTCCCAGGTCTCGGCAGCGCTGGCCGAGTTCCTTGGCCCGCTGCGGCGGCGCGTCGGCGGGCATCACCGGCACGCCCTTGGATTCGCCGGGTTCCTTGTGGGATGTGCCCCAGGCGACGAACTTGTACCCCGCTGCCTGAAGGCCGGTGAGCGCCCGCTCCAGCGGGTACTCGCTGTAGGGCAGCGTCATGCACGCGATCTGAAACTTCGTGGGCCGGCCGAGGGGCTTCGCCGCCGGGGGTTCTTCTGCGTGCAGTGCGCCGCGAAGTGCCAGGCCACACAAGCTGGCCGCACCACACTTGAGTAATGCACGTCGGTTAATCAATCCCAGTTCTGTCATGGTCGTGTTCTCGCTCATTCTTCTTCGGGGATATCGACCCATTCCTTGCGGACGAATGAGGAACTGGCCATGGTCCCGGGGGGCAGGAACGGGAACAGCCGGGCGCGTGCCGCCGCGTCCAGTGGCGCTCCAAACTCCGAGACCTGGAAAGCTTCGACGTACTGCACATCGGCACCACGCTCGGGGCCGTAAGTTCGCAAGACCAATTCCCGGTAGCGGTCCGCCAGTGGGCGAATGCGGCGGCGAATTCGCTCGCCCAGCCAGCTTCGCCGGACCTGATCCTCGGTCGGCACATCCGCCAAGTAGCCCGCGTTGTACGGAAGCCACTCGTAAAACTGCGACGCATGACAGTGCAGCATCTCCACCAGCAGGTCGAGAGTGTCCTCGATGTCCACCACGATGTTTGGCTCGAACCGGCACGGGTGCTTGAACGCATCCGAGAAGTACAGAATGACCGGACTCTGCTCCAGGTGCGGCGTGTCGGGACAGATGGCCGGCACGGTGAGCAAGTACGCAGCTTCCTGCACGAGCAAGCCGGTATAACAGTGATCGGGATGGTAGTCTGTCGTCCGGTGAGTGATCACCAGGTCGGGCCGGAAAGAGCGAATCAAGCGGATGATCTTGCGGCGGGCATCCAACGTGGGCTGCAATTCGCCATCAGGTTCCGCCAGGATTTCGTAGGTGGCTCCAATAACGCTCGCAGCTGCTTCGGCTTCCGCCCGGCGGCGAGCGGCGAGTGGCGGCCCGTGCAGGGCGTGATGCCCGGCTGCTCCGTCGCAGACGCTGACCAGCTGGACACAGTGGCCGAGCGCGGACCACTTGGCGACCGTTCCGCCCGCCTTGATGTCGGCATCATCGGGATGGGCTCCGATCACCAGTATTCGCAACGCATTGTCAGTCATCGAATCGCCCTTAGCGTCGTTCGAGAAACAAGAGTCGTCTTTCGCTCCGCGAAAGACCGACCTTTCGCGGAGCGAAAGGCGACAATCAGACAGTTATTCCTCGAACGATCCTTAGATGAACTTGGTCATTCCCGGGGTCGCGACAGGCGGCACGGGCAGAGCGACATCCCAGTCGTAACGGGGGGGCGAAAGGTCTTCCTGCGAGTTCAGCGCCATGTCCCAGGTGATCTCTTGTCCCGTGTAGGCCGCCATTCGCCCCATGATGGCCAGGAGCGTGCTCTTGGCCATGTACTCGCCGTTGTTGATCGGCTTCCCCGCGCGGATGCCCGCAAAGAGTTCGTCGTGCTCTTGCTGGTAGAGGTTGTTCTCCGGACCACTGAAGACCCATTCACCCGAGTCCGACTTAATGACCATGCCGCGTTTGCGTTCCATCAGTTGTGCACGCCCCTTGCTGCCGACGACATGTGCGCTGAGGTCGTTCTTGCAGCCCGATTGCTGGCGGCAGTTGGAGTAGAGCTTGGCCCCATCGGCCCATTCATAGGTGACGGAGAAGTGATCGAAGATCTGGCCGAACTCGGGTCCGGTGCGAACCGCGCGGCCGCCCATGCCAATGGCCTTCACGGGGTATTCATCCTTCATGGCCCAGGCGCAGACATCCAGGAAGTGGACGTGTTGCTCGACGTTGAAGTCGCCCGACAGCCAGGTGAAGTAATACCAGTTCTGCATCTGCCAGGTCATGTCGGACCAATCGGGCTGGCGGGGCTTGACCCAGATTCCGCCGCGATAGTCGTTCGCCTGGAGCGTGTGGATCTGGCCCACCGCGCCCTCGTGAATGCGACCGATCGTTTCACGAAACGAGTTGTCGTAACGCAGGCACAGACCGGAGACGACGGACAGGCCCTTCTTCTTGGCCTCGATGCAGGACGCGAGTACGCTGCGGACGCCCGGAGCATCGACGGCACACGGCTTCTCGGCGAAGACGTGTTTTCCGGCGTCCACAGCGGCCTTCAAGTGCATGGGGCGGAACTGCGGGGGGCTGCACAGCAACACTACATCGCAACAGGCGATCACTTCGCGGTACGCTTCGAAGCCGACGAAGCGGCGTTCCGGCGGCACGTCGAGTTTCCCATCCAGGCCCTCCACGTTCTCCAGGCTCTTCAAGCTGCTCTGCACGCGATCGTCGAAGGCGTCGGCCATCGCCCACAGCTTGACGTTCATGTCAGCCTTCAGGGCCTGCGCCGCCGCTCCGCTGCCGCGACCGCCGCAGCCAATCAGTCCGACCTTCAGCAGATCACTGCCCGCGGCATGGACGGCCTGTGGCAACGCCAGCGCGGCGAGCGAGCCCACGACGGCGACCGACGAACCTTCCAGAAATCTGCGACGCGTGGATGGTGTCATCATCAGGGGCCTTCCGGTTTGGAATGGAGCAGAGGGTCCGATGGACCACTTGGCTTCAGGGGGTGAAGTTCAAACTTGCGAAACAGAATCTCAAAGCCTTCGGTTTGAAGCAGGATTCTGCCAGCCGCCGGGAACACATCGTAGCATTCGTTGACCGTTTTGCCGTTGACGATGACCTTGATGCGGTGGCCGTCACAAACGCACTCCACGTGGTTCCATTCGTCGAGCGGGCTTTCGACATCGTCCTTGCCGCGCGTGTCGAGCAGCTCCGCAAAGTCCCAGTCGTGCTTCGACCACCAGAGCTGACCGCGCGTCGCGGGATACGTTTTCGGTTCGCCCCCTTTGCTCCAGCGACGCCGCTTCTTGTCGGGAGCCACTTCCGTCTCAGCCGTGAGCTGAACCGGGATGACCTCCCCTTCCGCATCCTGTCCGCGAATCACGATGAGGTCACCGACGCAGCCTTGAGCCAACTGGCACTCGACGCACGAGGGCCAGGCCCCGCCCGCCCCGCCGTCCGGCCCGGTGGCTTGCAGCAGGATACCCGAGTTGCGCACATATTTCTCGCCGTCCGTCTTCTGGCCCCATTTGTATTCCACAACCAATCGGTAGTCGCGATAGGGCTTCTCCGTCGCGACGTACCCCATCCCGTCGCCGGTGAGGTGCAGGATTCCATCCGTGACGCGAAACACCCGGCGCGGGTCTTCCCGCTGCGTGTCCTTCAGCCACGTCGTCAGGCCGGTGAGGTCTGTGCCATTGAACAGGCGAATCACTTCCTTCGGGGCCACCGGTAGCCCCTCTGCGTTGTCGTCTGCTTCCAGCGAGTCTGCTGTCGACAACAGGACCGCAATCAGAAGGCCCACAAGGAGGGCAGGGTGAGATTTCATGGAGGACTCCGATGCTGGATTGTGCTGGCCTGATGAAACGGCATATTCTTGGCAATGAAGTTTGTTCGCGTGAGCGGCCCGTCCGGCAAGGCCAACTCGCTCCCCGCTCGCTCAAACGCTGGCGAGCGGCACGGATTGTCCAGACCTCACGCCATCCAGTCCCCCAATGTCCGGTCGGCTCATCAGGCCAGGACTAAATCCACAGCCTCATTCGAAGAGTTGGATCGATCGGCCCCCTGATTGCAGGCTTCGTGTGTTCTGGCGAACGCAGATCCTCCACCCCATTCGACCTGCAGATCCACTACTTCACGTCGAGTAACTCCACGATAAAGTGCAGGGTCGCATGCGGCGGGATGTCGGGTGCGGAGCCCGCATCGCCGTAGCCGAGTTGGCTCGGGATGACGAGTTCGATCATCCCGCCAATGCCCACCAATTGCAGCCCCTCGGTCCAGCCGGGGACGACTTCATTCAGGCGAAACGAGATCGGTCCACGGGCATAGGAGCTGTCGAAGACCAACCGGTTGTCGAGCCATCCGTGGTAGTGGACCTTGACGCTCTGCGTGGACAGCGGGTGGGCCCCTTCCGAGGCGCGAAGCATGCGGTACTTCAGTCCGGAAGGAGTGGTCGTGAAGGTCGCCGGGGCGTTTTCGTCACACTTCCCCACACCCGCGGGGAGTATGGGAAGTTTCAGATGTGCGGGCGGCGGAACTGGCGGCTGGGAACAACCGACCACGACGACCAGCAGACCGAGTCCCACAACTCGGGACAGATTGTGCAGAATCATGGAACACCTTCATCGACGAACGTGGGGGAATGTTGAGTCAGTAGTGGTAGCGGCAGGCCAGCACTCGAATCTTGTCTTCACTGACCTGATACACCAGACGATGTTCGTCGTCGATCCGCTTGGACCAACACCCCGACAGTTCACGTTTGAGCGGCTCCGGTTTGCCGATACCGCCGAACGATCGGTTTGTGGGTCGAGAATCAGTCGCATGATGCGCATCGCCTTTTTGCGATCCTGCTGAACCCACCACGCCAGGTCTTCAAAGGCAGCTGTGTCAAACTCCAAGTTTCGCACGGGCGTCCTCAATGCGGATGCCTGTCGTGCGCTCCTTGGCCTGCATTAAACGCGGGCGCATTGATTCACTCTTGAGCAGATAGGCCGTCTCCCGCTCCGATTCGATCTCGCGCCACAGCGCGATCAGCACGAGCACGCCGACGGCATTGCCTTCGGTGTCGGACACGTACTGGATGTCTGTTGAGTTCGACATGCCTTGCCTCCCCTGGAGATCGGGTGCATTGTATTCAATGTGGAATTCATCTCGCTACTCCTCCAACTCCCACTGGGTATTAAATATCTCCCCGGTCACGATCTCCTCCGTGTACCCCGTCTTCTTGTCATCCCGGAATCGCAGCACCGCCGCATCACCCAGGCGGGGGTAGAGCTGGGCGTTGGAGGCTTTGAAGTCCTTCTCGTGAAAGCTGTGGCCCGTGTTCAGGACCACGTACTTACTCCGGTTCAGCGGGTTCGGAAAGATCAGGGCCACGCTGTGCAGGTCGGGGTTGTAGGCGGTGTCGTTGAAGGTCACAGCCTCCTTGGTCCAGTCGAGCGGCAGGTTCTCGATCACGCGGGCCAGGACCGCGTTCGAGCCGGGGTCGCCGAACAGCACGAGATTGTGGTTCTCGATCAGCTCATCCGTGACAGCTGTGTCATCGATGGTGCGAGCCTGGCCGCGCATCCATTGATCGAACTCCTTCCGAAACCGGGTCAGGTTCCAGTCGGCGTAGGCTTGGTGGCTCTTCGACCACGGGGTGCCAGTGCCTCGCACGCAGACGAACGACTGCGAGAAGGCGTCGTCGATCGGGCCTTGGAGATTGTGCCGCTTGCGAGGCTCAGTCGGCTCCGCGAACGCCAGCGAGTCGTCGTAGTCGAGCAGCTGCCAAGCGTCGTTCTCCTTGACGAAGTAGACCTCGGGGAGGCGACCGGACGCAGCCTCGGTGAGCGGGAAGTCGAGGCTGTCGTCGATCGAGAGCTTGTCGGCGATCGTGCGCGAGACGCTGAGGGCGTTGACGTTCTCGGTGTCGAGGTGCAGGGTGTCGTCTCCCTCCATCTCGGATTCGACGATCGACTCCTCATAGGGGACGGTCTGCTCCTCGATCCGCAGCCAGTCGCACTCGTTGTACTTGACAGTGCAGGTGACGAATCGCACCTTGCGTCGGTCGGTCGACTCAGGGAGGCCGCGTTTCGCGTTTGCTTCGTGGAAGGCCATGAAGGCGGCCTTACTCGCGTCGTCGAACTTGTGGCCCATCATCGGGCCGATGATGACCTCCACCGGCACGTTGTATGATTTCGCGAGGTCGCGCATCGTGGTACTCGCGGCGAGTTGCGGATCGATCTCGCCGCCGTAGGTCACGAGCGGCACGTTGGCGAGGTTCATCGCGTAGCTGGTCGCGTCGTAGATACGGAGCGTGCGGTCCTGGAATGAGGGGAGTTCCTGTTCGACCTTCTGGTACTTGTAGAAGTCGACAAACCCCGCCCCCGGCCCGACCGAACACCACTTCGCCGGGTAATGTAGCCCGATGTGCCACGACCCGGCCCCGCCCATCGAGAACCCCCACAGCACGATCCGGCGTTCATCGACCCGATAGCGACGGATCACATCGGCCAGGGCCTCGAACACATCGGCCTCGCCCGCAAACCGGTAGGCGTTGTTGCCGCGACCGAAGACATCCAGCTTGAGGTACGTCTGGCCAGCCGGGGCCGGTTTCCCCTCGTGCTGGGCGAAGAACGGGACTTCGCTCTGCTCGCCCCGGCCATGCAACTCGATATAGAGCGGCATCCGGTTGGAACCTTTCTCGGTGTAGCCCTCGGGGAGGGTCAGGGCGTACGGCTGGGCGGTGCCATCGACGCGCGAGCGGTAGCCGAGCAGGGTGCGACCCGGCGACTGTCCCCAGGTTGGTTTGCCGGCCTTCAGGGCCTCGATCCGCCGCTTCGAAACGACCAGAATCGCCCGAGCCTGAGCGGCAGAGTTCTTCTTGACCAGCTCCTCGAACCGCAGCGACCGGTCAACCGCCTCGATCCCAATTTCGGCATCGGCGAGCTGCCTGACATCCGGTTTTTTCGATTGCAGTAATTTGACAGCAGCCCGCAGGTCGGCGATCTCCTTCACCAGTTCAGCTTGGACCTCCGCAGTGAGCGGAATCGGAGCGGGCGGGTCAGCTGCGAGTGTGGGGAAACTCCCGAGGAGCGAGCCGACACAGGCGATCAACAGCGAGCGAATCATCGAGTGGTCCTTGCGTCGAGCGTACGAGCGATCTCCCTCCGAGCCGGCCTCAGCCGAAGCAGGGACCGTATGCAAGAGGGATGTCCGCAGATCATCGTGAGCCGAGGTCCGTCCAGCAAGCGGACTCCGATTATCCCGAATGTAACCACGAGTTCGATCAGTCAAAGTCGTCCGGGGCGGATTCTTTTTGACATGGCTTCCACAGCGACCTAACTTCAAGTGTGTTCGCCAACGACGAACGGAACGCGGCGGGATCACCTCCCCGTCGGCCTCTCTTCCCAGAGGCTGATCAGCGACCGACGACGAGCGAACACGTGTGAAACATCCGGAGCGCGGCAAGGAAAAGCTGGGAAGCTTTGAGGGGACCTTGCCGCGCTTTTTTTATTTTTGAGTCGTCAGTGGTCAGTTGTTAGTTTTCAGTCAGAGTTGGCAGAGTGCGAGACGCACCTTGCGATTCCGTAAAGTGGCCTCCGATTCGAGAGTGACTCGGCCTTCCGCCCCGCAGGGGCAACCACAAATCAGCCTGGGGCAGAGCGACCCACGGGAGCGCCGCCCCAGGTCGCTGAGTCCAAACGGTCCCAGCCCTGAAAGGGCGAAACATCTGCGCCTCTGCGTGGCAATTTTGTTCTCCGTCCCAAGCTCTGCTTGGGACGGAATATCCCCGAAGCTCTGCTTCGTCGCCTACCAAACCGCTCGGTCTGCGGGATTCGCCCCTCCAGCGGGAGCGGGCGCTCTCGACTCGGGATAGTTCTGGGGCTGTTGGCTGTGGCGAACGGGGGTCTGGCCAGCGGGCGAAGCGGAGCTTCGGGGATATGCGGTCCCAAGCCGAACTCTCATCCTTATACACAAGTTCCCGGTTTCATGGCACGACATTTGCGCAATATCAAGGAGGACTGATGGTTCTCGGCGGCGCAAGGAGGTGTGTCATGGCGGAGTGGATTGCCACGGAGATGGCGGGGTTGGATTTGCGGGATCAGCGATTGAACGATCGGCAGTGTCTGTTGTTGGAGCGGTTTTCGGCCAATCCGCAGGGGAGTATTCCGGAGTCACTCCAGGGGTGGGCCGAGACGCAGGCGGCGTATCGGTTCTTCGACAATAAGAAGGTCACGGCGGAGTCGGTGCTCGCGCCACATCGGCAGGCGACGCTGGAGCGCATCCGCCAGAATGGCGTGGTGCTGGTCCTGCAGGACACGACGGAACTGGAGCTCGATCGATCGCCCGAGGGGGGCTTTGGGAAA
>JAYWFM010000494.1:0-16404 GCA_043778825.1 Planctomycetota bacterium | reverse complement strand
CTCTGACGGTCATCGAATCCGAGGACCGGGTGGTTTGGCCCTATGCACGGGAATATGAGCAGGACGGGGTGCCGGTTCCGGAAGCACCGAGTGACGTGTTCGCCACGGGACTGGATCGCGACTTCCTATGCGATCTGATCCTCAAGATGGCACACCGGGTTCCACGCTGCACAACCCAGTGGGTCGCGACACAGTTACATCTCCCCATTCCCGTCACCGAGGACTTGCTGATGGGGATGCGGAAGGACAACCAGGTGGAAGTGCTCGGAAGGGAGGGATTGCTCAACCATCGTTATGCCGTGACGGGAGGGGGGCATGAGCGGGCGCTGCGGCTTCTGGAAACCTCGCGTTATGTGGGTCCAGTTCCCGTGACACTGGAGTCGTACACCGCGATGCTGGATGTGCAAATCCACCAGTTTCCCGACGCGACGTATGCGGACGTGCGGGCGGCCCTGGCCGACTTGGTGCTGCCCGCGGAAGACGTGACCATCATTGCAGCCGCCACGCTCTCGCAGCGTAGTCTGTTTCTGTTCGGTCCGGCGGGAAACGGCAAGACGAGCATTGCCCGCTCGCTCCACAATGCCCTCACAGGTGAGCTGTGGATTCCGTACTGCGTCAGCGTCGGCAGCGACGTGATTCAACTCTTCGATTCGCATGTGCATCACGAGTCGAACTTCACGGTCACGGAACCGTGGAAGGCTGACGGTCGGTGGGTCCGCATCCAGCGTCCGCTCGTCGTGACCGGCGGTGAGATGACGATCGACTCACTGGAATTGCAGACCGGGACGGGGGTGGGCGTCTACGAATTCCCACTGCACGTGAAAGCCAACGGTGGGGTGTTCGTCATCGACGATTTTGGCCGTCAGCGGGTGGACCCCTGGTCGCTGCTCAACCGCTGGGTCATCCCCATGGAACACGGTTTTGACTATCTCGTCCTGAACAATGGACGCAAAATTACTGTCCCGTACCAGCAACTGATGATCGTGGCGACCAACCTCGATCCCGAGAAGGTGATGGACCCGGCGTTTCTGCGGCGGATGGGCTACCGCGTGGGTGTCTCCGCGCCGACTCCAGAAAAGTACATCGAGATTTTCGAGAACCATGCCCGTCATTGCCGGGTGAATGTTCCACCGGGATTGATGGCTCGTCTGTTGGAAAAGTACGCCGCTGAGGGGCGGGAATTGAGGGCCTGCGAACCGCGTGATCTGATCGGGCGCGTCCGCGATCTTTGCCTCTTGTACGAACAGGAACTGATCCTCAGTGAGGAGATCCTGGACATTGCCTGGTGTGGCTACTTCGGCACCAAGCTCAAGTCGGTGTAGGCGCGGGGCGGCCCGGGCGACGGGCTCAGGGGACTGTTGTCGGCCCCACGGGTTCGTTCCCTGCCGAAACACGTCCCGCCCAGCAAGTCCCAACACTCGCACAGCAACCAGACGCCGACGGCGGGGCCGACCCCC
Source organism: Planctomycetota bacterium (assembly GCA_043778825.1). GTDB lineage: Bacteria > Planctomycetota > Planctomycetia > Planctomycetales > Planctomycetaceae > TH-plancto1. The sequence continues at coordinate 14,947 of JAYWFM010000494.1, read as the reverse complement.
GTCACGCCTCCGTTCAGCCCCCACAGGTTCAGATGTTGCCACAGGTACGCGATGGCCATGGCACCGCCGATCATGGCTCGGCAGCGACCGCTGCGGTAGCTCCCCCGATCCATGTACCAGACCAAGCCCGGCAGCAGCAGCAGGATATTGTCGTAGACAAACAGATAGATGTTGCAGGACGAGAGCGTCAGCAACGTCACGCCGAACAGGCGGGGCAGCCAGCGGCGATCCAACGGTGTTTTCAGCCACACGATGACGGCGAGAATCACCAGCGGCAAAATACTGACCAGCCACAGGGCGACAACCTGTGGCGTCTGGGGGGTGTCCAGCAGCGTTCGCCAAAAGGCGTAAATGGTTTGCTGCTTCTCCATCGGGATCTTCGTGGTCACCAGACTGGCCACGAGGTGGGAGGTCTGCCCGTAATGGACCCAGATGTCTGTTCCCAAAGGCCATGTGGCCAGCAGGAGCAGACAACACCCACTGACCCACCCCGCCAGCAGGGACCATTGTCGACGAGCGATGAAGATGAGCGGAAAGACAAGTCCGAGTTGGGGTTTGAACATGAGCAGGCTGAGGACGGCACCCGCCGGTGTGTGCCGATCACGACTCCAAAGCCACAGGCCGCCCGCTGCGGCCAGCAAGTAGATCGCGCTTAGATGGCCCAGCAAGATCATGGCCCCCCAACTGACCGTGGACAGCGCGACATGAATCCCATCGGTGTAGCTCGGCCCCTCGGCTGGCAGCGTGCGGCGCAAGGCCCACAGCGCCGACGCCATCGCGGCGGACATGGAGAGTACACAGGCTGCGTAGCCTCCGGCACGCGACAACCCGGCCAACGGCGCAATCCAGGGAAGCAAGTATGGCGGATAAAAGAACGGGCTGTCCTTGGTGATTCCCGGGTAGATCTCATTGAGCCGTCCCGACCACAGCAGTCGAGCGGTGTCCTGAAACATGACCCAGTCGGCGTCGTGGAGCACAAACTGGAAATCCGTCCGCCAGAGTTCATGAACGCACAACACGCCACTGACCAGATAGACCATGAAGGCGAGTCGCGGCACACAGCGGGCGAGGAAGCGAGACATCTTCGACGGAGTCCTTCTGGACAGGAGTGCGTCAGGCGCAAGCTCAGTGGCCCCCGCTTTCACTCCGACCACCAGGGACGGCACTCCTGCCACAGTGTCGCCATCGGAAGCCGCATCCCCCACGAGAGCGGAAACGGCAGTCCACGCGCCACCCAGAGCTACTTCAGTCCCAGGCGATGGAGTTTCTTGTATAGAGCTTGACGGCTGATCCCCAGGATCTGGGCGGCCAGACTGCAGTTGTTGGCAGACTGCTGCAGGGCATCGGTGACCCGCGTGTATTCCTTCGTCTCCTTGTCAGACTGCGTGGGGGACGGCGGGAGTCTCTTCTCCGATGTGATCACAGGGATCGACAACTGAGTGAGTGAGTTTCCGCTCCCCTGGGCCAGCAACACCGTCTCGGGGAAATCCGCAATCTGGATCAGTGGTCCCCCCGAGAGTACGACGGCTCGCTCAATGACGTTGCGCAGTTCCCGCACATTCCCCGGCCAATCGAACTCCTGCAAGGCGTGGACGGCTTCGGGGGAAATGACCTTCGGTTTCCAGTTGTGCGCGGCGCACAGTTCCCGGATGAATTTCTGCACCAGGGCGGGGATGTCGCCCCGATGGTCCCGCAGAGAAGGCAAATGGAACGCAATCACGTTCAAGCGATAGTACAAGTCGGAGCGAAATCGATTTCGCCCAATCCGCTTTTGCAAATCGCGATTGCTGGCCACGATCAACCGGGCCTTGAACAGATGTGTCTTGTTGGACCCCACCGGCTCGAATTCGCGATCCTCCACCACCCGCAACAATTTGGCCTGCAATTTCAGGGAGAGTGCATCGATATCGTCCAGCAACAGGGTGCCTGCCCCGACCTCCGCGAATTTGCCGGCGCGGTCACGATCCGCTCCGGTAAAGGCCCCCCTCACGTGTCCGAAGATCTCGCTTTCGATCAAGGTCTCTGACAGGCTGCCACAGTTGACCACCAGAAACGGTCGGTTGCGCCGAGGTGAGAGTTCGTGGATCAAGCGGGCCAAGCGGGTCTTGCCGGTCCCGGTTTCTCCATTGAGCATGATCGTGCTGTCCTGTGTGGCCGCCTGGCGAACCTGCTTCATGATTCTCCGTAAAGCGTCCGTCCCACACAGGAAGGGATCGGTTTCGCCAATCTCCTCGGTGACGGCTGTCTCCTCCCAATTGGGATCGGGAAGCTGGCGTGCCCGCAGCGACAGCTCATCCACCAGCAGAGCCAATCGCTGTAAATCCAGCGGGCGGGTCATGTAGTCCGCCACTCCCAAACGCAGAAAAGTGAGCCCTTCCGCCGGATTGTAATCGTCCGAGACCACCACGATGGGCAGCGAATTCTTCAGCAGTGCGGCCTCCCACAGCACTTCGGCGATCGGCTCCAGCCCGGATTCGCCCGGGGGGATGTGGATCACTGCCACGGCAATGCGGTTTCGCTGAATGAGTTGTAACGCCGCCGCGATGTCCGAAACGATTTCCAGGTCACAACTATCAATCGTGGAGATGACCGCCCGCACCGATTCCCTGAGTGAGGGGGCGCTGCTGAGCAACATGACTTTGGCGACTGCCCGCACTTGACTTGCCTCACGATATTGCCTCGCAATCCTCGACTCTTACGGAGGACACGACTTTGAATCTAACCGTGCGGCTCTGAACTATCAAGTTTTATTTGGGTTATCTCGCAGATCCTTGAAAAGTCCCCTGGAGGTGGCGGAGGGCCTGTTCGACCAACACATCGACATCCCACTCACCGGATTGGCGACTGTTCCGCCTACTCTTTAAGTCCTACCGGAATGATCTGGACATCCTCGACTGGCGGGGCGGCCATGTCGTCCTGCTTGGCACACAACACGTCCAGTTCATGGAGTCGAGACTCGATGTCCGGGGAGGACGGATTCGCTTCCTGGGCCAGTTGGTAGAACCTTTGGGCTTCCTCCAGATGCTCCTGCATCGTTTCGGCGAATGCCAGATTGCAAAACGCCTGGTCTTCGGTACAACCGGCCTTCGTAAATTCGGCGAAGGCGTCCTTCTGACGTTCCGTACGCGCCAACAGCATGCCGAGGTTGTTGTGCGTGCGCTGATGATTGGGATCCAGCGTCAGGGCCCGCCGGTACTGTTCCTCGGCATCTTGCCAGTTCTCCTGGAGGTAGTAGCTGTAGCCTAGATTGCAGAAAACGTTCGGATTTTTCGGATCGGCCTTCACCGCCTTTTGGTATATCTGGATCGCCTCTCCGAAATTCCCTTTCTGGTCTTCGAGCATGGCCATCCGCAGATAGGCATCACCACGGCCCGGGTCGAGCCGGATCGCTTCGCGATAAGCCACCAACGCTTCGTTCGGATGACCGTGAGACTCGTGCATCTGCCCCATAGCAATTTTCATGTCGGCTTCGTGCTTCTTGGTCAGCTTCACGTCTTGATCTGGAGCAGCCACAGGGGACTTCAATTTGTGCTGTTTGAGCCAGGACACCGCCCGATTCTCCCCGCTCGGTGCCTTCCGGCTGGCAAACAGACCTCCCCACCCCCCAGCAGTCGTGCAACCGGAAAGCGTGATCCCCCCCAGCAGCAGTCCAGCGTAGACCGCCCCGATCACGAGTTGGGACATGCACCTGTGACGACTTCGCTCCATCGCTGACTCCCCTCGCAAGCCATCACGACCAACACCTGTGAGGCGTCGCGCAGGCACGGCATGTTGGCGTCATCCAGCACTTCACGAGTGCCGCCATGTCTACTATCGGCGGATCTCACTTCGGAGAATCAATGAGATTCTGTCCACTGGCGAAGTCCCCATCCTCCACGGGGATTGACGCGGATGTCACTGGGAAGAGCCTTGCCGGCCAGAGGATGAATTCGACGAGGTGAAACCGCCGGATCCGACCGCCGCATTGACGCCGCCACTCGAGGTGTTCGACAGTTGCCGCTGCTGAATGATCGTCGCCTCCACTCCCCGCAGACCCACAGCCAGCGGCGAGCCCACCTGCACACGCTCGGGGGAGACCGCGAATCCATTCGAGGACAACATGCCCATCACCATCAATCGCCGAGCCTGATCCAATTTCGGCGTGTCCTGTCCCCATTCCACAATGATCGGTGAGCCGTTGCAGGCCATGAGCGTGCCGATCTTGTAGAGCTGCCGTTTGCCACGGGTATTCAACTGGTCCGAATCTTCCACGAAATCGTAGTGGTACAGCACCATCCGGGCAGACTGCCCTTTGGCGATCTGGACGTTGCGAGCGGCCTCCAAGTGCATGCCCAGCGGCAGCTCTTCAAACTCTTCCGGATAACCCCACCACTTGTATTGCTGTTCGGCTTTCCACAGAGCACATTTTTCATGCCAACGATCGAACATCCCCCCCGACTCCTCGTACTCTGGACACGCCGTCGCACGGCTTGCCGGAGAGCACAAACCGGTCGCAAAGGGTGATACCGGGCACGCCCTCGGTGCCGGAGCCAATGGCTCGACAGAGGACTGGAACGGAGCGGGCACCACGACATCGAGATCCTGTGCCACTGACGAAGCGATGTTCACGGCCAGTGCCGTGGCGGAGATCACGATCCCAGCCGCATACCGTTGGAACCGATTGACGAAGCGCATGTCCAATTCCTTACTGTCGAGAGGACACCGTGCAGGCTACTCGTTCGAGCGCCGCACGGTGACCAGTGAGCCGATCATTCGGAGTATCCCACGGGACCGTAGATGTACCGCTGTTCCAGCTTGAGTCTCTTGGTCAAGTTGAGAGGATCGTCCCACTTGGTCGTCGAGCGATGATCTCGCCCCACGCGGCTTTCGATCCGGCCCAGCAGGTAGAACTCCAGGTCATTGGGATCGAGGATTTCATCGCCGGGACGGGATGGGACATCGCAGGCGTCCATCGGTTCCACGAGGAACGGTGTCACCATGACCACCAGTTCTTTCTCTTCCAACTTGCCGGAGTTGTTGCTGAACATGGGACCAATCACGGGCAGATCTCCCATGCCCGGAATCCTCCGAGTCGTGCCATCCAGGGTGACTTGCATCAGGCCAGCCATGGCCAGCGTCTGTCCCTCACGCATTTCCACCGTCGTTTTCGACTTGCGGGTACTCAGTCCCGGAACGGGAGTGCCACCCACCACCAGCGTCGTGGCCAGGGCGAAATCAATCGTGCTGACTTCCTGGGCCACCGTCAGTCGAATGACTTCGTCATCCATGATGTATGGAACAAAATTGAGTCGGACACCAAACTCGCGGAATTGGACCGTCACCGCCGAACCGCCGCCCGCCCCAGCTCCCGCCTGGGGAACTGGAACCGGGAATTCACCACCGGCCAGGAAGCTGGCTTCATGACCGTTGTAAGCGACCAGATTGGGTTCGGCGAGAATCTTCAGGACGGTATTCCGTCGCAGGGCATCGATCCACAGCTGGAACTTGCCATCGTTGAAACTGCCAGCAATCGTGGTTGTTGGATTCAGGAAGGCGAGAGGCACTCCTGCAATCGCGCTACTGACATTCGAGCCGATGGCCGTCTTGCCATCGTTAAACAGGAAGCTGGCCCCCATCTGACGCAAAGCCGTGCGATTCAATTCGGCGATTTGCACTTTGAGCATGACCTGCTGTGACCCGGGCACTCGGATCAGATTGATGACTTGGGGTTGCAGCAGGGTCGCCTGACTGCTTTTTACGGAGGAGCCTTCCGCAGACACGTCTGCCAGAGACGCCGCGCCCTCGCCTTCGGTTCCGGGCGTCAGCGGACGGTTGGGGCGGGGAGCCACTGGCTGAGCCCCTTCTGTGACGCCGCTGATTTGCCGCCGTTGTTGGTTCTGGACCGAGAGCATGTACGCATTGATCACTTCCAGAATTCTCGCCACTTGGTGCGTGTCACGCGCCTGGCCTTCCACGATCACGTGATCGCGAATCTGAGCGAGTTTCAGGATCGCGTCCGGAAACACCGCCTTGAGTTGAGCCCGCAGCAGGTCCAAATCCGCGACAACCTGAATCTCAAAACTGTAGGTCTCGCCGTCGGTCGCTGTGATGGCGAGGTCGGTGACCCCGATCCGCTCGCCGATCAGTCGAATCTGCCGGGGGCCGACGACCTGGAAGTCCACGACGGTCGGATCACCCACGGCGATGACGGGCATCGGCTTCCCCTGCATCGCAATGTCTGACTTGAGAGTCAGAAGCCGCCCCTGTCCGACCATGACTTCAAACATGGCGTCTTTGGTGCCGAGGCTCTCAATAAAGTTGCCGACCTCCGCTGTCGTTTTTGCGTCCTTTTCCGGAATCAACGGCAACAGAGGCCGAAATCCGCTGATGGTCCGCGGTTCTTGCGGGAACATCTCGTCCTGTCCGTTCAACAGTCCAGGCGGAACAATCAGTGCGACACACGTCAGCAGATGAACGAACCGCCACGTTGACGGGTGTGTTCGAAAAAGGCACATCATCGAATCCATTTTGTTCCTGCTCCATCGCAGACTGCCTGGGTGAGACTGTCAGGATAGGGGTTCTCTCTCGTCGGCCCCTGGAAGGTCTCGTCCTCTGTGTGTTATCGGTCTTGTGGGCGGGTGAATTGAGAAACTGGCGATTTCCAGCAAACGAATTCCCCAGATTGACAATATTCTCCAGATTAACGAATCGTGCATGGCTGGTCAGTTCTTCACAGGGCATCTCTGTCAAGGCACTGAATGAATACCGGTTTCGTGGAAACTGCACTTTCCGACATCTCTCCAGTTCCAACCGCCAGGTGGAGCAGGCGTTGCAGCAGGTCACGGATTTTCTGGGGGAGTGGGGGGGCGGCCGGGAGTTTCACCGAAAATTCTCGCCTCAGCGTGGACCGGTCGCGTGGCCTGCGTCTCCCAGGCATTTCGAGACAGGACTGGGCGAGCGTTCGGCCGCTTCACGCCGTTCGGCGGGAGTCCGAGTTCAGCAGCCCGCCGAGGCGGGTGGTGCAGGTGATCTCGCTCAGAGCGGCGGTGTTGTCTGACTCCGGCGGTTTGTCCCAGCCGGGGGGGAGGTGGTTGCGGGCGGAGTGGGATCTTTCGGCGTTATACCAGTCTTGGATTGTAGTCAGGATGTGGTTGCAGTGGCGTTCGCCGATGACGATGAGCGAGTCCAAAACTTCATGCTTGATGGTCTGGATGACCCGCTCCACGTGAGCGCGCAGGTTCGGGGCGCGAGGAGGCATCTTGGGGACCGTGACTCCCGCTTGGTGGAAGACTTCATCGAAGGCGGGTGGGTACTTTACGTCGTTGTCGCGGAGGAGAAAGATGGTTGGCGGAAGGCCCTCGCTCCGAAGGCCCTCGCTCCCGGCCCCTCTCCCAGGGGGTGAGGGGAGGAAGACGTCAGACTCTTTCGCGTGGTCGTTGAACCGCTCGGCTTGTTGTGTGCCCCAAGCTGCGTTGGGCTTCCGAGTCGAGGGCGAGAGCACAGTCTGCGTGAACCGATGTGGATGAAGGCCAGCACGTAGAGCGTGACCAGCCCCTTCGGAGCAGGTCTTCCAAGGTGGTCGTCATTCCTTGGTAATCTCCTTGCGGTTCGGGCGTTTGGGGAGGATCTTTTGGGTCGAGGTCGACCACGATGACGAACTCACCCCCGACTCCCTCGCCGAACTGGCCGCTGCGTTCTCCGACCCACGAGTCGACTTCGCCTACTCCAACACCTGCGAGATCCGCGATGGAAAACGCTGGAAGTACGACGAGCAGTTCGGCTGGCGCTATCGCCCGTTCACCGGGGATGGCCAGCCTCAGTTCGAGTGCGTGGCGTTTGAACCGTCCCCGAGGTCATTCTCGAAGATCTGGTTCGCCCCCAATCATGTGAGGGCCTGGCGGTCTGCGTTCTACCACCGCATCGGCGGCCACGATCCCTTACGAAAATCCTCGACGACCACGACCTACTCTGCCGCACCTACATCCACGGCCACGTGAAGCACATCGACCGCTGTCTCTACATCTATCACGTCCACCCCCACAACACCTGCCGAAGCGACCCGAACGCATTCATCCAAACCGAGACCCTCAACATCCACGACAAGTACATCTACCCCCTCGTCGAACGCTGGTGCGACCTCAACGGACTGAGAGGCTATCCGAAAATCCAAGAATCCCGCAAACCGCACTGGCGACTGGAGCTGCCGGGGTGGTGCGGTACTTGAAGGGAACTGATTTCTGGGCGGGAGGGGCGAGGCGGTTCAGCATGAGATGGATCACGCTCCATTGGATGCGTGCGATGGAGGACGCCGTGGTCCGTTCGTAGTCTTTGCTGTTGCGGCGCGAGCGACCGTTCCAGGCATTCGTCCGCTCGACCACCCAGCGAATACGAACCACGCTGAACCCCTTCGTTCCCGGCGGCGGAGACTGCACTTCAATCTTCCAGGTCGGGCGATGCTCGGCCAGCCAGGCATTCAGCGAATGGTTGCGATACTTGTTGTCGGCGAAGATCACACTCAAGCGCGGCAGCTCTTCGGCGCTCACTTGCGACAGCAGTTGAGGAGCCGCTGTGCCGTCGTCGAGGCTCGCCGCTGTGATGACCACGGCGATGAGCAGGCCCAGCGTGTCGACGAGCAGATGTCGCTTGCGGCCCTGGATTTTCTTAGCCCCGTCATAGCCCCGGTCGGGTCCGCCCATCTCGGTGGTCTTCACCGATTGCGTGTCGATACAGGCTGCGCTGGGCGTCGGTTCGCGCCCCGCTGCGACTCCCACTTGACCTCGAATCACTGACAGCATCGAGGCCAGCGTCCCATCATCACGCCACTGAGCAAAGTATTCATACACCGTACTCTTGGGCAGCAAATCATGCGGCAACATGTCCCACTGACACCCCGTCCGCTGCTGGTACAGGATCGCGTTGATGACCTCTCGCAAATCGACCACGCGAGGCCGCCCGCCCGGCTTGGCCGCCGGGAGCAACGGCTCCAGAATCGCCCACTGCGCGTCCGACAAATCCGTCCCATACGCCTTCCGAGGCCCGCCAGTTCCATCCGCCATGATGCCGCACTCCATTGCTCGATGACGGCTCAACCATAGCTTTTCCCTTGGGTTACGTCAGCGCTGCTTTTCGGATAGCCTCTGAGTGCGTTGAACCGATTTATTCTGACCGGAAAAGAGGCCATCAAGGGAGCAAGTGCCCACTCACGGAGCGGGTCGCGATCCTGTGGGCAGTCCAGAACGCTGTGGCGTTCTGGTCAAGCCGTCAATTGAGTTCAACTCAGGCATCGCATCCCTCCCTTCTACCCCAGTCGTACTGTCTGGACCGGCATCCCCTGTTCCATTCACGTCACTCGCCTTTCCCCAAAGTCCTGGACCGGCGACTTCCGATCCTAGGAAAGTCGACTGTGTGCAAGCGGTGGCGCGGTGCGCCCGGAGTTGCATACACCGTCGCGGCATTGTGGGGACTGGTGTTCAGACCCGTGGGCAAGCCGTGGCGGGGGCCACTGGCGGTGTGTCGGGGAGTTACCAATGTTGGGGCGCAGAACAACTCAATTGTTGGTGTTGGTCGTGGGGCTTCTGGGGAGCTGGGCGTCATCCACCGCACAGGCGCAGGAAAAACTGCGATATTACAAGGACTATGACCGGTATCGCTACCTGCCGCACCTCCCCCAGGGAGACGAGAAACCGAAGCCCCTGCCGGAGTCCACGAAGGAAGTCAAAGGGGATCCGAAGGTTCTCCTGAAAGAACTGAGGGCCATTGTCTTCGTCGACCATAAAGACAAGCTGGTGAAAGCCGCTGAACTCAAGGATGCTCGGGGGGTGCAATTCGGCTCCACGAGCCCTCTGCCAATGCTCCGTACGGCCGCCTTTCAGCAGATCGCCAGTCCCTACATCGGCAAACCGGTGAGCGTCCTGCGGCTGAATGAACTGGTGCGGGACACGGTGCTGTACTATCGCAAACGCGATCAACCGGTCGTGGATGTGACCGTCCCGGAGCAGGATGTCACCGAGGGGGTCGTGCAGATCGTTGTCACCGAGGCCCGCATTGGCAAGGTCACGGTGTGTGATGCCTGTTACTTCGATAACCAGGTGCTGGCCGACCAGCTGTTTCTCAACAGCGGCTGCCCGATTTATGAATCCGTGTTGAACAAGGAACTCCAGTGGCTGTATCGGAATCCGTACCGCAGCGTGGATCTCGAACTGACACCGGGCAAGGCCCAGGGCACGACCGACATTGTCTTTCATGTGAAGGACAAATATCCCGGGCGCGTGTACGGCGGCTATGAGGACACCGGCAATCAAGCGACGGGGCGTGAGCGCATCTTTGCCGGCGTGAACAGTTTTGACGCCTTCAACGAGGACGACTCCTTCGGCTACCAGTACACCACGCACCCGGATTTCGACCGGTTCCAGGCGCACTCAGGATTCTATTCGCTGGCACTCCAGAACCGCGACATCGTGTCGGTGTACGGATCCTACGCGGAGTACAAGGCGTCCATTCCGGGGTTCGGAGTCGATCCGGGCTCGTCCTGGCAGGTGCTGTCACGCTGGAATCGTGAATTCGACGATATCTGTAAATACAAACACGGGATCCAGGCCGGTTTCGATTTCAAGGAGGTCGACGGTCGGCTCGACTTTGGACCGGGGATTGCCTTCGGGTCCAAGTACGATGTCGCGCAAATCATGGCGGGTTACAACGGTCGCGAAATCGATGATCTCGGTTCCTACTCCTTCGGGGTCGATGGCTACGTCAGTCCCGGCGGGTTCACTGGCAAGAATACCAATTCACGCTTTAACGCGGCCCGGGCGGGAGCCGATGCAGACTACCTCTATGGCCGCGCATTCTTCACGCGCAGCCTGACCATGCCCATGGAGACCGAACTCGTGTTCCGCACCACCGGCCAATTGGCCGAGGGCAATCTGATTCCCACGGAACAGCTGGGCCTGGGCGGGTACAACTCCATCCGGGGCTATAACGATTACTCGGTCCTGGGTGACTCCGGGTATTTTGTGAATCTGGAATGGTGGTCGCCGACCTACAACATCGGCTTCGAGGGCAAGGGGAATCTGCGCGGGCTGGCCTTCTACGACTATGGAAATGCCCTCAACCACAAGCTCCTGCCGGGCGAAGACTCCAGTGTCGATCTGCAGAGCGTCGGCGTGGGGGCCCGGTACAAAGTCGCCACCAGTCTGGAATTTCGATTTGACTACGGATATCAGCTGACCCGTGTCCCCGGAATTGACTACAACCAACGGGTCCATGTCGGCCTGGAGTTGTCTTACTGAAGGTTCTCGTCTGAAGAGGGCATCAGCCCGCATGCGTCAGCCAAGTGGACGTGACCGACAGCCGTGGCGAGCCGGGCGGCGTCAGCCCCCGGACTATGCCGCCCGCGGCCCAAGTACTGGCTGTGAACTGTCAACTGACTGTCAACCGACTGTCAACCGACAACGACTCCATTTGGTTGGCAGCAGTTGACATCTGTCACGACGACATTTTCCCAGACCCTCGGCCTTGGCCTGATGACACGGTCGAAATCTGAATGGAATGACTGGGATCTGGAAGCGAGACGACCTCGCTAGGCTGGCCGCTCACCAGAACAAACTCAACTGCTCTGAAAACCCCGTTTCATCAGACCAGCCACGCCCACTCCCCAAGCCTTGCCGCCAGTGGGGAGAGGGGCAGAGACACGCGACTGCCCACAATTCTGACGCACTCTCCCGGTCCGCCCCCGCACATGGCGCACGCGCACCGCGCGCGACATGTCCCAGGCCTCGAAGCGATAATCACTGCGGGAGTCTGCGTTCGAAGTCTCTTGCAGCGCTGGGCTGCGTTTCGCCGGATTCGGTGGCCCACACACGAAAATCGGCTCTTGACTTCGTCCGTGTCCTAGGGGGCGACTCAATTCGGCATTTAGAGTACTTGAATGTCGCAAGCGAAACTTTAGCAAAATAAAGCAGATAGACACGACATTTGCATGGTCATAGCTCCAAAGCCGGTCGTAGCGACTGAGCACCGTATGCCCAACGCGCCGGTTGAACCGCGTCCGTGGACGATTGTTATCGACGACAGTCCCGATTGCAGAGCCTGCCCCCCATAACAACCGTCTCCCCAGACACGGTAATGCGAAGCAGTATCAAACGCCATGCGTGGTCGAGGTTATCATGGGCCGTACACATTCCAATCGGAAACCGTCCGTTCGCGTGGCGTGGACGGTTGTCTTGCTGCAAATCGGGGTGATGCTCCTGTGGGGCACGCCCGCCATGGCCAACCCCGAGGGCGGCGTGGTCGTCGGAGGTTCCGCCAGCATTTCCTCCAGCGGAAGCACGCTGAATGTCAACTCGGCGAGCCAGCGGGCCGTCATCAACTGGCAGGGCTTCTCCATCAACAACGGCGAAGTCACCAACTTCAATATGCCCAACAGCAACGCCGCCGTGTTGAACCGCGTGGTCAGCGGCAACCCCTCGGCGATTTACGGTGCCCTCAACTCCAACGGCAAGGTGTACCTGATCAACCCCAACGGGATCATGGTCGGGCCGACGGGGCAGATTAACGTCAATTCCTTCGTGGCCTCCACGCTCAACGTCCCCGATACCCAGTTCATGAACAATACCGGCGAGCTCAATTTCGCCGGAACCTCGGGGGCCAGCATCGTCAACCACGGTCAGATTCGCGCCCTCGAAGGCGACATCTACCTCATCGGGGCCTCCGTCCAGAACCACGGCGGACTCTACGCGCCCAATGGCGTCGTGGGGATGGCAGCTGGGCAGGATGTGCGTCTGGTCGACTCGGCCCACCCGCACCTGACCGTGCGGCCCACCAGCCAATCCTTCGGCGGCACGGGAGTGCATAACACCGGCACCATTGAGGCCATGCAGGCCGAGCTGATGGCCGCTGGCGGCAACATCTACGCCCTGGCCATCAACAATGAAGGCACGATCCGCGCCAACGGCTCGGCGGAAATCGGCGGACGCATCTACCTCGTCTCGGACGGCGGCAACATCCGCAGTTCGGGCACCCTGGTGGCCAAGAAGGGCGTCAATGGCGGTGATGTCATCGTCCACGCGGGCGGACAGGAAGGATCGTCCGTCGTACTCTCGGGAACGATCGACGTGTCCGGTGAAGAGACCGGCGGGGTGCTGTTCGTGAAGGCCGGCATGATCGACATCTCCGACGCCTACGTCAACATGTTCGCACCGATCCCCGGCGAATTTATCCTGTCCGTCGGGCCGCACTCTGTTGCAGTGACCAACACCTCCATTGCCAATCCGCTGCATTGGGGTGACACCGTCATTGTGGGCAGTGGGTCGACATTGACTGATAGCGATCACGGCGTTGTGGGGGCGGCCAAGTTCTCCTCTGCGACACAGACCTTGGAAGATAATGGAACCGGCGTCAATGTCGTCGGTGGCGCTCCCTTGGTGGATCTCGTACTCCAGTCGGCTGATCCGAACCAGCCGTTCCTCAAATCCGTGTCGATCAACCTTGAACAAAACGGGCCGGTGGCCAGCACAACTGAAATCCTGTTCACGTTGGTCATCCGCGAACCCGATGGATCATTCGTGACAAACTATCTCGTGCTGGATCCCGAGACTTTCTCCAACACGAAATTCAAGTTCAACGCGACGGCGGGAGAGCTGATCAAAACGCTCACGATCAACAGCAACCAGTACGGTTACACGAGCGCCCCCATCCCGGTTGCCATCAACGGCCCCGGCGGATCGCCTGTCCCAACCTTTAACCAGGTGAAGCAGGTCGGTGGCGACCTCACGATCGCGACGGCGACGATCCTGATCGTGGACAAACAAACCACGCCGGGTGGCGACCCGACGAAATTCGGCTTCAGGCTGAGTAACGCGACCCCGACGATTCTGAACGATTTCGGCCTCGCAGACCCAGACGCGCCGCTCGCCTTCGTGCTGACACCGGGTGTGTTCTCCCTCAATGAAGGGACTTGGAACCTTCCGGCGGGAACCTTCTCGTCCGGCCTCCCCACCGGCTGGTTCCTGACCGGCGTCGATTTTTCAGCAATCAATAGCGCCAATATCAGCGCCGCCAACGATGCGAGTCCCATCACCAGCACCAATGGGGGCTTGTCAGGCACCACGCAATCCGTCAACCTCGCCCTCAATGAAACCGTCACTCTCGTGTTCCACAACGCCCAGGGCGGCACGATCACCGTCACCAAGGTCGTGACGGGGACTTCCGATTCGAATACCAACTTCGCCTTCACCGGGACTGGTCCCAGCACCGTGAACCCATTCAACCTGACCGGTGGCGATTCTCAGGTTCTCACGCTGCTGCCTGGCACGTATACCATCTCCGAAGGCAGCCTGCCCACCGGCTGGTTCTTTGACGGCGCCACCGGCACCGGAGTCACCGCGTCCGGAGCCCAGGGTGGCCAGTACACGGTCACCGCTGGCGGGTCGACCATCATGACCTTCACCAACACCCAGGGCGGCCAGATCACCGTGGTCAAGAATGCCACGGGACCGAATGGCGGAACCACGACATTCGACTTCACGACGGGGGTCAGCAACGGTGGATCGACGATCGACACGAGCTTCACGCTCAATGGCGGCGGCTCCGACATCCTCGACTCGTCGCTCGCCAACTATGTGCGACCTGGCACATACACGATCGCCGAACTGGCCGAAACGGGTTGGTTCTTTGACGGCATCACCCCCAGCGACCTGACCAATGGCACGACCGCAGTGAATGGCGTCGTGACCCTCACCTCCCGCGGCACCGCCACCCTGACGTTCCAGAACACCGAGGGTGGCCAGATCACGGTCAGCAAGACCGTGCTGGACGGCAATCAGCAGACGGCGTTCAGGTTCAATGCCAGCTATGTGGCCGGTTCGCCGGACTTCAGCCTGGCGGATGGGGAATCCCACACCAGCGTGCTGCTGCGGCCCGGTCAGTACACGGTCGCCGAACTGGCCGAAGCGGGCTGGTTCTTTGACGGAGC
>JAYWFM010000493.1:0-6813 GCA_043778825.1 Planctomycetota bacterium | reverse complement strand
CGACTCCCGACTCCCGACTCCCGACTCCCGACTCCCGACTCCCGACTCCCGACTCCCGACTCCCGACTCCCGACTCCCGACTCCCGACTCCCGGCTAGGCAAACCCTGCCACCTCTAGCGGATGAACGCAGTCACTCCCCGCCAACCGCTTCAAAACAGGCGAATGAGCTTCAGTCACTCAGCCCCCTCTCGCAACGGGTGGTAGGTTTCGAGAGTCACCTCACTGTCCACATCCTTCGGGAGACGCCGCCGTGCTGATTGATCTGATGTCGCGTGTTGTTCGAACGGGCAGCCTGCTGGCCGTCGGGTGTTCGCTGTGGCTGGGGTCGGTGGAGGCTGGCTGTAATTGTGGAGGCGGGGGCGGATCGTCGCAGGCTGGATTGTACGGCCCTGTCGCTGGCCCCATGATGATGAGTAGCGACATGTACACCGGGACGATCGTTGATACTCAATGGATGGGTGGCCCGTCGACCTACCCGTTGCCGATGACCCCGGATGTGGGTCCGCCACCGGGCACGCTGGGCCAGACCTACCAGCGACCGATGAAGCCGATCCCCGTCGACAAGCACCCGCGAATCAGCATCATCGATGTCCGGGCACCGGGGGCCACCACGATCAAGGTTTACGGCACCAACGAATTCCGCACCAAGGACGGCTTCGTCGGCTTCCAGGATCGCAAGGACGCCTCGATCTGGCGGTTCGAGTCCGAGCCGCTCACCCCCGGTGTCCCGCACATCTACCGCGTGGTCGCCAAGTACGGGGAGACCTCGCGGGAGAAATACCTGCGACTGGTGCCGGGGCGGATCGTGACGCTGGATTTTTAGAGGACTGCCCCACGACAGCCGTTCCAACGTCAGGGGGTGACCAGTGTCACCCCCTGTTTGCATTTGGAATGGGATTGCATGCGGGGGAGATTCAAGGTGTGAAGCACCTTTCTCATCCTGCTTTCCCGAATCGAGTGCCTCGTCAACGCTTGATTGGGGGGTTGGAGTCCAGCCTTTAGGCTGCTCCGGAGCAGGCGAAAGCCTGAACTCCAACCCCAAATCTAAGTCCTGACGAGGCACTCGGCCAGAAACGGTTCCTGACACCTTCCCCCCGGCGAGGCGATCGTCCACCTCGGTGATCTGGCCACCGCGATTCAGGTCGAGAACGGGAAGAGCCGGTAGCCTGGATGATTCACCACGAAATACACGAAACACACGAAAAGCATGCGGCGCCATGAGTACTGTCGCGTTTCATCCGTGGTGCAACTGACACCGTGTTCTGAGGGGCTTCCAGCAGTCCTCGGGTTTTCGTGTATTTCGTGTGTTTCGTGGTCGACTTCTAAATCATCCGAGGTAGGGCCACAGTTCTTACCGTTTTCACCTGTGGGAGTTGAACAGAAGGCAACGAAGGCAACGAAGGTCAAGTACGAAGTTTCTTCGTTTCTTTCGTGACCTTCTGTTCAAAATCATTTCGAGAAGTTGTTTCGAGCCAGATCCTTAATTCGGACGGGGTCCGCCCGAGCCTTCGGGGCCACCGCCGCGCGGAGGGCGCGGGGCACTGAGGAACTCCTCTTGCGTGACCGAGCCGTTGCTGTCCTTGTCCATTTTCGGAAAGCCATCCTTCATCCGCTCATCGATTTCATCCAAGGTCAGCTTGCCGTCGCTGTTCTTGTCCAGCTGGGTGAACATCGCGCCGCGATCCGGGCGACCACCTCCGCCGGGGCCGCCCGCCTTCGCTCCCGCTGGCTCGATCGGAGCGGGCGGGATGACCTCGATCGTCGTGTTCTTGGCCTTGTTCGCATTGAGCTCCGCTTCGAGGAGCGCGATCTGGTCCGCAAACTGGCTGCGGGCGTTCATCACGACCAACTCGCCCGCCTGGACCCCGGACTTGATCTCGACATGGGACTGGTTCGAGGGCCCCACGACCAGGTCGCGTCGTTCCGTTCCCCGGTCCGTCAAGACATACGCCATCTGCTTGTCGGCCACCGCCAGGACCGCCTGCAACGGCACCTGCAACACGTTCTCGCGGTTCTCGACCAGGATCTCAATCTGGGCGGTCAGGCCGGGACGCAACTTGTTGATGACCTCGGGGGCGTCGGTCAGCTTGATTTCCGCCTCGTATTCCTTCAGGTCCATGTTCGGCCAGCGTCCCGCCATCGGCACCGAGGAGACGTACGAGATGACCCCCTTGAACTTCTGATCGGGGCGGGAGGAGATCTCGATCCGGGCGGGCAGACCGATGCGGATGTTTCCGATCTGCGACTCGTGGATGCGACAGTCGACTTTCATCTGCGACACATCGGGCAGATTGATGATCGCCTGCCGCTCGCGCACGGTGGCCCCCTGCTCGATCGTTTCGCCACTGCTGCGACCGAAGTTGCTGGCCTGCATGTTGGCATACACCACCTGGCCCGCGATCGGGGCCTTCATGACGCAGGCGGCAATCTGCTGCTTCAGGCGGTCGAGTTTCTCTTGCTCGGCGGCGCTGGTCAGCTTCTGGGCGTCGTAATCCTTCGCGGCCTGGGTCTCGGCGGAGGTACATTTCAATTTGACGCGGGCCAATTCCAGGCCCAGTTCCTTGGCGTTCGCTTCCAACTCGGCGATCGTGCGTTCCCTGGTGAAGTCATTCAGAACTTTGAGTTTTTCCACAGCCCCCTTCACCTTCAGGCTGGCCTGCTTGACGGCAATGCGATTGGCTTCCATCTCGTTCTGAGTGCGATATCCCTTCTTGACCTGCTGCTTGGTGAACTCGTAGTTGTCGTTCGCGCGGACCAGTTCCTCGTTGGCGAGTTCCACGCTCCCTTCCAGTTCATGGACCTGTTGCGGGAACTCTCCGTCGGTAAACTTCTTGAGGTCCAGCTTCGCCAGAGTCTGTTTTAGTTCTGCCGCAGAGATGTCACTCAGGTTCTGAGTCTTGGTGATTTCCAGGGTCTCTTTGGCCTTGGACATGGCGGCGTCGGCCAGCGTGGCGGTGATCTCCTGCTGTTTGGCCTTTTCGCGGAGCAGGGCGGCGTCGAGCTCACAGACCACCTGGTCCTTTTCGACCATCGTGCCCTCGGGGACGATCATGATGATCGTGGTCGTCCCCTCGACCCCGCTGCTGAGGGTGGCGTTGCTCAGGCTGTCCAGATTTCCCTGGACCTTCAGGCTGATGAGAAACGGCTTCTGCTCGGCGACCTTGGTACTCAAATTCGAGTAGTCAGTCTTTGACGACCCCACCCACCCGAACCACCACTTCGTCGGTTGCAGCTTCCCCGCCCAGACGGCTCCGCCCAGGCTGAGTGCCCCGAGCACCAACAGGGTTGTCCAGATCGGGAAGGGCTTTCTCTGGTCCATGCTCGGGTCCATCATTGGGCAGGCTTTGCCGACCGGGCAACCCCTCCGGAGTGTCCCGATTCGACGATCCACGATACTGGGGATCATTCCAAATCCCGTCCGGCCCGATCTCCATCATACCCATATCGCGATAAATGCCGAGCCGGTTCTGCTCATATGTGATCCAGTTCTGGATCAGGCTGTTTTGCGCCGAAACGACCGAATTGAGGGCTTGTATGAGGTTCGTCCCCTGCACACCCGACCGCGTCCCGCCCCCCGTGCCCGTCTGCGTCGGAGCGGTCGATTCATCGACTGCCGACTCGTACTGCCGCGCCGCCAGCCGCAACTGGAGCCGCGAAGTCTCCAGATTACGCTTGAGTACGGACAGCTGCCGCCAGTTTCTACGGACCTGCTGCTTGACCAGGTCTTCCAGGGCCATGTAGTCGCGGCGGGCTCGCTGGTAATCGATGAGCGAGGCCCGGTAGTTATTGCGCTCGTTGATCTGGTCCAGCGGTGCCGTAAACCTCAGCCCCGCACGGAGTTGGCTCCTGCTGCCCCGGAAGTCGAACGGCTTGTTGCCGCCGGAAGTCCGAATGTCTCCATCCACGACCACATCCACGTTGGACAGTAACTGATTGGCTGCGATTTCCATCTTGCGGCGGGCGTCCATCACAACCGCCTTCTGGTTCATCAGGTCGACCCGGCCTTCCACCGCGAACTCGATCACATCGTCTAGCGGCATCTCAAACTCGGGGACAGTGATCTGCTCGACACGCAGGCCAATCTGCACCACCGACAGGCTGCGAGTGATTTGCAGCAGCTTCTGGTGCCCTTTCAAGATGTCGAGCCGCCGCATCTCCGCCGGAGTCATCTCATCGGCCAGCATCTCGGCTTCGGCATCGTCAAAGAGGGGGGCCGGAGCCGCATTCTTATCGGGTGCGGGCCGGGGGGCGTCGAGAGCCCGAATCGCCTCTGTCAGAACACTCGTCGCCTGCTTGAGTTCCGACAGCCGCCCCCGCGCATCGTTCAGCAATCGCAGATCGCGCTCGACATCCAGCTTGACCCGTTGCCGGTCTTCCTCGTACTCCAGGTCCGCCAGCCGGGCTTCAAACCGCGACTCCAGGTTCTTCACGTCCTGATCCAGGACCGAAAAACCCTCTCGCTCCACGCGCCCGATCAACTGTCCAAAGGCGGCATTCGTCGTGAGCAGTTGCTCCGTTGTCGGTGCCTCTTCGTCGATCTGAGCCCACACCTGGATAAAGTTCGTGACCTCGGTTTCGAGCGTCTTCAGCTCCGGGTCGATCACGGTGAACGGCTCCAGCATGCGGTCGTCAATCGTCATCACCACATCCGGCGGCAGACCCAGGCTCAGCTTGAGTGAGTCCAGGCCATCTTGAAAGGCCCGCTCCAAAGACCGCAATTGATTGATGGCACTGGCTAGGTTCCCCTGCAACTGCAGCACATCCAGTGGCGTCGGAACCACGGAAATGGTCTGGATGATCTCCTGGATGGCGTTGCGGAATTTGTTGTCAGCGGGATTGTCCGTGCCCAGCTTCTCCAGCACCGCCTGCTCCTCGGGCGACATCACATTGTCATTCCAGATCAGGAGCTTTCGATTGACATCGAACGTCAGCTTGCCCTGCAAGGCGTCCGAAAACAGCAGCCCGGCGGGGAGCGCCTCCAGGTCGGCCCGGACCAGGTTTCCCTTCTGGCCGGAGTTCGATTGCAGGATGGCGACCTGATTCTTGAGCCGCTCGATGTTCTGTTGCTGATTGCGGATCACCTGCGTCTGCTGAATCAGATTCAGGTAACTCCCCGTCCCGTCCGAGACCACATTCGTGAACAACGTCTGGCGGAACCGGGACAGCGTGCGGGCCTGATACAGCAGGTTACGCTCCGACTGCGTCAGGTTCTCCAGCACCACCTTGCGACCCGCCCCGGCGAGGAGCGGCTGGACGAGCGAGTACGACAGCACCGAGGCCGAGTTCGTCTGGTTCGGTCCCGAGAAGAACCACAGCGTGTTGTTCGCCAGTTCCACCGCCACTTGCCCCCCAGCGGGGAGCAGCTTGCTGACGCCGAATGCCGCTCCGAGGGTGGTCTGGTCACCGGGGCCGTGCGGGACGATCGTGTCCGTGAAGCTGGCTGACGGCTCCCCGCCGCCCACACCCAGATATCGCACGTTGAACTGGAACCGCTCGAACGAGACATCCAGCGCGGCGAGGTACAGATCCTCGATCTGAGTCTGCAACTCCCGGCTATGAATCTGCGACAGTTCGACGCAATCGGTGAGCGTCACCTTCTCCAGCGTCGGCATTCGCCCGGTGTAGTCGCCGGTCTCCACGTTCATCATCTCGGGGGTCAGACCGTAGCGATTGAGCCACTGCGGGTTCTCAATGCTGAAGCTGTCGCCGAATTCGTGCCAGCTTTTGAAGCCGCCGATGCCGTCGACGCTGTGCATGTATTCATGGGCCGCCGGATCGTCCGGCGGCAGTGGAGCGCAATCCGGGTCGTACGGATCGAAGAACCGGCTGTCGGGGTCCGGCCCGATCTCGAATCGAGGCAGTTGCCAGCGCGGGTCGTTCAATCGCTCGCTGATGGCCTCGTAGGCATCGTTGTCGGCTTGCTGCCGCCAAAACCCGCGCGAGCAACCCGGCAGCGTGGCCAGCAGAATGGCCAGCATGATCCCCGTAGCGTGGGCTTTAGCCCACGCGAGTGTGAGAGCATCAATGTCGCATGGGCTAAAGCCCACGCCACTCTTCCAATTTCCGGTCTCTTGAGGGAACTGATTCATGCGGCCTTCCCCCACTTCCGCGAGGTGTCCGCATCCGGTGTCGTCTCCGACAGGGGATTTTCCGCCAGCACTACCAGCAGTTGATCCAGCACTTCACACAGTTGTTGCTGGTCGATGGTCGACAGTCGATCGATCCACTGCGACAGGTGCCGATCGCGGCTCTGCATGACCGAAGCCAGCCGCTTTCCGCCGACCTCGGTCAGCAGCAGCACGCTGCACCGCCGGTCCTGCCGGGACCGCATCCGCAGCAGCAGCCCGTCGCGCCGCATGCGTTCGACGATCGTCGACACGCTCGACTCCGCAGCCCCCAGCTCGGCAGCGAGTTCGGTCTGCGAACACCCCTTCGACCCGGCTGCGGCGATCGTCTCCAGCACGTCCACCCGTGGGCCGTTCAGTTCGCTCTGCGTGTAACTCTGGTCCAGGCAACGCCGCAGCCGCTCTCCGGCCAGCAGCACGCGCCGCACCAGTTGTGTGGGCATCCCTGCCATCGCACATCCCCCTCGCCGGGGATCATTCAGCCGCGAATGATTCGCTCGAAAAACAATCCCCCACAGAATTCTTCGGCTGCGAACCGTTTCGGACTGAAATGATTCGCATCCGAATCCTGTCCCCCGCCAGACTTCCGAAGGAGTGCTGTCGCCATCCTACGCAAAATCCCCTGGGTTTCGGGCCACTCTTCCACCCCGCAGGGGTCACAGCCCATAGCCGGTGGTCGAGCGCAGC
>JAYWFM010000492.1:0-2838 GCA_043778825.1 Planctomycetota bacterium | reverse complement strand
TCCACCACAGCTGACAACCAAACCGATGACAAGCCCATCAAACCGACCACCCCGATCGAGATCCCCGACCTCTACGCCACGATCCTCGACCGCATGGGCGTCGAGTTCAGCAAAGAACTCATTACGCCGATCGGAAGGCCGCTCAAAGTCTGCCCCGGCACGCCGGTGGAGCAGTTGCTGGCCGGGGTATAAGCCGATTACTCGGGCCGTGCTACTCTGGTTCGATACCGCTGCTGTGGATGAGTTGGCTGATCCGGAAATGTCATCGCCAGTCTGCCGTCTTTGACCATCGGAGTCACATACTTGTCGAGGGTGTACTGCCGATTTCGGTGGAAATGATTGGCCAACTCATCCAGACTCCAGTCGCGAACGCCACACAGACGCTCGATGAGATCCTGGACAGTTTGAAGTGGGGCTTTCTTGGGAAGATCACGAATATCGTCCGCCAGTTCTGAAGGAACCGATTTTAACGAATCATCGTTCATTCTGGTGGAAGTCGATGCTTGCTTGTCGACTGGCAACTTACCAGCTTGTATCGCGTGCTTACCAGTTTCACCCTGGAGGTTACCAGCTTCGGAGTCGAGCTTACCAGTTTCCAAGCTGAGGTTACCAGCTTGGTACGAGGCGGGGTAGCCCAGACGCTGCTTTGAGCGTCTGGGTTGCAGAGCAACAAGAGGTGACGGAGGACACGCCCGCCTCTCAATCCCTCTTGTTCCTTCGTCACCCAGACATCCAAAGCGATGTCCGGGCTACCCCGCCACCGGCGAATGCTTTGACTCGCCAGGGGATTCGGTGTAAAAAGTTCCTAAGACACTGGCGGCCCAAAGCGACCGCCAGTGGCACCCGGCACCCGGCAAACCATGTTGGTTGTTATGGTGTCTTCACGGCATGCGTCTCGCTCTCTAAGGACATTCCATGTTGCCACACGAATCCTTCAAGCTACTCCAACGGGAAGGGTATCTTTTTCAGTCATCCCTCACACAAGGGCTAACCTCTCTGCGAAACGCGAATGACTCCACCTTGGGCAATTTCTATGTCGCATTCTTCCAGCTTTCCATAGGGCTGGAACGCCTCATGAAGTCGGCCATTGTTGTTCATCACATGGCAAATAATAATCTAGATATGCCGCCGAAAGGCACGCTAAAGCCATTTGGGCATGGTCTTCTCAAGCTGTTCGAGCATATCGCATCGCTTTCAATTTCAGAGGCCAATCCACTCAAAAGGATAGAGGAGTCCAGCATATCATTCGACATCCTCACGGTTCTGGATGATTTCGCGGGACAAACCCGATATTTCAATCTTGATTCATTATCGGCCCCACCTTCTGTTTCGGCATCTGCGAACGATCCTCTCGGAGAGTACGAGAAAGTGATTGCTCGAATCCTCGAAGAAGATGTTGGACAAAAAACTGTGTACATCGTTGCTGGAAATCGTTCTGAACTTGCCACCACAGTGGAGCGATGTGGCGCTTACGCAAGTAATCTTTGCAAGCCTGATGAATCTACCAATGACACGTTGCAACGAATATTCATAAAGCCGCCACTTCAGGACTTAGCGTCCAAGTATGCCGTTTATCACGTCATCATCGTTATCAACGCACTCAGTCAGTTCATTGGTAGCGTGTCATGTGCAGCACAGGACTTGGCAGACAAGACCGGGAAGCCCGGCTTGGCAGTTCCTTACATGCAAGAGTTTCTTCAGTTTTCGGGATTAGATCGTAGGGACATTCTTCGGAAGAGGCGTTGGCCATAGCAGCGGAGTGGCCCAGACACTGCTTGGAGTGTCTGGGTTGCAGAGCAACCAGATGTTACCCAGGACCGGCTCACACCGGCAATCCCGCTTGCTTGTACGTCACCCAGACGCCCCAAGCGGCGTCTGGGTCACCCTGTCGGGGCAAAGCAAGTTCTGCACTGTTCACTGTTCGGTCAAGGCCGAGAAGTTCTGCCGTCCCCCTCTTCTAGGTCAATAACAGCCTTTTGCGTAGCAACTCGCTCGTATTTCTTGCCTGTGA
This sequence comes from Planctomycetota bacterium, assembly GCA_043778825.1. Classification (GTDB taxonomy): domain Bacteria; phylum Planctomycetota; class Planctomycetia; order Planctomycetales; family Planctomycetaceae; genus TH-plancto1. The sequence continues at coordinate 827 of JAYWFM010000492.1, read as the reverse complement.
CTGTTGGATAGAGTAACTCGGCCTCCTTGGCAGCTGCTGTCTCGGGGAATTGTTCTAGTACAGCCACCAGCCACGGGACAGAACTAGCAGGACGCCCCATTTCGATGAATTGTTTGCCAAGTCGCAGTTTGCCTTGAGCTTGTCGCTCTCGATCCACTACCGGCTTCGCGATGTTCGGTAGGACGGCGACTGGCAAGCTCGATGGCTTCAAATCCTGAGCAATTCTCTGGCGATCATCAACTGCGGATACTGACTCGCCACGGGGAAGTACGTCAAATGCCCATGCTTTTGAAAACCTTCCTGAAGTCGTTTCAAGGACAAGTTCGAGCTTTACCGTACCGCCACCTTCATCAGTGAAGCGGGAATAGTGCCAAGGACAAAACGATACAATCGCCCTTCCCCCATCAATTCTACATGGATGGAAGTAATCACCATTCTTTACAATATCACGATCACGCGAAATGCGTGGATCTGGAATAATCTCAAATCTCGAAACCGTTGCGAATAGCGAATCTGGAGTCAATTCCAGGTGGTCGAATGCAACTTCCACTTCGATGGATTTATTGCTCGCGACTCTGATTGTATCAGCCGGAATGACGACTTCGGAGTCCAATGTCTCCAGACATGTCCCGTTGGATTTGTAATCGAAAGCCAGAACTGAACCACAGTTGCCAATGCGTACCGCTTCAGACCTTATCAATGGTGTCAATGGTGTCAAATCGGTAGGCGGGTTGCGGGAAGGCCCAAAGAACAAACCGATTGGGAAGAGCCCGCACATACCTATCAAAAGCAATCCCACGCACCCACAGCCTAACGTCGCCTTCGCA
>JAYWFM010000491.1:0-2839 GCA_043778825.1 Planctomycetota bacterium | reverse complement strand
CGAACATCGTGAACGCCACCCCGAAACAAGTCCAGCAAGCCAAAACGCTGAAGAATGCCATCGCTGCGAAAAAGGGTTAACGGCGTTGAGTGGCACCCGGCGATTCCGCGTCGCGTGATCTCAAAACAAGGCGAGTAGCCATCGCACACTCGTCTCCACCGCGGTGAGTTGATCGTGGGGGAGATCGCCCAGTTTTCGGATCAATTTGACCGTGGGGTAAGTCCCGATTCCCTGAGCATCAAAAGAACCCTCCTTGAGCCACGGCACGCGGGAAGGAGTCTCAAACCGCGTGCCACGGACGCTTGTCGTATGAGGCACAACTGTTGTTAAGACACGTTCGTCGTCTTCGACCGGGACGCTCAACACCAGAGCTGGCCTGACTTTTGCAACATATCCCATATCCACAAGCCAAACCTCACCTCGCGCTGGCTTCGCCATGCTCTGCCTCCTCCGCATCGTACATCGCAAACACCTGTTCCCCAGCAAACGTCAGTTCTTCGTGAGTGAGAGGTCCGTGATCGCGTTCGGAGATTCGAGCCAACTCGATCAGCACCGCGTATCGTTCGTGGGGGGGCAGTGTCGAGAATGCGTGGATCAATTCAACGGCAGTTTCGCTCATTTTCATCTCCTGAGTACGACGCGCCGTCATTGTAGCTTGAGCCGTGAAGCACGCCAATCGGTCAACCATGACGTACTGTGGGATGTGTGTGCTTCTGAAAAGTCGGCAGCGGCAGAGATTCCTATTCCGGGAGAGACCGGGGATAACTCGCGAGCCCGGAAATGTGTCACGCAGAGGCGCTGAGATCGCAGAGTCAGGCCATGAACATCTCTGCGGCCCTTGCGCCTCTGCGTGAGTCTTCTTCCAAGTCCTATGGAGTGGTGACACTGTCGGGGCGTGGAAGGGCTTTCCGATCATGGCCGACTCTTCTGATGCACACACCTGTGGGATGGACGAATGCACCCAATTTTGCGGCACCCCGGAAATCCAGTAGCAGTGAATTCGAGGGATTGGTAATCTGCCCCCCCTCTGGGATCGGGGGTGGGAGACAATGGGTTTCTTCCCGACCGATCCGCGTCCGACTTCGATCCCCCACCTCATGACCGGTTACACCGTCCACACCGGGTCCAGCCAGAAGTTCTCCCAAGGTTGGGATCAGATCTTCCGGGGCCAGACCCCCAAGGCCAAGGCCGCCAAACCCGCCAAGACTCAGGCAGCTGCGAAGCCGACCAAGGCTGCGAAGCCCGCCCAGAAGGCTCGCAAGAGCCAGTAACCCCGTGGGGCCAAGACGGCCCCTGTGAGACTGAACACCGCAAGGAAGCCCCCCATGACCCCTCCCCCCGCCTTTGACAATTGTGCCTCGGACTCGGATGAGTACGAGGAAATCTCCAGCGCCGAAGTCGACCGCGTGATTCAGGCTCTGGAAGCTCTGATGCAGAGCGTGTCGAGCGAGAACATCCGGGCCTACCTGGACGAGGCCGCCGACAACGTGTATTCGCTGATCTACGACGCCGAGGGCCACCCCTGCGACGGCAGTGATGCTGCGGATGACGAGTGCCAGGCCGACGCGGCGTGATCCTCCCCGTTGGAGTCCAGCCTTTAGGCTGCTCCGGAGCAGCCTGAAGGCTGAACTCCAACGATTCGTGAGTACATCCCCGGAATGGAGTCCGTGATGCGTCTTCCGACTGTCCTGGCCTGGATGGCCCTGGGCCTGCTCGCGGCGGGCTGCAATTCCCAGAAGCCCGCCGAGGGCGAGGCGGCGACCGATGTGACGGAATTGTCGTCGAGTGGAGTCGAGCCAGATCCCGCTGCGGCTGCCTCGTCACGCACTCAGAATCTCCCGGAACCCCGTGGCGAGTTGAAGCTGCAACTCCAACCGGGCGAGCGGTTCCCCCTCAAGAAGCAGGTCATCACGACTCTCGTGCAGACGGCCGGTGATGGCACCGTGCAGCAGTTCAAAACGGAACTGCGGCTCATGATGGCGATCCAAGTGGAAGAAGTCACGCAGGGGCGGACTCGACTGGCCGTGCGCTACAACCGCGTGGAATTCGAGCAGACCATGGACGGGCAAACGCTCGTGTACCACTCCGTTAATCCCCCCGCTCAGATTCCGGTGGCGGCCCGGGCCTACCACGACATGATCCACGACGGGTTCTCGTTTTGGATTGGCAAAGACAACCAGATCAACGAGGTCGTTGGCTTCCGGGAGTTCCTGGAGCGCTGCCTGGTCCACGTGCCTCCGCCACAGCGGAAGCAGGTGCTGATGGGGATGGAGGCCGGGTCGGATGAGAACGGCATCTCGGACTTCGTCGACAACACGATCGGACTGCTGCCCTTCGGCCAGGAGGTCTCCCCCGGCCAGGAGTGGACCCGCCACCGCAGCGTGACGCGTCCGATCCCGATGATCGTCCAGTGCAGATACACGTTGCAGGAGCTGACGGATACGGAAGCGACGGTCAAGATCACCGGCGACATCATTCCCTCGCAGACGACCAACCAGGTCAACCTGGTCCAGAGTGATGACATCAACGTCACCGTACTGGGCGGTTCGACCACGGGCCAGTGCGTGATCTTTCGCGACACCGGCCTGCCGAAGGAGTCGTTCACGGAACGGGTCGTGCAGATGACGGTGGAGATGGGGAACGGCTTTGCGTTCGACCAGACGAAGACCGTGCAGACCCGCGTCGAATCGTTCCCGGGGCAATAGCCCGCTCGCCAGACCGTGGGCGTCGGAGTGGGAGTTCCGGCTTTAGGCAGGCGGGGAGAAATAGTCTCCCCGCCACTGGGACTTGTCCCCGTGGTTCCCGCGCTTGTGCGCTACAGGAGTACACAATCGCGGGA
>JAYWFM010000490.1:0-2850 GCA_043778825.1 Planctomycetota bacterium | reverse complement strand
TCCACGACAAGACCTTCCGCGTGTTCGTCAACGCCGCCACCGGCGAAGTCCAGGGCGAACGCCCCTACAGTTGGGTCAAGATCACGCTGCTGGTGCTGGCCATCGCCGCCGCCATCGCCGCCATCTTCGCGATCAAGGCCGCCAGCGACGGGAGTTCCGGTGGGGCCGAGTTTCACTTCGGGACCGTCCTTCCCGTGGGGCACGATTCCAACGTGCCCGTGCCGTCGCTCACTGAGGGGTAGCTGCGTTCGCCAGAACGCGGGGAGCCCGCACTCTGGCGAGTGCAGCTACCTGACAAGGTCACGCCCACGCGATTCGTCATCCATGCGTTGCAGAACGTCCACTCTTCGGTCCCGACAGCGACAGCGTGACCACCTCCCCCGCTGAGGTCGACTTCGACGACCCGCACCCCGCGCAGCCTCCCCCGCATCCGCCCGCGACGGGGTGTAAATACCGCCAGCAGCGGCGCGCAACGGCTGCTCCTGCGCCAGCGACGCAAGTCAGTGCAATGATAGTTTGCCAATCCCAGGTCGGCATGCTGCACCTCAAATCCCAATTTTCTGGTCGCTGCACTCGCTAAAGTGCAAGCCCCCCGCGTTCTGGCGAACGCAGCGACTTCAGTTGAACCTCTGGCTATCCGCCATTCGCCATCCGCCATCACCTATTCTCCCAGAACCGCTGTAGCAGTCCAGAGCCGAATTCGCAAAACTCCCCATGTTCAGGGACTTTCCCGGCTGGCGTCGGCTGGCGAGAGTCCCGTCCCCTGGAGAATTGCGACCATGTTTGACCGCTCATTGATGCAGCGCAAGGCCGATGTCCGTGGCATCTACCCGAATCAGATCAACGAGGAACTCGCCTGGTTCGTCGGGCAGTGCATCACGCGACACGTCGCGACGGCGACCGGAGAGAAGCAGCCGCGCATCATCGTGGGGCGTGACGGGCGGGTCTCCTCTCCGGCTCTGTATGCCTCCGTGGTTCAAGGGATCGCCTTCGCGGGCGGAGTCCCGATCCCCTGCGGTCTGGCCACCACCGACATGGTCCAATGGGGCGTCGGCGAACAGCTCGACGGAGCCATCGCAGGTGTGATGATCACCGCCAGCCACAACCCCGGCGAGTACAACGGCATCAAGTCGGTCCTCCTGAACAAGGCCACCGGTGGCCTCGACATGATCAGCCCCGCCGCCCATCTCGCTCCGATCTTCGAGGCCGGGTCCGCCTCCGGAGCGGCTGCGGCTCCGGCCTGTGCCCCATTCCCGAGCGGGCCGAATCTGCGGTTGCAGGAGCGGTTCACGGAGGCTGCTTGCCAGCGTTCGACGCACCTCGCGCAGGCTACCGGCAAGATCGTCCTCGATCCCGGGAACGGCGTCGGCGGGCTGTTCGTCCCGCTGCTCAAGCAGGCATTGGCGGCTCGCCAGTCGAGCGTCGAAGTCCATGCCGTCGCCGAGCGGATCGATGGGACCTTCCCGACGCGGCCCTCGAATCCGGGGCTGCCGGGAGCGGTCAGGTTGCTCCAGAAAACGGTCGTCGAACTCGGTGCCAAGTTCGGAGCGGCGTTCGACGGAGACGCCGACCGCGTGTTCCTCGTCGACGAGCGGGGCCAGTTCGTCTCCGGCTCGCTGTTGCTGGCCGCCCTCGGTCAGAACGCCATTCGCAAGGCTCTGGCGGCTGGCAAGAAGAGTCCGGCAGTCGTCTACTCCGCCGTCTCGTCATGGCTCGTGGTCGAGACGATGCGCAAGGCCGGCGGTCGCCCGGTCGTCAGCCGCGTGGGCCAGGACGCCCTCAAGGTGGCCCTCATGAAGACCGATGCGGCCTTCGGCGGCGAGTCCTCAGCCCACTACAACTACCCGGAAGCGTACGGCCTCGACTCGGGCCTGTTCTCGATGGTCGACTTCTGGGACATGCTGCTGGCGACGGGGCAGAGTTGCTCCGAACTTCTCAGCTCGCTGTCGCCGTGGCCGTCCAGCGGCGAGGTCAACCTACGGATCGAAAGTGCCGACTGGAAGAAGACCAGCCAGCAGATCATCGACGCCCTGCTCAAGCAGTACAACGACCCAGCTGCGGATGCCTACGTCTTCACGCTCGATGGCGTCGGCGTGTTCCACCCAAAGTCGCCCAAGTTCAAGACCGTGGACGATCTGTTCCTGATCGACACGAAGAATGACCCCACCGGCACGACCTACCGCACCGTCGCCGATGGTTACACCCCCCAGTGGTGGATCAACGTCCGCGCCTCGAACAACGAGCCGCTGCTGCGCCTCAACGTCGAGGCCCAAAATCCCGCCGATGTCACCGGTCGCAGCGACTCCCTGATTGCTTGGGTGCAAAAGTTCTGCGAGGAGCACCATGCCAAAGCCAAGGTCGAAGACTGGGGCAACCTGCGTCCGGCGTGAGTCCAGTAACCCGAAGCGTCAGCGAGGGCCGAGCGCAGCGAGGCGTGCCGCCACGAAGCGTTCGGCTCCGGCGATTCCCTCTTCCACAAAGTCGCCGGACTCTCCGAGTCCGGTGGGTGGCTCTCTTCGCCCCGAAGGGGCAGCCACAAATCAGCCCAGGGCAGAGCGACCGCAGGGAACGCCGCCCTGGGACAGGAGTTCACAGATCGCTCCAGCCCTGAAAGGGCGAAACAACCCGCCGTGGCGCGCCCCGGTGTCGCCCTTTCAGGGCTGAGGGCCTCAGAGGCACATCCAACCCAGGGCGGCGCTTCGCAGCTGACGCCGCTGCGCTCTGCCCTGGGCGATGATGTGCAACCCCTCGGGCAACGCCGTGAAGGATATCCGCGAGGCGTTTTCCAAGGTTCTGCCCCCTCTCCCCCACAATCGACATGGCTTTCGGAGAAGACTCCACTGTGGGGGA
>JAYWFM010000489.1:0-2852 GCA_043778825.1 Planctomycetota bacterium | reverse complement strand
TGTGGGTTGAGGGTTGAGGGTTGTGGGTTGAGGGTTGAGGGTTGAGGGTTGAGGGTTGAGGGTTGAGGGTTGAGGGTTGAGGGTTGAGGATTGAGGGTTGAGGATTGAGGGTTGAGGGTTCAGCCTTTAGGCTGCTCTGGGGCGTCAGAGGCAGGCTAAAGCCTGAACTCCAACAGTCGTCACGCTATCGTACTATGGCTTGGCCGCTGCTGGCACCGGGGTGACAGCGGGCTTGGACTCGGTGCCCGCCTTCGGATCCACAGTCAGTTCCGCTCCCGGCCCGTCTTGCGGGTAGATCAGAATCCGGTCGTGGCACAGCAGAACCAAGTCCGGGCGGTTGTCGCCGGTCACATCGGCAATCAGGGCTTCGCGGGGTTGGGTGCCGGTACGGCCAGCCCCCTGAAAGGACTTTTCCTCGTAGACCTTGAAGTTCAGGCCGGGCAGCAGCCCCTGCTCCGCGCGAAACGCCACGATCTCAACGAGGTGCGCATTCGTGTCGATGACGCAAATCTCCGGGTGGCCATCGTGGTTCACATCCCCGGCGACCAGGTCCATCAGGAACACTTCCTTGCGAGGCGATTCATACGTCGCGATCTCCTTCAGCTCCGGGTCCGACTGACCCGCATAAAGCACCGCAAACTTCGTCCCCCCGTTGAGGATCAAATCCGCCCGACCGTCCCCGTTGAGATCCCCCACCGACGACGACTTAAACGGGAACCGCCCCAGATCGAGCGTCTTCCACGGCTTAAACTCCCCCGCCTGATTCGCAAACACTCGCAGCTTCGCCGCCCCAGTGTCGATCATCACCAGATCGTCGCCCGGTTTCCCGTCGAGGTCCAGCACCGCCGAACCGGCGACCTTGGCGGTGCTGTCATCGGCGTTGAACTGCTCGACCACCTGCCAGCGGCCCAGTTCATCGAGCCGGACGCTGCGGACGAAGTTCCCCTGCGAGACCAGCAGCGCGGGCTCATCGAGCCTCGCGAAGGTCACTGCTCCGACCGCCACATCTCCGAGTGGCACACCGCCGGTCGCTGCCGCTGCGGGTAGCCCCTTCTCATCGGCCAGGATGGCCTGCGGCGGCTTCCCATTCAGGAAGAACAGATAGTCGGGCCTTCCATCCAGGTTCACATCCGTCATCACCAGTCGTTCCGGAGCGGCGTTGAGCTTGAGTTCCACCGGCTTGTTGATGTCCGACGCGAACACCCATACACCGGTCCCATTCCGCCGACCGATCATCAGTGAGGTCTTCTTCTCCGACCCGCGACCGGAGCCTTCGACGACAGCGGCGATCTCCACGGCCCCGTCATTGTCGAGGTCGATCACGTCGAATGCTTTCACATTGCCATCGATCGGCAGCGACTCGGGAAAGGTGAGCTTACCGTCTTCGAAGCGGCTGATGCCGAGGGAGTTTTCCTTGGGGCTGAGGACGATGACCTCCGCCTTGGCATCTCCACTCACATCGGCGATGCGAATCTGCGTGGCTCCGAGGAAGCTGGGGTAATCGGTGCCCAGGTCGAGGCCGCTCTTGGCCTTCTGGTGGAAGACGACGACGCTGGCCCGTTCGGGATTGGCGACGACGACCTCCAGCAGATGGTCCCCGTCGAGGTCGCCCAGGGCCAGCTCCCCGGCGTCCGATCCGCCGCCGATGCCGTACTGAATCAGCTTGGCCCCGAGTTCCCCCTCGGTGGCCCGCCGGACCTGCATCACGCGGACGCGATTCGTCTGGCCATCGATCACGAGTACCTCGGACCCCGGCTTGCCATCGAGGTCGAACAGCGTGACCCCGCGCGGGTTCTGAATCGTATCGAACCGCAGCTCCGGCCCGAGTTGGCCCAGCGGGTTCTGCAGCCGGGCACACAGGAACCTCTCGTCCTTTTCATTGGCGGTGTAGAACAGATCGTTCCGACCATCGCCATCGAGATCCTGGATCATCGCCAGACTGAGTTCGTCCGCAGTGTTCCGCAGCAGCAGAGGAGCGGCCAGTCTGCCGTCCGCCTGCTGGATCAGCAGGAACGTATTGCGCTTGCCGAGGACAATCAGATCCTGCAGCGTGTCATGATTCAAGTCGCCGATCACCAGGCTCCACGGCTTGGCATCCACATCGGCCAGACGGATTTCCTTCTTGTTCGTCCACTCGCCCTTCTCGCCTTGCAGCAAGATCACCAGCCTGTCCGGCGTGCCGAAGTACGCCAGATCGGAGCGCCCGTCGGCGTTCAAATCCCCGGCACAGATCGCCACGACCGGGCGATCGACCGGCAGTTTCTTGAGGTCGAGCCGCCAGTGATCGGCCACCTGATTGACCGTGCGGTCGTTCTTGTCGGCGACCTTGGCCGCCTCGGGCTTGGCCTTTTGAAGCAGCAGGTCGATGCGGCTATGACCGTTGTCAACGATGGCGAGGTCTTGGAGGGAATCGTGGTTGAAGTCACCCGTCACCACCGAGTGGGCGCGGCTGTCGACCTTGGTGATCTCGACCGGGAGGAACCCGTAATACCCCGCGAGCGGGTAGCCCTCGTCGTCCTGAGCCGAGGCCGGAGACTGGGGACCAACACCCCCCAAAGCCCAGACCGTGAACAGGGACGCTGCCCACCGGCCCAGCCGGGCCACTGCGGAAGAAACGCTCATTCAAACCTCAACATGGCGATGCTGTGGAGTCATTCCCGTTCCGCCCGAATCCGTTGGGCTTCTGGGACAGTTTGGAGTGTAACTCGTCGGGTGCAGCGATGCGAATGGCGCAGTGCCCCCTCCGGGGTCGGGTGTGTGCATCACAAAAGTAGGCAGAGTTTCACCACAGCTCCCAGACACCGGAAGAACACGGGGTCTGGCAATCCGCGGCACAGGAGATCACTCGATCC
>JAYWFM010000488.1:0-2858 GCA_043778825.1 Planctomycetota bacterium | reverse complement strand
CGGTAAACTGCCACTTGGCATCGATCACGGCGGTGCGGGACTCGCGCGAGACCTTGAGACCGACCCAGACCGAGCGGACCTCGCTCATGACCGAGGTCACCGCACTGCGCGCGAGCTTGATCCCCTTCACCTTGGCCTGGTTTTCGGGTTCGCGGCTCTGCTTGAGAGTGCGGAGTTCCTTGTCGCTGGCCGCCATCGCTCCAATCAGCGCGAGATCCCACAACAGTTTCGGAACCCCCTCCCGCCGGAGCTGCACGACGAGGTCGTACTGGCCTGCCAGGACTTCGGTCAGCGCTGCCGGAGCAGGCAGCGGTTGATCGAGCAGTTCGGACTTTTGCGAGATGAAGGCGTGCCCCTGGTCGATGAGTACGAACAGCGTCTTGTCGGGCGTCTTGAACTCGTAGCGGTTCGGCTTGTCGGTCGGTTCGAGTGAGAGCACATTGCTCAAGTGAGCCGTCTTCTTCAGGGCCTCAATATCCGTGACGGGGACAAACCCGACCACATCCGGGTCTTTCTTGCCGCCGCCCAGATCGAGCGGCATAAAGGCGTAGGCTCCGACTGGTTGGGTGCGGTCGATCCCCTCCAGATTGTTGAGATTGGTGATGAACCCCTTCACCATCTGCGACACCTCGGGCTGTCCGCCGACAGTGACGATATAGTCGATATCGTCCAGCACCCGGTCGATGCTGGCGAGGTACGCCACCGCGACCGGTTCCCGTGCCTTCTTCGGCGTTTCCGCCCGCAGGTTCCCCGCCGGAACCGGGATCAGCAGGCAGGTCAACAGTAGTTGTCGCAACATGAGGCCAAATCCTTGGAACACTTCACGGGGCACGTGCGACAGGTTGTCCCACCCATCCGGCAATCCCGCTCCCTGCCTGTACTACTCCGGCAATCCACGTCGGGTTGCAACCGCTTGGTGATTCTGAGTTTTTACCCGCACCCTGTCCACACCGGGCCTAAAGATCCTTCGCACATGATCGTGCATCAACGATGATCCCCATGCGACGGCTCAATATCACAACGCATTGCCTCGTCCCATCGGGTCTGACAAGCTTTCTTTCTGCAATCTTCCCATCGCTGTTATACATCAGCCATTCTTCAGCACCATTGTCATATTTCAGATGCGTGAAGGCTGATGTTTTGTGTTCCCATAGTACAGAAGAGTCAACTGGCTCCCATAATCCTGATAAATGCTTGAGCCCTATGATGTAGTCGTCAAAGAAAACGCAATCGGAAAACACCCATTCGATGTACAGATCCATGTCGGCCTCTGGATCTACCACGACCTGCTTCTCATGTTCTTCAGAAAAGAACCAGATATTAGGTTGTTCGCCATCTGGCGTGTAAATGACCGCGGCATCGATTCGGATCGCATCGGCGTTCTCATTCTCAGATTGCACCCGCGGTACAATACTCCATCCATCCGGCAACTCTGGCATCGTCGGAGGAAGGCCAACATACACCAGGTTCTGTGCTTTGGCGAGAAGTCGTTCGTTCTGATAGCTGCGATAGACCCAGCTGGCTCTGGATTGTATCCGGCGATACTCCTCATGGCGTTGTTCGTCCTTGTTGCAACCAGTCAGGATGAAGCTGAAAACAAGGAGCATGATAATGTCTCGAGTCACCTCATTATGCTCCCATCAGAATCAGGTGAATTTGCGGGGTGGCCTCTGGCTGACCGCTCTCCTCAATGCTGGAACAAAAACTCCTTCGAGTTCAGCACGGCCCAGCCGATGTCCTCCAGCGCCAGTCTTCGCTGATCCGCCGGGACGCTGGCGATGTGGGTCTTCGAGGTCTGCATCTCGCCGGAAGTCGGGGTCCGCGACACGGCGGCGAGGTACAGCGTCGTGATGATCTCCTCGTCCGTCTTCTTCGCGGCGATCATCTGATTCACTCGCCCGCCATCGGCCCGCAGCTTGTTATGCACGGTCGGGCCGTTGATCATTTGCAGGGCCTGGGAGAGATTCGACTCGCTGGAGCGTTCGCATTCGCAGGCCATCTCGCGCTGCGGCTGGCCGAAGACCTTCAGGAAGTAATTGTCGGTTGGCGGCTCGGGGAGCTGGGTCGCGCGGGTTCCGGCGGGGACACCGGCAAATGCCTCGGGCATGGCGGTCACGTCGCTGATGGCGTCGAGCAGTTGCTCGGCACCGAGCATGCGGACGACGGCATGCGAGGCGTAGATCTCATCCGTCTTGTTCAAGTCGTTGGTCCGCGAGCTGCGCTGGTAGGTGTGGCTGGCCATGATCGTTTTGATGAGCCAGCGGCGGCTGAAGTTGTGTTCGGCAAACTGTTTGGCCAACTCCGTCAACAGAGGACCGTTGGAGGCGGGGTTCGAGTCGCGGAAGTCGTCGACCGGCTCGACGATGCCGCGCCCCATCAGGTGGCCCCAGATGCGGTTCGAGACGGCCTTGGCGAAGAACGGGTTCTCGGCAGCAGTGAGCCACTCGGCGAACACCTCGCGGCGGTCCTGATCGGCGGGAACTTGCACGTCCCCCTTGAGCAGCAGATGCACGGGCATCGTCTTGTTGGTGCGCGGCTGGGTCACTTCGCCGCCCGCAGCGACGAAGATCACCTCATCGTTTTCCGTCTGCCCCGGCTTGCGACCGACGCGGGCAAAGGCGGCTCCCAGACCGTAGTAGTTGTCCTGCGTCCAGCGCTCGAACGGGTGGTTGTGGCACTTGGCACACTGAATGCGGATGCCGAGGAACAGCTGGGCCGTGGTCTCAACGGCGTCGGTCGGTTCGCGGCTGGCCTTCCAATAGCTGGCCGCCGGGTTCTCGAAGACGCTGCCGTTGGCGGTCAGCAGTTCGCGGGCGAACTCATTCATCGGCTGGTCGTGCAGGATGCCGTCGTAGATC
>JAYWFM010000487.1:0-16643 GCA_043778825.1 Planctomycetota bacterium | reverse complement strand
GAATCGCAACGTGTCCCGCCGGATTTGCGGCTCATGCAAGTAGGCAGCCCGTCGAACGCCCCGCTCCGCTCGCTTCTCGCCGCGTTCGCGGCCTTCGGGTGAAATCATGTCGCCCTCGCTTTCGAGGGACGGCAGGACGGACAACCAGCGTTCAACCAGGCATCCACGTCGGCCTTTCGCCATCTCACCAGTCGGCCAATGTGGATCGGGCGTGGCATCGCTCCCGAGTCAGCGAGACGGCGAATATGACGCGATGAGCAGCCGAACAACTCGGCCACCGCGTCAACGTCGTACGTGCCAGAGGTCAGAGAGATCATGATAATTCGTCCTCTTCAAGGGACGGCCCTGACGGTCATCAGCAACACTGCCGACGACTCTTGGCCGTTTCAGACCTCAAAAGCGACAAACGTACAAACGGCAAGACGTAGTGATTTACCAGTGATTCATGTATCGGAGATTTTCAAACTGTCCGTTTTGACGAAACCGACACTCTCAAATCAGTGTTTCTTGGGGCGACGGCTCGGGCGATGCTGGCGATCACCACTCACGTTGTATCGCTCGATTCCGCCTCGTCTGAGGTACGTCCCAAAAGTTTCGGGATTGTTGGGCAGCTTCTCCAAGAATTCGCTTTTCATACTGGGGTGAATCTGAATCGCGTTGAACAACTCCTTAATCGTCATTGCGTCAGCGCCCGAGATTTCTGAAATAGCCCAATTGTAGACTCCTACCACACGGCTTACCGCGTTGTTTTTGTCATCCGTTTTGCTTTTCCCGCCCCCGGCCTCAGCATCCCCCTTGCTTTGCCCGACCGGCGTCTTTGACTTTCGGGCGTTCGCGTTCTCGGTGGCGTACTGCCTCAGTCGCATCATCAGAACGGGCGTGAACTGTGGTGATCCGAACTTCGCTTGTCGCTCTTCCAGTGTCGCCGGGGCGTCCCCCATCGTCACTCCGCCGGTCGAGACGTAGGGGCGGGGAAGTTCTCCGCAGTCCTCAAATCCGGGTTCACCAAATGTACACATCGCCTTGTCGATCCAAGTCTGGTCGAAGCGTGCCAGAATCAAGACGGTCATCCATTCACCCACGTTCTTCGGTGGATAGGCGATACCGGATAGCTCTTCGAACTCTTGATCGAATGCCATCATCTCTGGCGAATCGGCTTTGACGATGTGGATTCGGTTTCGGAGTCCCGCCTCTATCGTTGTGGCGAGCGTGTCAGGCGTCGGTTCGCCAATCACTTCGGGTTGCTCCTCACCAGTGAGCTTCGGCAGCGCGTCGATCAGCCGTTCCTGCGGAACGCAGAGTGTGCGCACTTCGGCGTTCCCGTCTTGAATTGCTTGTCGAATGTCTGCGGGTAGCTCGAACAGGGTTGGTCCGAGACATTCCGGCCAGTAATCGGATTCTCTGTTTACCGGATAGGCATTGTGTGTCTTCTGGTAGTCCGCCAGCAGTTCGCGGCAGTAGTTCGCGGACTTCCAAATCAAGGTGGGGTTTCCGCCTTGCTCTTTGGACCGACTCATCAGAACGTCAACAGCGGCTTTGTGAACCTCGTCCAGTTTGAGCAGGACGAGGTACGTTTCGGACACGACATGTTCGTCCGTCGCCTCTCGTCTCGGTGAGTCAACCAGAAGTTCACGCTGAAGCGGGTACGTGCCCCAATACCCATAGGCTGTCTTTAATCGTTCGTGTATCGGGTTGCTCGATTTGAGTACCTGTAGATCAGTGTCCAGCCGTGCCATTTCCCTCTTGTAATCAGCCGGGAGTGTCGTCGTTCGCGGACTCCGTTGTGCGTCAACGCGGCTCTGAAACGGGTTGACGCCCGTCTCCCCCCACTGGATCAGAAGTTCTATCACCGCTGCCGACTTGGCTGCGAATCCCGCCAGTGTCATTTGCTTGTATGGGGGCTGGTCCAGCTTCGTCCAGAAGTCTGTGGCCGTGGGGTCGATCTTCCATCTCGCCAGCAGTGAGCGTTTTTCAGCGTGCCTTCGGTTCACGGCTTCGATGAGAAGAGGGTCTCCCGCCTGCCCCGGAAAGCCGGTGAACTCCGTGATGATTGTTTCTGGCGTGTCAGCCTGGCATCGAAACGGAACCGATGGGAGTCGCCAGCGTCCGACTTCGAACACCAAATCCACCCAGTACCCGGCATGTGGGGCGAGTTCCACATCGGTGGGGACATCCGGCCAGAGGGACGCCCTCGCTTCCGAGGCTGAGGCGGCTTCGATGACGTTGGCAATCAAGGCAGCGGAATCGTTGGCAATCGATAGTAACCGACGTACTTCGTCGGGGTTCCCAGAAGCGATAAATCGACGCTGACAGGGAATCAAGCCCGCTTGTCCAGTCTTGGCTTCCCAAGAAGCGCGATATGGTCCAGGACCAAGGTTTACACCCACAACATCAAATAACATACCGCCCCATCCCTCGCATAGACCGGATGCCTTTTCCTCTATCGATTCAGGAATCACATCGTTCGGCTTCTCGCCCGGCAGGCACCACACCCACTCGCCCCGATCAGTCAGCTTTCTATTCCGGGGCGTTTCAGGCTCACACGGTGGCGGCGTTTGGCGATAGAGCAAACGTACGGTCAGTTCATGGGCGTCACGGTCCAATGCTTCGAACCGCGATTTGAGTCCGCGTAGAGCTTGTACCGATTCCGAAAACAACCACTTGCCGCCAGGGCGTGTCTCTGTCATCCGTGCCTACTCCCAGTCGGGTCGACCAGCGGGCGGCGCGGGGAGTAGCTCCGCACAGCCCGCCGGTCGGTTTCAGCGATCCGGCGTTGCAACACCGGACGGCACCCAGTTCGGAGTATCCCCGATCAATGCCCGACGTTCAATCGGGAACCCGATCAATTCGTCTCAGCGGGGGCAATCCCGACCGACAGAATCGCTTGCCGTCAGTCAGTCATTTTCCAGTACGTTGGCGATGCGAATCAGGATGTCGATCACCTGCGTCAGTAGGATTGCAATCAATGAAGCCACGAACACCAGAACACCGATGCCGCCGCTTGAGGCGTTGCCCGCATACAATGCCGCCGCGATCACCAAGCAAGCGACGAACAGCCAAACGACAGCCTTGCCAATGGCGTATACGATGGAAGGGGATTGGCTGCCCCCGTGTGAAGGGGAACGACTGGCTCTGAAATCGGCGACGTTCCGTTCCGCGACAGCTTCCCGCTGTTCCTTGGTCAGAGTCGGAGCAATCTTCGGAGCGATCTTCGGCGGTATCACCGGAGCAGCGGGAGCGTCCAGAAAATCGAGAGGCACTTGCTCTTCGACAACGAACTCCGCTTTGCATCCGGAACAGCGAATCGTCTTGCCCGTGAGTGTGGCGAACACGTCATCCGTGACTGCTTTCGATCGACCGCATTTGGGACAAATCACATCGGGCATCGTGGCACCTCTGGCGGAATGGTCCCGCATCCTGAACCGTTCGCGACCGGGATGCAAGCGATGCCTTCATATCCAGCCGTGGCATCCGGTCACGCCTGACCACGCCCACACATCGCCTCCATTTCCTCGCTGACTCGCTCCAACGGAGTCCGCATGATGTCCGCCGCGCTCGCCCCGTACTCCGCTTCCAGCCGCCGGACGGCATCGGCCATCAACTCCCCGGTCCGCCGCATGATCGGCCCGATCTCTTCCAGGTCGACCAACTGGCCTTGCACTTCGGCCAATTGCTCCTCGCACAACAACGCCTTGGCCCGCAACCAGCGGTCTTTCCAGTCCTCACCGCCCGGTTCGGTAATGCAGTCGACCAGCGCCTGATCTTCGTCTCGGGGTCGATGTTTGGCCCGCTCGTATTGGATTCGCCAGTGTGTGATCTCGGACAGGTTCCATTCGCCGGGTTTTCCCGGCATTGGATCGGCTCGCAATCTCCACGCCCGAACGGTCTGTTCCTGAACGCCAAAGAACGCAGCCACCTCGCCCAGCGTCGAGGCGACAGACGTGCCGGGTGCGTTGTTGATGTTGTTGACCATGTGTTTTTGTTCCTTGTCGACAGAAAATCCGCGATGCGAGGCACCGTTCGGGGCTTACCCCTCGCTGGGGGGAACCGAATAGGGGGGGCGTCCTGCCCCCGAGTCTCAGTTCCACTCCGCAGCCCGACGAACCTCTTCCGGCAATCGCAGGACGGCCACGGCCCGGCCCCAGATGGCCGGTACGTCCTCCATGCCGGGGTCGTCCTCACCGGCGAGTGAACACCACTCCGCTAGATCGTGCTGCCCCCGGTCTTCCAGACACACGGCACAGACCGTCAGCAGCATTCGCAGCCGTGCGGGCATGGGATCGTCCGTGAGAGACTTCCAGGTTTCATCGACGGTCATGGTTAATCTCCTCGCTGTGTGGCCCGAATCTCGCTGGCTCGGGCAAACAAAACTCACTGTGTCGAAGCGGGCGGTGTGTGTGGTTACTTTCGAGAATGCCCCCCGGAGAACCTACGCGATATCGGCCAGTTCGCCAGTTTCAGGATCGCATTGCCTCAATGCGTTTCAGGATTTCCGCCCGACGTTCTTCCAAATCGGGGGAGAGTGGTTCGACGGGAGCTTCCCCCCGTTCCGCCCGGAGTCGAGCCAGGATGCCCGCCGCCCGCCCCGGTGACTCTCCCGGCCCGCTCGCCTGTTGATTCATCTGGACAGCCACCAGCGGCCCGCTGTCGGCCTTCCCGAGCGTTCGGTTCAGCAACAGGTCGATGGCCTTCAAGTCGCCCCCCTTGGCCATCTCGACCAGTTTCAGGACAACCGCCCGCATGTCGTCCTCGCTCACCGCTTCCAGCATCACCGCCCGCAGCCGAGCCACCTGCCCCCCATGCGGATTCCCCGGCCCGCCCGGATTGCCCGCCGCGAACTTGCCGCCCGAAGTGTGAAGCCCGTTTGGTGTCGTTCCGTGTGGTGTCGGTTCGTTCATCGCGTCCCTTTCGAATTCTGAGTTCCCTGCAACAGCCGCCGGACCGCTTCGGCCCGTTCCGCATCCGACAACGGCAACCCGGCAATCATCCGCAAGGCGGCTGCGAAGTCCGTCTCGCCCGGCTCGGGTGGCCCTTCGGCGGGCGTCTCGCCCCCTCCCACCGCAGCCACATCCGCCCCCCGTTGGCGACGTTTCGGCGGTTCGCTGGTGCAAACGCTGGTGCAAACTGCCGAATCGCTCGCCGCAACTTCTGGCTGGTTCCCACTTGGAACCCTACGCTTATACGTTCGGGACGTAGAGGTCGCAGGTTCAAATCCTGTCGCCCCGATTGACATTTCTTAACGAGTTCACCTCCTCGTCGGAAACACTGTTGATTTCAAGGGTTTCGACGGAACACAGAGCGGATTTGACGCTCTGTGTGTCCGTTCGGCCCGCGTAGAGATCCACCGGTGGTGCTGCGTTGCCAAACGTGACCTGCCCACCTGCGACTCGGTTGACGAACCGCTTCTTCAGTTGCACCTGCTGAAACTGGAAGAAGAGCCGCAAATTGAGCTGTCCAAACAAATGCCCCACGGCAGCCAGATCGTCGGTATTCTTCGCCAGATCCTGGAGATTCTCGACAACCCGCATCAATTGATCGATCTGCTCCTCGGGTGTTCTTGGCCCGACTGAGCCTGCAAGGGATTCGATCTGTCGTGTCAACTCGTGCTCCCGTTGCATGAGTTCGTCGAAGACTTCCTTCATCGCAGAACTTTGAACCTGCGAATCGGCCAATGCCATATTTTTGGCTGCTTTTTTCCGATCGGACGCGGTCAGCACGAGCTGGCTCTGGAGGCGCTTCAGCTCCTGCGTTTGAGAGGAATCCGACGTGGACTGCTCAGCCAACCGTTGCAACTTCTCGCGGAGCCTGTCAGCAAACCCAGGTCTCATCAGGATTTGCTGAACGCAACTCAGAGCAAACTTTGTGGCCAACGGTCCGTCCACGTGGTTGTGGTCGCAAGACTGCGTGTGGGATTGCTGATACAGACCGCAGGTGTAATTGAATCCCGGCGACCTCTGAATCCGATACATCGGCCAGCCGCATGCCATGTCAAAGATGCGCCCTCCCAGAGGATTGCGATGGGGCTCACGGCTGCGAGGCTTTCCCCGTTGGGTTCCGGATCTCTGATTCAGGATCGTTTGAAGCTCCCGGTGCTCGGAATCGCTCTCCAGCGATTCAAATTTCGCCTCCGCGTGGAGAAGCTGGCCAAAGCCGCCCGCCGCATCCCGGTGGGCTCGCTGGATGAGCTGGCGGGGGCGGTGAAGCAATCCGCTGACGCGGTGGTCAAGAAAGTCGACGACGTGGCGGAAGAGTCGACCGAACTCGCCGCGAAGGCCGGAGCCAACAAGGCAAAAGCCCTGACCAAAGGACCGGGTGAGTGTGGTGTCCCTGGCAACAATTGCTTCCGGACGGGCACACTGACGCTGCGTCGCCGTCGGCACGCTGGGAACGTCGCGGAACCGGAGTCGAGCTCTGACGTGATCGTGGCCTTGGGGGCGTTCGGGGTGTTACTGGCCCTGACAGCCAAGCCGAAATCGACGAAGTCCGCTTCGACACCCCGCCGACAACGCCGCCGACCTTTTGAGCTGCTGGAGCCGCCGCCGGTCTAGGTCCGGTTGGACTGAGTGTGGAATCCCGAGTATCATTCCCCTTCCTTGTGTTCGATGGTGCCTCCATGAACCAGAGTTTCTCATCCACCGCATCTCCGGTCTCCTATTCCTGGACACGGCGAATCGCCATCGCGGTCTGCTTGGTCGTGGGGGTCATCTACTCCATTCGAGCGCTGACCCGTCCCGCTCAGGCCACATCGTCGTCGACACAGGACGAGCAACAGCCGATCGAAACGGTCCAGCTCGGCCAGCGAGTGGTCGGTCGGAATCCGCTGCGGGAGCAAACGCAGCTGGCATCGGACATCCGTCCCGAGACGTGGCGGGCGGTGCGGCTGGAGATGGACGCGCACGGGGTCAAGTATGACTTGGCCTTTCTGCGGTCGGTCGACTGGATCGAGGCGGCTGGGGCGCAGGTCGGTGGGATGATCGACCTGCGGATGCCCGAGATGGGTCTGAGTGGCCCCGCGCTGGTGAAGGCCATCGATCCCTGTCCGCCGATCGAGCCGGACGACGGCGAGGGCCGGTCGGTCGTGACCGGCACGATGAGCCACCCCGCCGCGAATCTCCTCGACATCGCCATCGAGGGCGAACCCGAGCCGCTGGGCGTCACGACCACGCACCCCATGTGGAGCGAAGACCAACTGAGGTTTGTCGTTGCGGGCGACCTGAAAATCGGCGAACGCCTGCAACGCGCCGACGGCACCCTCACCCAAATCACCCGCATCACCCCCCACACCGGCCCCCCGGTGATGGTCCACAACCTGGAGGTGGATGGCGAGCATGTGTACTGCGTGGGTGGCGGCGGGTTGCTGGTGCATAATGACTGTGAAAACTTAATCTATCGTGGAGGGGGGACAAACCCGGGCAACTTGACACCGCGTCCTGATGATGACGGCATGCTGTCTTTCAGGGACTCTCTGTCGAATCCAATCGACCCCGTAAATGGAGGCCCACTTGGTGGCCGACCTGTTTTCGGAGTTGGAGACAAGTACATATCCGTTGACGCCAATAGACTCCCCGCTGGCAGTGTCATTCGAGACAACGTACCACCGGGACATGTGTCTGTCTTTGGTGTCTCACCGGAAGACCTAAAGGATCTTGCCAATGTCGGAAGACTCCCCAAATGACATGGCAAGTGACCATGGTGAATCACACGACAGCAGCGATTTGTGTAACGCACTCGTACTTGCCTCCGAGGCTGGCAATCAACTGCGGCTGCGGCTACGAGACTGCCGGTCAGTCAACAGCTCCAAACGGTGGATCGACATACGGAGGCATGGGGATATCGATTCAGTTGAAGTGTATGTATCGGCCGAGTTGGACACAGGAGTTGCCATTGACTGGTGCTTCGTCATTGAAGTGAGTGACCGATTGTGGAGTCTTTCAGGTACTGTCGTTAGACAGACAAGCAGTGGGTCCGAGGTTGTGCGAACTGTCGTTGAACTAACGGGAATGACATTCATCAAATTCGTGGCTCTCGTTCCTGGCACAGCATCCGAACTCTTCGGACGTTGGGATACGGACCTCTCCAGGCAATTAGCCCAGTTGACTCTTAAAACGCAAGTAAACGGGGACACGAAAAGGAACGGGGACACGAAAAGGTGTCACGAACCGTAGTGAATCGCGTTCCATGCCATCTCATTCATCATCGACGAGGAGAAACTCGCGCAGCGCGGCGGCTTGGGTAGTGATATTTTGATCGCAGCCCAGATCGTCACGGAAGTCGGCGGGATGGTCGATCCGACGGGGATTTGCGATGGCCTGAATGCCGCAGTTCTGGTCGCGCAGGGGGACAAGAAGGGAGCCGCCATCGCGTTGGCCAGCATCGCGGTGCCGTTCGGCGTGGAGAAGCTGGCCAAAGCCGCCCGCCGCATCCCGGTGGGGAAACTGGATGAACTGGCGGGAGCGGTGAAGCAATCCGCTGACGCGGTGATCAAGAAAGTCGACGACGTGGCGGAAGAGTCGACCGAACTCGCCGCAAAGGCCGGGGCCAACAAGGCAAAAGCCCTGACCAAAGGACCGGGTGAGTGTGGAGTTCCGGGCGGCAACTGCTTCACCCCCGGCCATCGAATTGTGATCCAGGGCAACGGAGATTCCTTGGCCGTGGTCGACGAGAACAACCGCGAGGTGAGCTGGGCTGTGGGCCTCTTGGTGGTGGGCGGTGCGATGTACTGGCTGCGGTCCCAGCTCGCAGCCACGGGACCGAACCAGCGCCGATCCCAGCGGCGACGGCGGGGCGAGTGGGATGAAGTTCTGGTTTGAGTGATTTCTGTGAACGGCGTTCCAGCAGTGAGTGTCAATCAGTTACAATCTTCCTTCGGGAGTCATCCATGAACAGTTCCTCCACACGGACTCAACAGATCATTCGCCACAGCCTGACGCTGGCGATGACAGCGTGCTTTATCGCTGCCGGTTGGTTACTGCTGAAGCCGCTCGTGCGTCCGGCGAGTGCTGAGGCTTCAACAAGTGCCTCCGCACCGTGGACCACGAAGGCCATTGAAGACATCCAGGTCGGCGACTTGGTGCTGGCTCGCGATGAGCAGGGGACCGCACTGGGCTGGAAGCCGGTCAAGGAAGTCTACCGCCGGACTTCGTACCACCTGCGGCACTTGACGTTCCGCGATGCTGCCGGGCGCGAGCAGACGTTCGAGACGACGGACGAACACCCGTTCTGGTCGGTGACCGCTCAGGCATTCGTCAACGCCAGGGAACTGGAGACCGGCGATCAAGTCGTCTCGGTGCCGAGCCACGCCCCCTCGGGCAAGACTCCCGTCGCGGTCGACCCCGCCCTGATCCAGACGCTAACCGCGACCCACCGCGACGAACATCCCGCCGGGATCACCGTCCACAACTTCCAAGTCGAAGACTTCCACACCTACTTCGTCGCCGCAAGAGGTGCCACCGGCCCGCCGGTGTTGGTGCATAACGCGGATTACGATGACTTAGATGACCTCAAGGACATCGTACCCAAAGGAAATGCGGACAACCTGAAGTCGACAGATGCACTCAGGGCACACAACAACAGTGTCCGTAGCCTCTCAAAACAATACGGACTCAGCAAATCTCAACAAAGACAGCTTCACGACGAGATTACGGGTCAGGGCTACTCGCGCGATGAGATCGAAGCGATCATTCAGTCCATGTTCGGTGGTGGTGACTAGAATGGATGGTTTCCCAAAGGATGTATCCTCACTGATTGGCGAGTTCGCGGCTCTTCAAGGGAGAACTGTGTTATGGATGCATCTCGGTCCGTCGACCGGGAGTTCGATAGATTTTCATTTCAGTCCTCGCATTCGGAGAGAAGTGCCATTGCGCAATTCGATTCTCTCTGACGACGCACGTCATTACAGGGGGGAGTATGGACTGTTTATTCATTGCGCATGGCGATTCGTATTGGCCAACGGATATGTCAGACTGGGTTCTTCGGATCTTTGGCAGGAGGGGGATTTTACAGTCGCACAGTCGATTGCCACAACAATCGAGGGGCAGGCGATTCATCATGTCGATGTTGGCAGCCTACGCTTGGACTGCACGATTGTCTTGGAGTCGGGAGATTCTATTGAAGTTCTTTGTGATCGGGGCATTGACTGTTCAGACGACTACGACGTGTTTGTCCCCACAGGAGTTTACTCCATTTCGAGAGGGCAGGTGGCTTTTGATAGCACAATTCAGAAGTTCACTCCTCCAGGTTATGTTCCAGGAGAGAGTACATGATTCCTGCCAGGAGAAGCCTTTCCATGACATCCTCTCCCAAAACATTCTCCCTGTTGGATTGTCCGATTGGATTCGATGATGGTGTAATCTCTGGGTACGACATGAGGGATTCAATCCTGAGTGTGAATGTCGTGGCCTGGAATGAAAGCACACTTACAATCAGGTTTTCTGGTGTGCTGTACTTTCAGGATCGGGGAGGAAGGCAGCTTTCCAGAGTCATGGAGGTTGTAGAAACAAGCAGTCTTGTGTTATCCGCACTCAGATACCACTTCACATCCCCTCCACATCCCATTCAACATCGACACTTTCAGTTTGTTGATCTCGATGATGTCCCAGTCCTTGAAGTCGTAGCTGTTGAATGTCGCGTGGCGATCGATGCACAATTCGGTGAAGAGGAAAACAATGGTGCAATGCACCCTTGACGACTTGCTGGAGCCCTCCATGAACAGTTCCTTCACACCGACTCAGCGGATCGTCCGTCACGCCCTGACACTGGCGATGACGGCGTGTTTCATCGCAGCCGGGTGGCTGCTGCTGAAGCCGCTCGTGCGTCCGGCCAGTGCTGAAGCTTCGGCAGCGACGACGCAGCCGTGGACGACGAAGGCTATCGAAGAGATCAAAGTCGGCGATATGGTGCTGGCCCGCGATGAGCACGGGGCCACCCTGGGATGGAAGCCGGTGAAAGAGGTCTACCGCCGGACCTCGTACCATCTGCGGCACCTCACGTTCCGCGATGCCGCCGGGAATGAGCAGACGTTTGAGACGACGGACGAACACCCGTTCTGGTCGGTTACGGCCCAGTTGTTCGTCAACGCGGGGGACTTGAAGAACGGCGATCAAGTCGTCTCGGTACCGCAGCGCACCTCATCGAACAAGACACCGCTCGCCGTCGACCCCGCCCTGATCCAAACCCTGACCAACACCCACCGCGACGAACATCCCAACGGGATCACGGTCTACAACTTCCAAGTCGAAGACTTCCACACCTACTTCGTCGCCGCGAGAGGAGCCACTGGACCGCCGGTGCTCGTGCATAATGCGGACTTTCCAGAAATCCCCGATCCAAGAGTGAGGCCAGACTACGACCCAGGTGCTACTCACCGCGATCATGTAATCGCTCGCTCGCTGGATGGGCTGGACGACCCGAGTAATCTGCGCGACATTCCTGGCGGAATGAATTTTCGAAAAGGTGGGCTTGAGGGAGAGCTTGCTGAGTACGAACGAGGTTTGATTGCACAAGGGATGAGTCCAGTTGACGCTCGATCTGTGATTCAGGATGAGATTGACGCCTTGGGACGCGACGTTATCGCATCTCCGTTCACGTCGGTTTTCGGCCCTGGGGGTCTGCCTCTTGAGTAGTCCCTCAGAGAAACTGGTTATTCGAGCTGACTTGAACCGTTTGCAGATTCTTGTGTCTGAGTTTTCGGAACCGCAAAGGCTGGATGCCTTCGTCAAGATTCTGGGGCAACCAAGCCGAGTGTTTTCAGGCAAGACTCCAGCTCCAGTCGGACATCGAAACAACCATCTCCATTTTTACGATGATCTTGGCTTGTACCTGCATGAGCACCACGCAACATATTTGATTGGTGGAGTGTGCGTTGTGTTTGAACCTGGCGAGGCTTTCTTCCCAACCACAGAGCCATTCACTGGAGAACTTTACGTGGCAGGGCAATTGATACAGCGTGGCATGACGCCGAAGGAGATCCTTGCGGCTTCACCCCTTCCACTGAGAGGCCATCTGGGACACAGTCTAGTGGTGGATGGTGAACGATTCTCGTTCGACATCGAGACCTACGCACTGAAAACTCCTTCGGGCCGAAAATCCACAAAGCGATTGCTCTCGCAGGTATCGATCGGATTCAAGAACAGCCATCGAATCTGTTGAATCGGTGCTAGGTGCCTTCCATGAACCAGAACACTTCAATCCCGTTGTTCCATCCGCCCGTCTCCGAGATGCGGCGCTGTGCCATCGCGGCCTGCCTGGTGGTCATTGTGGCGTTCGCGTTTCGCGCAGCCACCGAACCAGTGCAGGCGACCTCCGCGACGCGCTCGGTCGAGGTGACTCAGCAAGCCATCGAAACGGTTCAGCTGGGGCAGCGGGTGGTCGGACGCAATCCACTGCGGGAGCAGACGCAGGCTGCCGCCGTGATCGACCGGGCCACATGGCGGCGGATCGATTTGGAAACCGACCAGGGGGGCGTCTGATACGAGCTTTCGTTCCTGCGTCCGGTTTCTTGGCTCGAAACGCATGGTGCAGTCGGTGGATACTCGCTTGGCAAGTCGGCGGGACACCCGCTATTTGACCATGACGACCTTGAAGAGTCTGGTGAGTAATCTGTAACACAGTGATCGAAATATCGGGTTGGTTCATGGTCCGTGAGCGGAACCGACGATCGCCAAGATCGCCGATCGGATCTCATTGGATAGTTTTGGCCAGGTTTCGACCAGACGTTGCAAATCGCCGGACGAATGACAACCGCAGCCATCGGCTGACAATCGTTGATCGGTCATCGCTGCAATGGGCGCTGCAACGGGAGATTCGATTTGCTGTAACTCACTGACAGGAACGCCAGTTGTGTCATCCTGCCACCGGTCTCGAAAACCGGCACTTCCGTTAAGGATACTCAATGACTCGCCTCCGTTACCTGTGTCGACTGGAAACTCGACACCAAAAAGCGATACGTTGATGAAAGTGAGGATTTCCCTTATCCATGGTCGGCAGCACCACACCGGGGCGAGTCAATCCAGTGAACGACGATCTACGGCCATCAACCAAACCCAAGCTCTTTCTGCATCGGCCGGAAGGCGTTCGCCTGTACTTGAGCATCGTGGACGAGAATCGCCGGGCCTTTGACTTCACCGACAACACATTCAAGTTCGGCGCTGAGCTCTTGGCTCCGTCGGACGCCTGTCTCGCCGCCACGGGAAGTAATCAGTCCCTGGCAGACTATGGCCATTCGTACACGGTGGATTTCGATTTGGACCGACTTTTGAAGGGTCGAACGCCGGAAACTGTTCCCCTTGAGGGATCCAGTGTGTCAGTTCATTGGTTCCAGCAAGTGGGTGACACCCTGGATACGAGCTCAGACCTGCCAATCAATGCCCTTGTGTTGCGATACCGGAATGGTCGGTTTGAGCCACCCCATGAAGCGGACCGAGCGAGGTTTGACGAGAGTCTGGCGTTCAGTCGTCGATTGGACGACAGAAAACGGCATGATGAGTTTGTTCAACAAGAGACTGACCGACAGCAGGCCCGTCGCGAACAAGTAGCCCTTGCTGTGCGTAAAGGCAGCATTGTGAATGTTCTGCGTCTGGTCTCTGAGGATCTTTGCGTCTGGGCCGCCAACCTGCAGCCTCATCTCCTGTATCTGGTCAATCATCAGGCCAAAGACCGGTACTTCATTCGCCGGTGCCTGGAGGCCGCCGCACCGGACCATGACACGTGGGTGTTGAGGGACTGGATTGGGGGCCAAGAGGCTCATGACCTGCTGGAGTTCCACAAGAGTGTGGAGTTTGCACTCGCCTTCGCAGGGCGACTGGATCGCCTGCTGGAAGAACGTCGGCGATTTTCGGAGCAGCTCGTCGAGTTTGCGACGAAACACAGAGCTGATGACGCCACCGCTGTTTTCCACGTCGAGCAAACTCGCAGAAAGCTGATGCACAAGGCGGTGGCATTGGCAGAGTACATCGACAATATGGCCATGCAGTTCGATAAGGATGTGAGCGGGAAACCATCGGGTTGGAGAACCTCTCCCGGTCCCAGCATGGTCCCGTCTGTGCCGTACTCACTTCGAGCAGCCTTCCAGAACTTGCTCGCGGCTCTTGATGCGTCGATAGAAATCTCCCGTGGCACCGTGGCCTGCTCCCCAAACCCCGGTCCCCCACTTTCGACCGTTTGATCCAGCCAACGGGGTTCCGGAAAAACGATCGAAATATCCAAAAAGCTTCTTGCAACCGGTGGTTCGTCAGGTAATGTTCTCGCAGAATGTAATCTACTGCTTTCGACGTTTCGAAAGTGACAGACTCGGCTGGAAGCCACATGGTCTTGTGAAAGGATACATGATGATGAAGAACTGGTTTTCGCGATCTGTCTTGCTGACGAGTGTTGTGGCAGTGGCCCTGTCGTCAGCGCCTGCTTGGGCAGCTTTGCCGCTGGCACCCCGATGCGTGCCGGGGGTGAGCGCCGGGGGCAATCTGGACGATAGCTTGGGGGCCGTCATCAAGATCAAGGCCAAGCTGACCATCAACACCAACAATGGGACGATGTACGCGTCCGGAAATGGGGGGGTGACCAACCTTTCGGGTGCCGGGCATGGATACAACAACATTTCGGTCATCATCCCGGGCATGGTCGTCACATCGAACCGGTACTATGTCTTCAGGAGTGGGGCGTGTCGCTTGGCTGCGAATGGCTACGTGGCTGCTCTTATGTAGCAACTCTCCCACACTGAGACTGCGATGATGCGACGGCGTGCCTCATGATCGAAGCGTTTCACGCTGTTCGAGTGGCTCGTCGTCCATGCGATCATCGCGGTCTTGATGCCCGCCGTACAGCTTTCTCAGGAAGCTGTACGGCGGATTCATTGTCTCGTTCTCTAGGTTCCGCTGGGAACTGAGTGTACCATTCAAGAACTTCTTGCTGTAAGGGAAGTACTCTCTGGGTGCGGCTGGCACGTTCAACTAACAACCTCCTCTCTGAAGTGTGCTCATGCGATGTCGGCCCCCACGAACGACGGGCTTCACGCTGGTTGAGTTGCTCGTCGTCCTGGCGATCATCGCGGTCTTGATGGCGGTCTTGATGCCCGCCGTACAGTCTTCTCGGGAGGCGGTACGGCGGATTCATTGTCGGAACCAGATTCGCCAACTCGGGCTGGCACTGCACAACTACCACGAGATCCACAACCGCTTTCCGGCGGGGAGCTACATGATCGGCCCCTCCTTCCGCACAATGTCGGGCTGGGGATGGGGGGCCATGATCTTGCCGCATGTGGAACAGGCTCCGCTGTACCACCAGATCGATTTCAATCTGGGGACGGCTGTGGCGTCCAACCAAGCCGTGATCGCGACCCCCGTCAGCTTCTGGCAATGTCCCTCCGATGTGGGGCCCGATCGCATGACGATTTTTCCGGTGGGCCGTCCGTCGCTGGAGATCGCCTCGGGCAACTACTGTGGGGTGAACGGGCTGCTGTCGGAGATGTCGTCGAAGCGGCTCGCGGATGTGACCGATGGCACGTCGCAGACCCTGCTGCTGGGCGAACGGGTGGTCGATGAGAGCGTGAATGGCAGCCTGCCACATACTGCCGGATGGTTTGGTCAGGTGGCCTACAGCGATGGGTATGAGTACCGCTCGATCCCGCACATGGCCGCCTTTCGCGCGTACCCCATCAACGGGTCGCTCTCCAGCGCGCAGCACTTCAGCAGTCGCCACACGGGCGGAGCCAGCTTCTGCTTCGCCGATGGTTCCGTCCATTTCGTGAGCCAGCACATCGACAGCCAGCTTCTGGAGTCACTCGGCACACCCGCCGGGGGCGAAACGATCGGTTCTTTTTGATTGGATGCATTTGATGAGTTCTCTCCGCTGGCTGTGTCTGATCCCCCTGTGTTTCTGGTCTGTCGGTTGCAGCCCGGACATCAAGCAGGTGGCCGACGAACTGGTGACGGACGATTTCTTGAAGAAGGGGACGCAGGTCGCGGCGATCCCGTTCTTTGAAAAAGGGGGCCACTATTTCGACGATGACGCAACGACAAAAGTCGACCGCGAGATCGTCCTGCCACTGCTACAAAAATTGGACACCGTCAGTCGCACTCCGCAGTGGGTGGTGCCGGATGAGCGAGATCCCAAGCGGGCCTTCGCGGTCCTGATCGAACTTCCCAACGACAAATCGGTGGTCGACACGATGGCGAAAGCAGTCGAAGAGGCCGATGCCCAGTTCGACGGGATGATCATGCAGCAGTGGGGGCACCGCTGGTTGTCGATCGATCTGATCGACAAGGAGTCAGCGGATTTTTTCAAGAAGGCGAACCCCGATTTTGACAAGCAGCGTTGAGCCGATGCTTGTGGGGTGATCCCATGCAACACCGTGGAAGCCGATCCGGGAACGATGGACATGGTCCAAAACAACGTCCCGAATTCGCGGTGAGACGATCATTCAGCCCGGTTGGAATCCGACGGAAGTCGACAGCGAATTTAAGCAGCCAGCGAATCAGAACAGCCGTCCATTCGCTGGCTCCTTAAATTCGACACTCCGCGCTGAAGCCGACAACGTCATCCGTTCCAGGGAATCGCGACTCTTGGCGGCTCCCGTGCTGTGTCCCCCAGTCGTCCCCCGCTCGCGAATGCACAGACCCGCGAGTTACTGTTCATCCGTGGTCCGGCTCTGC
>JAYWFM010000486.1:0-16883 GCA_043778825.1 Planctomycetota bacterium | reverse complement strand
GCGCGACACGACCTCCAAGCTCGGAGCGAAAAACAAACGCTTCCAAGCCGCCCTCAACCCCAACTACATTCTGGAAGTGCTGAATAGACTCATTGTTTTTGATGCGTACCGCCTGCGGATACGACGGGGCTTAAGGCCAAGCCCCAAACACCCCGCTGAGTGAACCCGTGGGTCACTGGGAGTTCGAAAACGTGAAACAATGAAGGCGCTGGGACTCGAACCCAGGACCTACGGATTAAAAGTCCTTCGAACACCCGCAGAATCCCTTGGGAAAAGTGGTGTTTTCACCGCAGTGATGCCTCCCATGATGCCCAGCAATTCGAAGCCGGGGGTCGATGCCGAACTAGCTCGGGTTATCGCGACATGGCCGAAGCTCCCCCGGCATCTTCGGGCTGCGGTGCTGGCGCTAATCCAGACTGTGGAATCCTGAACCGACCTCCCGAAAGCCACCACAGCCACCAAACCCACCCCGGCAGTCCCCGCCGGTCGAAGTGAAGAATCCATTATTCTGGAACCCTCCCCTTTTCCGCCCGTGGGTCGACGCCTACCCTTTGAATGTCTCCCTTGTTGGGGACGAGAACGCGAGAGGTTGCTGGCCCGCCCCTCTCGCGTTTCTTCATTGATAGACCGCTCGCTGTTCCTTGGTATCGATCGCTGGCTATCATCGTTCGTCACATTCCTCAATTGACCACGGATGACGACGGGCCATGTCAGATCACGAGTCAGAAGCTCAGACACGCCGGAAACGCATCGACCCCCAGCTGAAGGCGGTCGGGTGGGAGATCGTTCCATTCGTCGAGGGGATGCCGACTGCGACTCTCTCCCGGCATGCGGTCGAGGAGTTCCCGACGGCGAATGGTCCCGCCGATTACGCCTTGTTCCTCGACGGTCAGATCGTGGGAGTCATCGAAGCCAAGAAAGTCTCGCGCGGGGCTGCGGGTATCCTGACGCAGGCCGAACGGTACGCCACCGGCATCACCGGCAGTCCCCACAACTTCCGGGGACGGCGCGTTCCGTTCCTGTACTCGACCAATGGCGAGGCCATCTACTTTCACGATGTCCGGGAGGAACTGGCCGTCTCCCGCTCGCTCAAGAAGTTTCACACGCCCGATGCTCTCCGGGGGTTGCTCGCTCGCCACCTGTCGGAGTCCTGCGAATGGTTCGGACTCAATCCCGACTTCCCCAAGGGATTCCGCCCGTACCAGATCGAAGCGAACCAAGCCACGGAAAACGCCATCGCACAACACAAGCGGGCGTTGCTGCTGGCGATGGCCACCGGGACCGGGAAGACGTTCACGGTCGTCAGCCAGTGTTACCGGTTGCTCAAGTCCGGGACCGCCAAGCGGATTCTGTTTCTGGTCGACCGCCGAGCCTTGGCGGCGCAAGCGGTGCGGGCATTCGCGGAGTTTGAACCCGAGCCGAATCAACGCTTCGACAAGATCTATGAAGTCTACGGCGGGAAGTTTCAGAAGGGCGATTTCGGAGACGATGAACCCTTTGACTCGAAGACGATGCCCGAAGACTATCTGCTCCGCCCGGAGCCGAAACACGCCTTCGTCTACATCTGCACGATCCAGCGTTTGGCCGGTCAGATACTCGGGAGAGAGGCTGCGTTTGGAGGGGACGGCGACGACTTCGACCCGGACATCAAACAACTCGACATCCCGATTCACGCCTTCGATGTCATCATCGCCGACGAATGCCATCGAGGTTACACCGCCAGCGAGCGGGCCATCTGGCGCGAAACACTCGACCACTTCGACGCCATCAAGATCGGACTGACCGCCACCCCGGCCAAACATACGACCGGATACTTCACCGACCTGGTGTTCAAGTACACAACCGAACAAGCGGTCCGCGATGGCTATCTGGTCGACTTCGATCTGGTGAAGGTGAAGTCCGATGTCCGCATCAACGGCATGTTCCTGAAGGAAGGGGAACTGGTCGAACGCATCGACCTCGACGCCGGGAAGTCGACCGTCCGCCGCGAGTCCCTCGAAGACGAACGGGAGTTCACTTCGACAGAAGTCGAACGGGCCGTCACCTCCCCCGACTCGAACCGCAAGATTCTGGCAGAGATCAAGAAGTACAGCGACGCTCACGAAGAACGCTATGGGCGATTCCCGAAGACGTTGAT
Organism: Planctomycetota bacterium; assembly: GCA_043778825.1. GTDB lineage: Bacteria > Planctomycetota > Planctomycetia > Planctomycetales > Planctomycetaceae > TH-plancto1. The sequence continues at coordinate 14,746 of JAYWFM010000486.1, read as the reverse complement.
CTTCGCGGCGAACGACATCGAGAAGACCTCTCACGCCGACGAACTCGTTTCCATCGCTCGGGAAGTCTTTGGTCGGGGCGACGACTTCGTCGAGAAGATCACCGGCAAAGTCGACCGACCGCTGCAACAGATTCGGAAGTTTCGGAACCTGCCAAGTCCAGCCGTGGTCGTCACAGTCGATCTACTGGCCACGGGGGTCGATGTCCCGGCCATCGAGTACATCGTCTTCCTGCGTCCGGTGAAGTCCCGCATTCTGTTCGTCCAGATGCTGGGACGGGGAACCCGCAAGTGTGACGACATCTACAAATCTCACTTCACCGTCTTCGACTGTTTCGATGGGACGCTGTTCCAATACTTCAAAGACGCGACCGATGAATCGGATGAAGCCAACCTCGACGAACCGACCCGCACGATTTCGGAAGTCATCGACGACATCTGGGCCAACCGCGACCGAGACTACAACATCCGCTGCCTTGTGAAACGGATGCAACGGATCGACAAGGACATGGCCCCCGAAGCTCGGGAACAGTTCGAAGCTCTGGGCATTCCCGAAGGGGACATCGGCAAGTTCGCCAGTCAACTCCCGACGATTCTGAAGAACCAATTCGCCGACACGATGAACACGCTCCGCAAACCCCAGCTGCATGAGACGCTGGTCAAGTATCCCCGCCGGGCGCGGTCATTCTTCCGGGCCATTGAGAACGTCGATTCCGTGTCCTCTGAATACCTGATCCGGGATGGACAAGGGAACCAGCACAAGCCCGAAGACTACCTCGAACTGTTCGCCCGGTTTGTCCAGAACAACCCCGCCCAAATCGAAGCCGTTCGCATCTTGCTCGAACGTCCCGCCGACTGGAGTACCGAAGCCCTCAAGGAACTCCGTCAGAAGCTCTCCGCAGCCCCCGAGCGATTCACCGTCGACGTGCTGCAAAAAGCCCATCAGATGCGATACCAGAAATCGCTGGTCGACATCATCTCGATGGTCAAGCATGCCGCCGCCCATCAGAACCCGCTGTGGACTGCCGAAGAACGGGTCGAGGCCGCATTGAAGCAAGTCAGCGAGGGGCGACAGTTCACCCCCGACCAGCAACAATGGCTCGACCGCATCCGGCAACATCTGGTCGTCAATCTGTCGATCGACAAGGACGACTTTGACATCATGCCCACATTCGACCAAGCGGGCGGATGGGGCAAGGCGAACCGCGTCTTCGAGGGTCGACTGCTCGACCTGCTCTCCCAGATCAATCGTGCCATCGCTTCCTGACCCTCCCGCAACTCCTCAAACCGCTCCCCCGCCCGCGAAAGCCCTTCCCCCATGTCCGATGTCGTCTCCAAGCTCTGGGGCTTTTGCCATACTCTCCGCCATGATGGGATCGACTACGGCGATTACATCGAGCAGATCACCTTTCTGTTGTTCCTCAAGATGGCGGATGAAAAGGGGGTCATCATCCCGCCGGGGTGCGACTGGCCGACGCTGCGCGACAAGTCCGGAACCGAGCTGACCGACTTCTATATCGATCTGCTGCGCAAGCTCGCCAAGCAATCGGGGATTCTCGGCGACATCTACGCCGAAGCCCAGTCGCGGTTCAACAACCCGGTGAACCTCAAACGGCTCATCAATCTGGTCGACGAAATCGAGTGGACCTCGCTCGGGGTCGATGTGAAGGCCGCCGCCTATGAAGGACTGCTCGAACAGGCCGCGAACGAAGGCAAGAAAGGGGCCGGGCAATACTTCACCCCCCGCGTCCTGATCCAATCGATCGTGGCCGTGATGCAACCCGATCCCCGCGTCAGCAAGGAATTCGCCATCAGTGATCCGGCGTGCGGAACCGGGGGCTTTCTCGTGTCGGCTCACGAATGGCTGGTCGCGGAAACGAAAGGGGCCATCGACCGCGATGTCGCCAAACGGCTCAAGTCCAAAACCTACTTCGGTCAGGAGCTGGTCGCCCGCCCCCGCCGCATGGCGCTGATGAATCTCTATCTGCATGGCGTCGAACCGCAGATCAAACTCGGCGACACGATCTATGACCAGCCTTCCAGCCAGCGGTTCGACTGCATCCTGACCAATCCCCCGTTCGGGACCAAGGGGGCCAACCAATCCCCCACCCGTGACGACTTCACCATCGAGACCAGCAACAAGCAGCTGAACTTCATCCAGCATGTAATGACCGTTCTGAAGCCGGGGGGCCGGGCTGCGCTCGTCCTGCCGGACAACTGCCTGTTTGAGGGGAAGGCCGGGGAGGTCTTCGAGATCCTCACCAAGTCGTGCAACCTGCATACGGTATTGCGACTGCCACGCGGGACGTTCACCCCTTACAGCCAAGGAGTGAAGGCCAACGTCATCTTCCTGCAAAAGGGCCGACCGACCGAACACGTCTGGATCTTCGACGCCCGCAGTAACGTCCCCGGCATCACCAAGAAAGACCGCCCGCTGACCAGCGAACATTTCAAAGAGTTCGAACAGTGCTACGGCAAAGACCCCAACGGGCTGAGCAAACGCAAAGACCTGGGCGAGACCGGACGCTTCCGGCGCTTCCCCATCCGCGAGATTGCCGAGCGGTCGTACAAACTCGACCTGACCTGGCTCAAGGATGACTCCCTCGAATCGAGCGATGACCTCCCCGAACCGACCGAACTGGCCGGAGAAGCGATCAAGGAGCTGGAAGCCGTCGTCAGCGACCTGCGGGAGATCATGGCCCTGATCGAACTCGAAGCGGGGATTGAGGCATGAATCACCACGACCAAGGAGAGATGAGATGAAACAGGAACTGATTGCTGAACTTCATCAGAGCTTCGAGCAACTGGTCCGCTCGGAACAGGACTCCGGCACGGAGTTCTGGCTGGCCAGAGACCTTCAACCTCTGCTGGGGTACTCGCGGTGGGAGAACTTCGCCAAAGTGGTCGAGAAGGCCAAAACTGCTTGCGAGAACACGGGTTACGATGTTGTTGACCATTTTCTTGATGTCACGAAAATGGTGGAAATCGGTTCAGGAGTCGAGCGACAGATCGAGGACATCGCGTTGACTCGCTATGCCTGCTACTTGATCGCTCAGAATGGCGATCCGAGCAAAGACCCGATTGCATTCGCTCAGACCTACTTCGCGGTGCAAACCCGGAAACAGGAGGTCATCGAGCAACGGCTCGCCGAAATGGAACGGCTGAATGCCCGCAAGAAGCTCACGCTGTCGGAGAAAGAACTCTCCGGCCTGATCTACGAACGACTCGGAACGGACAAGAGCTTTGCGATGATTCGCAGCAAGGGGGATCAGGCCCTGTTTGGGGGAATCGGAACACAGCACATGAAAGAGCGGCTGGGAGTTCCCGCCAGCCGCGCTCTGGCAGACTTTCTGCCGACAATCACGATCAAGGCCAAGGACTTTGCCAACGAGATCACGAACTTCAATATCCGCAAAGATGACCTGAAGACCGAAGCATCCATTGCGAAAGAGCATGTCAAAAACAACAGCGGTGTTCGAGACCTCTTGAAGCAACGCGGCATCGTGCCGGAAAAGCTCCCAGCTGCGGAAGACATCAAGAAACTCGAACGACGTGTGGAGTCCGAGGCCAAGAAACTTCCCAAACAGGTGGACCCCCTCGAAGGTCCACACGACTCCACACCGAATGCAGGAGAACCGTAAACCTGATGGGGATGATCTGCTGCGATCACCAAAGAAAAACGCCCCCTTGCGAGGGCGTTGGCCCGGAGATGCTATCTCCGGGGGGGTCATCGAGTTGGGGGCCGAAGCCCAAACAACAGGCCGGAGGATATAGGGGCCGTCGGTTGCCCGACCGCTCACACGGCATGGAGCCGAATTTTGTCCTCCAGCTACCTTACACCGTAGACGATCACTCGCCAGACTGCAACAACACGTTCTCCCGAGTCCACCTTGCCGGTGGCTTCCGCCGCCCCTCTGGCCATCTGCCACAAGCCATCCGCCCTATGCCTCCTCAAGCCCGTTCCCAGACCGCTCCGCCCCCGCCCGCTGTCCCAGCCCCGGCGGGTGACGAGGGCGATCTGCCGGAAGGCTGGGCATCCGCTGCGTTGGAAGGTTTGGTTTACCTCGCCGGACGAATCGGATGGCGAGGATTGACGGCAGCTGAGTATCGCCTTTCGGGTCCGATCCTTCTTTCGGTGCCGAACCTCAATCATGGTGACGAAGTCGACTTCACCGACGTTTACCACATCTCACAGGAGAGGTACGACGAAAGCCCTGAGATCATGGTGAGGAAGGATGATATTCTTCTGACAAAGGATGGAGCGGGCATCGGTAAGCTGGGAATCGTCAACGAATTGCCTGCACCGGCAACTGTGAACTCTTCGTTGCTTGTCATTCGAGCGATGGAAGCATTTGAACCCAGGTATCTCTACTACGTGTTGAAAGGCCCTGAGTTTCAGGGACTCGCGCAAGAGCGAATCACGGGCAGTACAACGCCGCATTTGTTCCAGAAGGACATAAAAACGCTTCGAGTGAGTATCGCCCCCCTGGCGGAGCAGCGGCGGATTGTGGGGGTGTTGGAGGGGCTGTTGGGGAAGGTGGCGGCCAGCCGGGAACGACTGGCGCGGGTGCCCCAGCTGCTCAAACGCTTCCGCCAATCCGTCCTCGCCGCCGCCTGCTCCGGCAAACTCACTCACGACTGGAGAGAGGGGAATGAGGATGTCGAATTCGCTGAAGTTGCGGTGGCAAGATTTGCAATGAGTTCCGAAGGTCAACGAACAAGGCGAGGTGTTCCGGAATCCGTACCAGTAACTGATGTAGTCGCCGCTTGGGAGCTGCCCGAGTCTTGGACTGTTCGTTCGGCAGCTGACCTACTTCGAATTGGAGCATTCATTGATCTGAAGGATGGTAATCACGGGGCGAATCATCCCAAGGTCAGCGATTTCACAGACTCGGGCTTGGCTTTTATCACTGCCGCGCAAGTCAACGGATTCGCGATCGACTACGAAGGAGCTTACAAGATTTCAGGCGAGCCGCTCAGCCGATTGCGTGTCGGTTTCGCAAAACGCGGTGATGTCATTTACACTCATAAAGGCAGTGTTGGACGTGTCGCAATCGCAGACCGTGACTGCATTCTCACTCCACAGACCACGTACTACCGAGTCACGGAACAACTATTCGATAAGACGTTCGTAATGTACTTCCTAGCGTCACCATCTTTGAGTGAGCAAGTTGCTGGCGTGAAGGAACAGACAACACGCGATTTTGTTCCGATCTCGGAACAATACCTATTGTTTCATCGTATCCCACCCCTCGCCGAGCAACACGAGATCGTCCGGCGGGTCGAGCAACTGTTCGCGCTGGCCGAACGGCTGGAAGCCCAGCTGGCCGCCGCCCGGACGCGGGTCGACCGGCTGACGCAGTCGATCCTGGCCAAAGCCTTCCGGGGCGAACTGGTCCCCACCGAAGCCGACCTCGCCCGCCGCGAAGCCCGCCCCTACGAACCCGCCCGCGAACTCCTCGCCCGCATCCGCGAACAACCGACAACCACCAAACCCGCCAAAGCCCCCCGCCAACCTCGCCAGAAGTCCGGGGAGTAACCGCGTTTCCGACATCGCGGGCCAGTTCAGTCGGGCCAACACAGTCCACGTCGCCGAACTCCTCGGAACCCTGTTCGCCATCGGTTAGGCCCGCGTCACTGCGGGCGGGGAATTCGCTCCGTGAAGGGTGGGGCGGGATTGGCTATGCCCTGTTCAGGGTGGAAGAGATTGCCGGGGGCGTCGAAACTTGCCCCAGTCCTCTGGCAAGCAGCCCGTCCCGAGTATCCGTGAGCCTCTTGAGCTGCTGTTCGATCAACTGAATTTGCGTCAGCCCGACCGACCGAAGTTCCCCGCGACGTTCCGCACTGGCCATCTCGGTTCCCCAGATGCCTTGCATCTGGTCCAGGGAATCCATCGCCAAACGCAGGTATGCAGCCTGACCGGTCTGCGGAGTTGTGCGGGTGGTCGTGGACTCACCCGCTGTCTCGACCTTGACCGTCTTGACGACTTCCGGCTCCTTCGCCTGTTCCCAAGCCTGCATCGCTTCAACGTAGACATGCTCCAGTCGGGCGGTCATCCGGGTCCGTAATAGAGCCACCTCTTCCCGTTGCTCCCCACGCAGCCATTCTTCGACTCGGCGGACGTAGTTCGAGACCGTGGGCTGGCTCACCTGAAACCGAGCCGCCAACTTGGTTTGCGACATGCCGACGCACTTGTTGAGACGGTACATCTCGTACTGGTCGGCGGTCGGTTCATCACTGTTTTGAAAGGTCGACATTATTCACGCCTTGTATTACGCGGGGACGATCAGGAGAGCGGGGCAACCACAGTGAGCAAGCTACCACGGTGCTGCGCTCTGTAAAGCCCAATGTCGCCCCTGCGAACAGCCAGCCCCCACGAGGCCGATCATCCTCAACGGACAGCCCTTAGAACCGCCTCCCCCCCCAGCGGCAGCCAGTCCGCAGAATTGAACGTCAGGCGTTGATGTTGGATACTGTGCAATCGGGTGCGGTTGGGGGTTCGAAACCTCGATCGCTGAAACCGACCGGCGGGCGGCGCGAAACTACTCTCCGCGCCGCCTGCTGGTCGACCCGATCGGGAGTAGCTCGCATGTCCACAGGTGTCCGCCTCGACCCAGAGTTCGTTGAAGAACAGTTGAAGAAACATCAAGCCGTATTTTCGCAGGATGTCCGTTTCATAAGATCGTCATGGATTACTGCAAGTAGGCAAACATACCCCTGCCATAAACATGCGTCCGAAAATGACTTCCTGCGGTCGCGCTCGATAACATTTAGGACTTCCGAGAAGTCCTTGCCGACCGAATCGACGCCAGCCGCATGGCATCCGTTCATCCTTGATTATTGCCGAACGCTGGGCGTCGATCCGGACCCGATCGACCGACTGTTTCGGAGGCTTTTGGCTGGTGACGTTTCAGACAGACGTGGGGTCGTGCTTGACTCCGAACAGGCCATGATTCAATTCGACAGTGCCATTGCGACTGCTCATCAGCAGTGGCTCAACGGCGATCCCGTCATTCACACTTCGACCAATCGGAGATCGGGGAACACAACCGACGACGGAGAATCAGCGGCGAGTGAACCGGCGGAACAAGTCAAGAAGGGAACGGGCACGGGCGGGAAGACGGTCAAGCCCAAGAAAAGCACGGCGAAGGGTGAGGCACGAGCCAAACTCATCTCGGCACTGACGAGCCATCACCAGTATTCCAACGGCGGGTGCGGTGAGTATCAGCCGATCAGCGTCAATGAGTTGTCGCGACAAGCGAAAGTAGCTCCTTCAACAGCGTCGGCGTTCTTCACGAAGCAATTCCAAGGACACAAGAAGTATCAGAGAGGCTGCGAAGGAAAGTCGACCCTCATCACAGCACTCAAGTTGCTCAATGACGAATTCACACCCGGCATGCTTGTCCAAGGTGCCGCTATGAAGTCCGACCGAAAACCGCTCGATACCGATGGAGATTGATTCGAGACTTGTTTGATGCGGACTTCCGCTATTCGATCATTCGACATCGGATGTCGAATGGTTGCCGGATTTCTGAACCACGCCATGTGAGGCGAATTCCTGCCTCTCGGTGCGGTTCGAAGACCATTCGGCATTTTTTTGTCGAATGCTGCGCCAACGGGTATGCAGACCGCGATTCGCGGCCTGCGATTCGTTGGAGCGTCGAACGATGTCGAATGAAACCACTCTCCCTGCCCCCCTGGCCCTGCGCCCACGCGAAGCGGCCAAGGTCTTGGGCATCTCGGAACGCCTGTTGTGGCAGCTGACGCATGATGGGCACATTCCGTGCGTTCGGCTCGGGACCGGGAAACGGCGGGCGGTGCTGTACCCGGTTTCGGAGCTGCAAGCCTGGCTGACGCAGCAAGCATCTGGTGCGATTGGCGGTGCTGCATGAGCAAGCCAACTTCTCAAGATGCGAATACACCCAGCCAAACGGAATCGTTGCTCCTGTCACGTGTGAAGGCAGCGGTACTGCTCGACCTGTCCGTCGCCACCTTGGACCGGATGCAGGCTGCGGGGAAGCTCCCGCGAACGCTGGTTGTCAATGGGGGCGTGCGCTACCGGCGGGAAGATCTGGTTCGCTGGATCGCTCTGGGATGCCCGGACCGGAAGGCGTTCGACGCTGCCGACGATGTCTGACCTCGTCCCCGCTGATGTTCGGCGAGTGGACACCTCATTTCAAACGACGACGGCGGAACGCCCGCTTCTGACCACTGGCGCGCCGCCGTCATTCACCAAGGAAACTGACGTGCATTGTAACCACCCTGCCCCAAAAGTCCTCGAACATCTTCGAGGGGTTCAGCAGAGCAAGCCCACTGAGTGGCTGGCACTCTGCCCCATCCATGAAGCCGACGGCCAGCCGCACAAGCCGAGTCTGTCGATCACCCTGGCTACGGACGGAAAGGCGCTGCTGTGCTGTCACGTCTGCAAGGAGTCCGCACCCGCGAAGCGGATTGTCGAAGCTTGCGGTCTGAAGCTGTCGGACCTGTCTCCGACTCCGCTTCCCGATCGGAGTTCCGCGAAGTCCTCTCGACCGAAGCGAGGGAAGATCGATGTCGTCTATGACTACCTTGATGAACAAGGCCAGCTGCTGTTCCAAGTGGTCCGGATGGTCCCCAAGGATTTCCGCCAGCGACGACCCGACCCATCAGCGCCGGGGAAGTGGCTCTGGAATCTCGCCGGAGTCCGCGCCGTCCCGTACCGGTTGCTGCAACTGCTCGCAGCGGATGCCAATGAGATCATCGTGATTTGCGAGGGCGAAAAGGACTGTGACCGGCTGGCAACGATGGGCATGGTCACGACGACCAACGCGGGCGGGGCCGGGAAGTGGCGCCCCGAGTTGTCCGAGTTTCTGCGCGGTCGTCGTGTCGTCGCCGCCCTCGACAACGATGCCGCCGGAGAGATTCACGGTCAGATTGTCGCCCGCTCTCTGTGGGGAGTCGCCCGCTCCGTGGCTCTGTTGCGGTTGCCGGGACTGCCCCCGAAAGGCGATGTCAGCGACTGGCTCGACGCGGGTGGGACTGCGGAGCAGCTGCGCGAGCAGTTCGACTTGGCGGAACCGTGGACGCCAGAGACTGAACATCCTCTGGAACCCGATCCCTCTGACCGCGTCACCATCGTCGTGACGACCGAGGAACATCTGGTCACGGATCAAGTCGTCGCGGCGCTGGCCGACAAAGGGCCGTTCTATTGCCGAGCCGGTCAGCTGGTTCGAGTCCTCTCGGATGGAATTCCAGAACCGACGACCGATGGTATCGCTCGCCCGGTCGAAGCTGCCCGCATCCGACCCGCCAAGCCGGTATTGCGCGATGAACTCTCGCGACGAATTCGGTTTGTGAGTGAGAAAGAAAACCAAGAGGAGATCCGACAGACAGATCGACATCCCCCGCAATGGTGCATTGATGCGGTCGCGAACCGCGAAGTCTGGCCCGGGATCCCACGGCTGGAAGGGATCGTCACCTGTCCCGTGATGCGTGCCGATGGAACGATTCTGACACAGCCCGGTTATGACCCGGCCAGCGAACTGTACCTCGACTATCGGGGCCAGCCCCTGGAACTGCCGGAGCAACCCACGCGAGACGATGCTCGGAACGCCGCTCGATACTTGATGGAACTGGTCGCCGAATTTCCGTTCGGATCGGACCTGGCGACAGCTGCCTGGCTGGCGTGTGTGCTGTCACCCCTGGCCCGGCATGCCTACAGCGGACCGACTCCGCTGTTCCTGATCGATGCCAACACGCGGGGGAGCGGAAAGACGCTGCTCGCCGATGTCGCGGGAATGATCTTCACGGGTTCAACGACTCCTCGCATGAGTGCCCCGAATGATGACGATGAGTTCCGCAAACGCATCACGGCATTGGCTCGCAGTGGGGACGCGGTCGTGTTGATCGACAACGTCTCGGGGACGCTGGGGTGTCCGTCGTTCGATTCGGCTCTGACCTCGACCCGCTGGAAGGATCGGATTCTGGGGACCAATGAGACCGCAGAGTTTCCGCTGTCGATCGTCTGGATTGCCACCGGCAACAACGTGGCCATCGTGGCCGATACTTCCCGTCGAACGTGTCACATTCGTCTGGAGTCCCCGGAAGAGAAGCCAGAGGAGCGGAGCGGGTTTCGTTACCCTCGAATTCTGGATCATGTGCGGAACAATCTGCACACGTACCGGGCCGCGGCGCTGACGATCCTGGCTGCATATGTGCGGGCTGGTCGACCCTCGATGAGACTGAGACATTGGGGCAGTTTTGAAGGCTGGTCGGATCTGGTCCGGAATGCGGTCGTCTTTGCGGGACTCCCCGACCCCGGTGACACGTGACTGGCTCTCGCCGAACGCTGTGATACGCAGGCCAACGCACTCCGCGCCCTGTTCCATCTCTGGCCGAGTATTGACCCGGACGGCAAGGGGCTGGGGGCTGCGGAGATTCTCCGACTCGCCAATGACACCGAACATCCATCGATCCGAGAGACGCTAGTGGAGCTATGCGATACGCCCGCCGATGAATTGCCGACGCCGAAGTCACTCGGCAAGAGACTCGGGAAGCTGGCGGGAACCGTCGTCACCGGTCGTCACCTCACTTGCCGGGATGTTCACGGGACCAAGACTTGGCGGGTCGCCGAAGTCCGCTCCGGGAGTGGGTTTGGTGGCTGTAGTGGTTTTGCAGACCCTCAAGCCGGAATCGAAATCGAGGGACCGGAAATGACCAGTGGGGCGATTGATGACGCTTGATTGCGATTGCGCGCCGATTGTCTTCCTGTTACCGTATTCTCATCCTCATTTGAAAGGGATTGCCGATGTCGTCACTCTACCGCAACAAGTACACAGCCACTGACCCAGCCACCGGCAGCGTCGTCAGGAAGTCTCGGTCGAAATGGTACAGCAAGTATCAAGACTCTGACGGCATCACTCGCCGAGTTCCGCTCTCGACGAACAAGACCGCCGCGCAGCAGATGCTCAACAAGCTGGTCGAACAAGCCGAGCGGGGGAAGTCCGGACTCGTCGACCCGTTTCAGGAACATCTCACGAGTTCTCTGACGGAACACCTCAAGGGGTTTCGAGAGTTTCTGGAAGCCAAGGCGAACACGCCGGAGCATGTCACGCTGACGCTGTCGCGGATTCGGGCGGTATTGGTCGGATGCGGATTCAAGCGACTGGCGGATCTGAACGCCGACAAGGTGGGCAACTGGCTCAAGTCTCGACGTGAAGAGAGCGAGGGACGCTTCGGTGTTGCGACCAGCAATCACCACTTGGTTGCGGTCAAAGGATTCGGCAACTGGCTGGTGAAAGCGCAGCGACTCCCGAGAAACCCGTTTGTCCATCTCTCGCGACTGAATGCAAAGGTCGATGTCCGGGTCGAACGCCGGGCATTGGACGCGATGGAACTGACCCGCTTGATCGAAGCAACTTTGGCCAGCCCAGAATCGTTCCGGGGATTGACCGGAGTAGATCGGGGGATGTTGTATTTGGTGGCGTCAACGACGGGACTCCGGGCTAATGAACTCGCCAACCTGACGCCGGAATCGTTCGACCTGACTGCCGAGTCGCCGACGATCACCATCAATGCCAAAACGGAAAAGTCTCGTCGAGGTGCCGTGCTGCCGATCCTTCCCAAGGTCGCCGAACGGCTGGATCAGTGGATGAGTTCCCGACCCATCCGCCGGTCCGCACGACTCTGGCCCGGTACGTGGTCCGAGAAAGCCGCCGTGATGTTCCGGAAGGACTTGCAGGCCACCCGCGACCACTGGATCGGGGAAGCTGAGCAGAACCCGGCGGAGCATGCCCAGCGGTTGCAGAGTGAATTCCTCAAACCAGCGACAGCCAACGGCGAGCGGGCGGACTTCCACGCTCTCCGACATTCCTTTGTCTCGATGCTGGCGTCGTCCGGAGTCCATCCCAAAACCGCCCAGATGCTAGCCCGACATTCGACGATCACCCTGACAATGGACCGTTATTCCCATGTCCGACTGGCCGATTTGAGCCAAGCCGTTCAGGGGCTGCCCTCCCTGCTGATCGCTCCCGAATCTGATGCGGCTATTCAGTTTTCCGGGACTCAACCACCAGTGCCGTGCTGCCCCCCATGCTGCCCAGCGGATGACTTTTCTTGCAACGCATTGACGACGCTTGATGATTCGTCGCCGACTGCGGTGACAGCAACTGGCGTCAGGAACTCAGGTGATTCCCTGGGTTCAGACGCTATTTCCCTGACATCTATCGAAGAAACAAAAATGAAGGCGCTGGGACTCGAACCCAGGACCTACGGATTAAAAGTCCGTTGCTCTACCGACTGAGCTACGCCTTCGGTACTTGGTTCGCTGTGGCACGTGTGCCGCAGGCGGGACTCCAAGGGGTGAGGATCATAGGTGGGAACCGCCTTGTCAGCCAGTCAGTGGGTGGGCTGTGGGATTCGAAGTGTGCGGCCAGATTTTATGGCGGGGGTTTCCACAACTGTCCGGCTCATGGGATCGGGATTGGTTGAAACACTCCGTCATTCTCGAGGCTTGCGTCGAATCTGGAGCGCGCACGATCTCAACTCCCGATGTCACAATCGACCCTTTGCGACGTGGGCGGGCCGGTGGGGGATGGCGGATGTTGTCGGGACAGATGGTCTTTTCGCAGCTCAGGGAGTTCTTTCCGCGGCACGAATTCAACACGTGCGTGCGTCGGTACGAGGGCGACAGTCGGCTGCGGGGGTTCTCGTGTCGCGACCAGTTTTTGTGTCTGGCGTTCGCGCAGCTGACGTTTCGGGAGAGCTTGCGGGACATCGAGACATGGCGAGATGCGAACCACGCCCTTCGAAGAATCAGGGCGTGCCACCCTAACCGCCTACGATGCCCAGCAGGTAATCGGAGGATATTCTCCCTTGGCCCCGTATTTCTTGATCTTGTCTGCAGCACGCGAGTAGACGCCCAGATCTGCATCGCCCTCAGTGGCAGTGATCATGGTGACATCTCCCGATCCCTTGGTGATTCGTAGCAATCCAGGCTGACGACCATGCAACGCAAACGCATCGTCGGCGTGCGAATCTTGTTCATCCATTTTCTGGATGGCGATGTCGATGGCCATGCCCAGACCAGTCCCGAGAGACGCCCAGAACGTGTGAGGAGAAAGGCTTCTGTCACCTTCACCTCCTCCCTGGTCCGGGTACTGACGCACTCCGGCTCGCCGGGTCAATCATCAATGGCCGCAAGCTCTACGGCAGCAACAATTCCGGCGAGCCGCTGGAGCGGCTGTCCGGCAGCGGCGGGTTGTCTTCCGGGCGGAAGGTGAAGACGGCGGAGAGCTTGGTCTGGGGCGAGTAGTTGCGGGTCGCGGCGTGGAATGTCAGGCAGTGGAAGAACAGCACATCGCCCGGCTCCAGCGGGGCGTGGACCACTTGGGCCAGCAGCGGTTGATTGGCCGGATGGTCTTCGCGGAGGAACAGCGCCTCGTCGAATCGGTCCCGCTCGAACGTCATGCGGTGCGTCCCCGGGATCAGCTTCAGGCATCCATTCTCGGGGCGCTCGGGACCGAGAGCCAGCCACACGTTGACCAGCTCCGGGCGGGTGAACGACCAGTACCGGATGTCCTGGTGCCAGCCGGTGTCGCTGCTGTGATGCGGCTCCTTGGTCATCACGCAATTGTGATGGGTCAGCGGGCAGACGACCTTCGGCCCCAGAAGTTGCTTCAGTCGGTTCAGCACGCCCGGCAGCGTGACCCATTGCAGGAACGCATGATCGCGGGTCAGGGCCTGCTTCAGCCGCCGCACCGTGCGGCCTCCCTCGGCATCGCGCGACGGAGGAGCGCCGGGATAGTGCAGGTCCGCCTCGAACTCTACCGGCTCGATGATCCGGGCCAACCCCTCCAGCGTGACCTGCCGCATCCGCTCCAGGAGCAGAGCGGGAGCCAGTCCACGCACAATCAAGTAGCCGTCCCGATGGAACAGCTGGATTTCGTCTTCCGAGAATTGGTCAGTGGACACGAACGCCGCTTCACAAGGAGATGAACTGTTTTCCACAACGGGATGAATCTTAGCTGGAGCGGCAATTCAAGAATACTGGACCGCGTCTCACCGACGATTGCGAGTCGCACTTTGTACGACTCACGTCTGAAACCTCGCACGCCGCGATACTATTTTATGACCTGAAACCCCTCTGTACCCTGAAGGGGTTACAGGGGATAGCCTAGGGTTGGGACCGAAGGGAGCGCACCCTGGGTCAACTCGCTCGCTCGCGAGTGAACCCTGAAAGGGTTCTACATCGCCAGTAAGGTCCGAATGCCATGCTGAGAACGACCTCAAACGCAGGCCGGGGAGCCACCGCACGAGCCAACACCCCATGATCTTGTACTACATGATCTTGTGATCCTCTTTGTGTCCATGCCGCGCAAACGGTCCGCAGGGGACAAGATGATGAAGTCCTATTCACAAGATCATGTAGTACAAGATCATGGGGGAGGGACGACTCGGGAGCTGAGTCGTTTGGCTTGATTCGATGACTCGCCAGCGAGCGGGCGAGGTGTACAACCCCTTCAGGCAACGCCGTGAAGGATTTCGTGGGGACCAGATCCACAAGGCAACAGACACGTTTCCGGCCCCCTCTCCCCCGCGATCGATGTGGCTTTCAGTGAGTGCGTGCTGCGGGGGAGAGGGCTGGGGTGAGGGGGCCATATCGCCCGCTCAGGCCCCCTCACCCCGGCCCTGGCCTGGTGAAACGGGCGGAAGTTGGGGGGCTTGGGTTTGCGGGGAGAAAGCGAATCTGTTGCGCTCAGCTGACCCCCAG